>CBFGPQ010000103.1:0-13403 GCA_965650705.1 uncultured Asticcacaulis sp. | reverse complement strand
GGACGGCTCAAACGCCACCACGCCATGCCAGGGCGTCACCGCGGAGCCCAGATCGATGATCCGCGCGGCTGCCGACACCTTGCCGTAAGCCGTCTGGATACCGCTGCCGGTCGGCGCAAAGGTCGTCAGGCCGTCGTCAAGCCACGACGCGGAAGAAGGCGCGGTAATGGTCACGTCAGGGTCACCTTGTTTGGATCAAAGGGCGGCACAGCCGCCACGTCTGCAACAAAATCCCGCAGTTCCAGCCAGGCGAAGCCGGGGCCAAGCGCTGCGATATTGGCGGCCAGGAAGTCCGGCGCCCCCGTAAGCACGGCGTATGGCGCGGCATCGCGATAAACGGCGTATTGTTTCATCGTTTGAAGCTTTCGATCGTCAGATTGCCGCCGCCGACATTGGCGTTATAGCCACTGCCGCCCGTATCCCCGATATTCGTCCCGGTCACGGTCTGGACCGTCAGTGTATAGGTCTGATTGGTCGTGGCGCCGGAATTGTCGAAGACATAGGTCGAACAGATGGTTGAGAAGGCTTCGTCACCGATCCACAGCAGGCTGCCGGAAATGTTCGTGGCATTGCGCTTGACCTTGATGCGGATGGCAAAGCGGCTGCTGCCGGGATTGTCCACGGTCACGCGGAAGCTGACGCGGGCGCGGCCCCCGTCGGGATTAAAGACCAGGGTGCCCACCGTCGTTTCAGTGCTGACATTGCTCATGCCGCCGAAATCGATGGCGCCGAAGCTGGTAATCGCATTGACGACAAGCTTGTCAGTCGTGACCGTGCCCGTGACAACAAGGTCGCCGTCGATGCGGACATCGGTATTCAGGTAAAGCTGGCCACCAGTGTAGACGAACGGATACTTCAGGGTGTCGCCCGTGTTATCGGCGATGAAGAAGTTCCCGGCGAAGAAGCCGATGGTTGACGTATCGGCCGCCTCGAACACCATGCCGGCGACGGCCTTGGCGCCTGTCGATCCGACATTTTCGACCTTGAGCGAATAGCGCGCCGACAACCCGGCGATCACCAGCCCCTGTTCCGTGATGCTCGATTGCGCGCCCGCGATATCGGCATAGGTCGTGGTAATGAAGCCTGCCATCGGCACGACTTCGGTCCCGCCCCCGCCATCGGGTACCGCGATCTTGACGAAGGCCGTATCGAGTTGGAACGCCGACATATCGCCCGCCATGACGCCGATCAGGTTGACGGTATCGATAGCGGTTTCGCCCTTGTTGATGGCCTCAAGCGCCACGAACTGCAGCGATCGCCCGTCTCCGGTGTAGTTCAGCGCGTCTTGTATCTGCTTATAGGTCTGGAACTGAAGGTTCGTCTTAAGGATTTCGTCGAGCGGCGTTTCGATCGCCGTGATAAGGCTGCTGGCAAGGTCGTCATAATCGATCCTGAGATCGAGTGTGGTGACTTCGCCATCTGCCCATGCGGTCCAGGTGGTCGGGCGATCGACGATCAACAGTGCCCGCACCTGATACGTCGTCAGTGGCAATATGCCTTCGGCGATGATGACGCCGTTGCTGGTGATGTCGGACAGGCTGCCGCGCGTCACAATGACACCCGTCGCCTTGACGCGGACCTCCCACATGATGCCACGCACATCGGGCATGTCCGATCCGTCCCACTGGATCAAGATCGCGGGTCTCCGCGCCGCGCCCGAACCGTCGTTGACCGAGCTGGCTGAGACGGTCAGCCCCGGCACGGCCTGAGCTACCGGCAGGACAGCGCCAGGAATAGCCGCGACCCACGGCAATTCGTCCGACAGGTCCCAACTGAAATCGGCGCTGTCGCGCTCGCGCAGGCCCAGCTCGACGTTCAGCGTCCGAAGGCTCTCATTGACCTGAGTGACCTCGAACACCTTGCTGGTGTAGCCCTCGCTGGCCGAGGTCCATGCGATGGTGTCCAGCGGCTCAAGGATCGATCCATATGGCCCCAGGCTCAAGGCATGGCGGCGGAAGCGGCGCTCCTCTTCGATGGCGGATTTCATGATCCGCTGCGCCTGCGTCGGGCTGTAGACCGCCGGGAGTTGAAGGTCGGCGATCAGGCGCCGGTCATCGTCGGCCTCTTCCCAATCCGCGTTGAAGCGCGGCGGCGCGGCGGTCATTTCCCACAGCGCGGACGGCAGCGGGTGCGAGGCCTGGATGCCGTTGTGCGTTTCGGCCAGGCCGGGGAACATGTCGTGTGTCCGGTCATGGTCGATCAGAATGTCGTCATCGGTGAAGAAGGCCACCGGCATAGCGGGTCCGCCGATTCGGATTTTCCACGCGCCGCCGATCTCAACCTGTTGCGCCTGGCAAGCGTTTTCCAGCGCCTCCATGACATCGGCGGGCTCGTCGGCCAACGACACCTCAAGCCCTGCTGTAAAGCGCGGCTCCGTGCCGCCGGCATCAAGCCCGACCGCTTCGTCACAGGCGTTCATCGCCGCGAACCAGACATCCAGCGGCAGGTCTTCCGCTGCCGCCTCGCCGCCATAGGTCGAATGCCGAGGTGGATCGCCGGCAAGCTCAGGCAAGCGAATGCCACGATGCAGATTATAGATCATGACGGCCGGGTTCGTGGTCCGGTTCGTGGCATAGGTGGCAGGGTCTCCCCAGCGATGCGCGCCGCTGCCGCCGACCGTCGTGTCAAGGCGAGGATCATAAAGGGGAATGCCGCTCAGCTCGAACCGGACGGAGGGCGGACTGTTCAGGACTTCACGGTTGAAACGGAACACCAGCACAGCATAGCAGATGCCCTTGCCCACCATGTCAGAGGTCCAGGGCCGGTCGACGCCGTTGAGCTTGGCGTCTAGCAAGGGGTCAACCGTCGTCTGGCTGCCATCATAAAAGCGCAACCAGGCATTGCCACTATAGATGCCGCCCAGGGCATAGCCCTGAACGCTTGACCCGCCAATGATCGAAAGCGAGCCCGCGACAGGCACATATTCATCGTTCAGCACCAGACGCGACAGGCTTTGACCCGGGATGCAGCCCAGCGCAACGACATAGGTCAGGAAGGCATTCGGCGTCTTACCATCAACGCCGTAGGAATCGAGCGGCGTGACCAATTGGCCCGATGTCGCGCGCTTGCCCAGGATAAAGGTCTGCGGCGTCGAACCGCCGGTCGATGTCTGGGTTTTGACGCCCGCGACCTGCGCCTTGGGCTTCTTGCTGAGCGCCTGTGCCAGCAAAGACATGCCAATCGTGCGGACGACCGTGGCCACAATTGACGCGCTGGTGAGCCACGAAACGGCGGCCATGATGGAACTGGTCACCGGATCGGCATAGGCCGCATCGACACCCAACAAGGCGCCAATGGCAACCGAAACCCCCAGCCATACTTTGCGCCAGCTCATACCCGGAAAGCCCTCTGCATCTTCAGACGCGACACAATCGCCATGCCGGTTTCGGTCAGCACGTAAACCCCCTCGCCCTGGACGATGCCGAGCGCGCCAAAGCCATAAGCCCCCTCAACGACGCCGATATCGCCGACATGCGCGAAGGCGGGCGGCACCTCTTCAAACAGCGAGGCCACGAGTGCGACGTGATCGGCATGGCCCTTGCGCCGGACAGCGGCGACACCGGCCTTGATCGACTTGTATTTTCCGCGCCACTTGGCCGCCGGGTCCTCGCCCGTCATGGCTTCGATGGCGCCGGCCATGAAGAGAGCGCAGTCGTGCTCGCCCGGCACGAAGGGCTTGCGCGATGCCGCTGCGAGATACGCGATAAGGCGCGGCTGCCAATCCTTGCGCCGGCTCATCGGCTTGTGACTTTCTGAACGAGATTTCCGACCGTGCCCCCCGGCGTGCCACCGACGCGCTTCTCGCCCCAATAGACGTCGGTCGTGCCGCTGACATCGACGTACTGAAAGAACGCGTCATTGACGTCACGAAGGCGCTGGCTGGCATCGCTGTACTTCTGGGTTTGGGTGCGCGTCAGGGCGCGCGCGATACTGGCCAGGGTCATGACGCACTCGACCGTCTCAGCGTTCTGCGTCCACTGGATCTGATCGACCCAGCCCTTGAACACACGTTCCGGCGCATCGATGAGCGCATTGGTCAGCGGATCGAACTCGGCGCGATGGATTTCGACCGGCGCCAGGCGGGCCTCATACGCCTTTGCCATGTCCAGCACCTTTGGCGCCAGACCCGACAGCCGCACGGTACGCGTCCTGATCACGATGCCGACTTCTGACACCGTTTCGCCAAGATCGAGCGCCGCGCCAGCCCCGTAATAGGTTCGCGACACGCTGTTGATCGTGAATGCCTGGTGATCTTCGCCGGTCCAGAAGCCGACCGGCGCGGGCACGCCCGTATCGCGGGTCTTCGCCGTCACATAGATCAGGCCATGCACCAGCGTTCCGGCGCGGGACTGCCGCGCCGCCAGTATAGCGGAGGATAGGATTTTCATGATGACCTGAGAGCCAATTACCTGAGGGTCTGGCGCCACTTGAAGGTGATGCCGGTGATATATTGCCCCGCCGCCGTGCCGCGCGACACGCTGCCTGGGATGAGCACGGCCTTGCACACCGGCTTGATCAGGGTCACGGCCAAATCCGCTACCGCACCGGGCCTGATGAAGCTGGAGACCTCGATGTTCACCTCGCCGCTTCCATTGGCCGTTCCGCCCGTCGCAATGTCGTGCAAGGCATACCGGTCCAGGCTAGCGCCATAGGCAAAGCCGAGGTAGTCGCCGGCCGACAGGACGTAGCCAATCGGCAGGCCCTTTATGATCATCTCGCGGTTATTGCCATTGATCGCCTTTATCTGAGGCGTGGCGCTGGCGAGAATGGTGCCGTCGCGGTCCTGACGCGGCCCAGGCTTGGCCATGTTGTAGATGAAGAACGACCTCCCGGCTTGCCGCAGCGTCGAAATCTTGGCCGACACGGCTTCAGCGTCATCATAGCCCATCGGCGCCATGGTGACCTCGCCGCACCATAGCCGCGTGCCGATATCGGCTGTCAGGATGTCGCCGCTGCCCGTCGTGCCGGTCGCTACCAGGCTTTCCGGCAGGTCGAAGCTCTGCGACTGAACCTTAAGTTTTTCAATAAAGTCACTAAGACTTAAGGGAAAACTGAGAGCCATCTGTGATTTCTCCTAACGCCGCCTGGGGTCGTTGGTGATGGCCGCGACGCGCCGGGGCATGCCGGCATCGTACTGGCTCAAGCCCGCCTGCACGGCGCGGGCACTGCTATCGCGGACATAGGCCTTGATCTTGCCGTCGTCATCGACCGTGACTGAGATGGCCACCTGTACGGGCTGTCCGCCGCCGCCCCGGCTGCCCTTGGTGTGATCAATGACGGTCTCGCGCGGGTGCATGACGGCCAGAAAGCCGCCCTTGCCATCGACGCCGCCGCTACGCGACCCATCACCCGTATAACCGCCGCCGTCCCAGCTGAACAAACTGCTGAAGCCGCTGAAGATGGTCGACCAGATATTGCCACTGCCGCCTGAAGCGCTCGCCGAACCCGTGCTTCCGGTCTTACCGATGTTTCCGATGGAATCGATAATGCCCTTGATGCCTTCGGTGATATAGGACGCTGCCATCTGCCGAAGACTGTTCTCCAGGACATCGCCCAGGTCTCGGCCATAGGCGACGGCGGTACCGATTTCATCGGCGATGTCGCGGCCGTAGTCGCGCATCTTCTCCAAAGCCCTTGATACCGGATCGAGCTCGTCCGTGGTCGGGATATGTGAGGTGGAAGCCGCTTGGTCCACCGGAACGATTTCCGGTCCCGGATCTGGTGGCGCCAGTTTTTCCTGTTTCGGCGTGAAGCTGTACAGGCGGTCCAGGGCCTCACGGTACGCGTCGGCACCGAGTTTTCCTGCCATCCACGCCCTAGCAAATGTGACCCGATCCCTTTCCATCTGCTCGGCCACCCGCTCTTCGGCGGTCTTTAGTCGGTCCAGTGCCGCAGCCAACGCGTCGACCTGGGGCCTTTGTGCGACATAAACTGCTGGCCTGGTAGCCGATGCCTGGCCTTTTTGAATCTCGGAAATCCTTTTTTGGATTGCCAGCCGTCTTTCATGAATCTCGACTTGAGTGACAAGGCCCGCGGCGATGCTGGCGTCGAGGTCCCTTTCTTTCTGCTTTAGCTCGTTGAGTTCGGTCTGACCTTCAAGCATGATCCTGGCAAGCCGTTGTTGAAGCGCTGCCTGATCATTCGCCCTCTTGAGATTAGCTTCTTCAGCCTTGCGCTTTGCCGACAATCCCTCAATACCTTTGTCAATTGCGTCGATCTCATTTTGCCAAACCTGGCGTTGGGCGTCGGCCATCTGGCCCTTTTCGCGTGACAAATTCACGTTGCCCCAGAACGTTTTGGAAAGAGCCAATCTGTCCGCGATAACTTTACGTTCCTCAAGTTTCGCAACAATGTCCGCGTCGATCCGGTCGAGAGTGCCGCCCGCCGATTTTGATCGGCCCCAGCTCATCAGTTCATCGCGTGCCCCAGCAATCGCCAATGCGACCTTGTCCCAGGCCTGTTCGATAAAGCCCAAGTTCTCGGACTGACTGCTGAGCGTCGGACGCAATGCGTCCATTACCGCCTTCACGGCAGCCTGTTTATCGCCCTGCTTCTCAAGCGCTTCGACATTCTTCAGTTGCTCGTACGTTAGGGCATGAAACTGATCATTGAGCGCCAGCGCAGCATTTGTCGTATTGCCCAGGAGGGGCGTGAACATCTGTACCGCCGAAGCCGCATCCGTACCCGTCGCCTTGGCGTAAAGCACAGTAGCTTCGGTCAGTTCATGCATGACGCCCGGACCGACCTGCCCGGTCTTCACCAGTTGCAGCTCGATCTCTCGCACAGACGCAGCTGACACGCCCGATGACGCGGCGATCGATTGCGACATCTGATATAGCGCAGTCTCTGTTGTCCCTGCAAAATTGCCGGTTAGCGTCAACGCGTTGCGGAACGCAATCTGCTCTTCGGCGCCCTTGTGCATCTCGATGCCAGCGCGAATGGCAACCTCGGCCAGCTTGCCGTAAGGCCCGGCTTCACCGGCGATCCCGGCTACAGTGCTGGCAAAATCGGTAAAACTGCCGTTGGAATCTATAGCGGCCTTACCGATCTGTCCGGCGCTGGTCGTCAATTGGTCCAGCATGGTCTTCGCCTGATCGGCGCCGTCCATTTTGAACTTCAGACCCAGCGTGGCGATATCAACCATAGTGCCTCCAGGGCATCCAGCCTTCAGCCGGCGCCATGCTTCTTCATGTTCATGAGTGATGTGGGACGCCGCTTGCCTCAGCCACGCAAACCGTGCGACAACCTTTACGGCAGTGCATAGGGGAGCAACGGGTGTTTGAAACGATTTTTATGCCGCTGACTTTTGTCGTCGGATTGGTGGTCTACTTCGTGCCGACCATTGTGGCAGGCTTCCGCAACCACACCCAGACGGTGGCCATATTCGCGCTCAACCTGTTTCTGGGGTGGAGCCTGCTCGGCTGGGTCGCCGCTCTTGTATGGGCGCTGCTGAAGCCCAACCTGACCCCAGGCGCGGCTCTGAGGAATGAGTGATGGTATACAGAGCTATTTTAACTCTGGCTTCGATCGCAGGTGCGTTGCCCGTTTTGACGTCTTGCACCCCAGCGATCAACGAACCGCACAAGCCGTCGGTTCTTCAGTTCGAAAATATCGTTCGCCAGACCCTCAGGGACCCGGACAGCGCGAAGTTCCGGGACAGCTATGTGTACCCGCAACCCGATGGTTCATTTGTCGCCTGCGGATCGGTGAACGCCAAAAACGGCTACGGCGGATACACTGGCTATCGCCGGTTTATTGCCACTCGGGAAATGGCTCTGTTCGACGGCGGCACGGCATTGAACGTCGCCAATTTCGACCTGGACTGGATGTCTCGCTGTCGTGACAATACGCCACCGTCGTACAGCAACGCTTCCGGTTCGCCCTTCCACTCATACAAATAGACCCGGATCAATATCCCCTGGCCATGCATCTGTCATAGTTATCTTGCCAGGATTCGAGCTTCCTTTTGTCTAGCTGTTCGAAGTCACTTCCGACGATTACCTCAGGCTTCAGTTCGACCCCACCGACCCTCCGCCAATAGAAGGACTGGAACCCGGTATATCCGCCGCGGTCATTTGTGATACTGATCTCGCCGCATACATTGCCAACGAGAGTCGCCTTAATATTCTGAAACTCGGCGGACGCCCGCTCCGGCAGGCTTGCAACGATCAGCCGTTTCGCCTCGGCCTTAACGCGCATGGCCGTCCACAAATGCGCGGTAAACCAGTAACCGACCGCCAGCACCAAAAATGCGGCCACACCGCCGACAATAAACAGATTGCGCTTTGTCACGAGAATATCCCCTGATGCGGCCTATATGCCGTTGGCCATGCAATCGGAATATTTTCTTTCCCAAAATTCCTGTTCAAGCTTCTGAACACTTTCGAGATCCGACCCAGTCTCTATCTCTGGCTTCAGCTCGACCCCACCAATGCGCTCCCAGATAAAGGGCTCAAACCCTCTGTATCCGCCCTGACCATTGGTAACATTGATTTCACCACAGATTCGATCTGTGTAATAACCTTTCAGGTTCCGGAACTCGACCGACGCACGCTCGGGAAGACTGGCAATAATAAGCTTCTTCGCCTCTCCCTTTGCCAGCGCGACATTGAGGGGCCCTATGCCAAACCACCATGCGGCGACCAGGACCAGAAATATCACCCCGCCACCAATAATCAGATTACGCTTTGACATGGACGCCTCCCACTCTCCACGCCAGCTAACCCGCCGCAACGCACCCAGTCAACCTTCCCGTGTCCTGACCGCTTCCATCCAGGCGCAGTCCATCGCCTGGATCAGCCGGTTGAACGGATCGAAGTCATCCGGCCCATCCAGCCCGTACATCGCCGCATACCGGGCAATGGCCGAAAACGGGATCGGCGCCGCCCCGAAACCCACGGGCCTGTCCCCCATCAGGGCAAAGAAGGCGTCGATCATCCACTCCGCCCCCGGCAGCATCACCGGCGGCGCGATCTCCGCGGGCGGCTCACGGCCGTGGTCGACGAACCAGGCATAGGCCTCCAGGTGTTTCATGCGCCACTGGATGGCGCTCCGGAGTTTTTTTCCAGCGCCGCCTGCACACCGGTATTGTTGCGGTCGACACTGTGCGCCGCCCAGGTAACCCAGTCGGCGAACTCCTCGTAATCGGGATCGAGCAGGAACTGCTCCGCCGTCTCCTTGGCGTAAGGCAAAGGCTCGCCACCCGACGTCAGCCCCTCCCAGTCAATGAGTACGACCTCAAGCAGCGTTTCGCACAGGATGCGGCGCAACGCCCCGTTATTCAGCATGCCGTCCGCTTCGCGGTCGCTGTCGGGCGCCGCCCGCTCCCGCTTGGCGCGAAAGGCGCGCGCGGCGGCGCAGGTCAGCCCGCGCACCCTCAGCCGCGCGTCGCTCAGGCCAGGAATATCGTCCACCCACTGGCCGGCGGCGATCACCGCGCTGTTCTTTTTAATCGATTGAATATCCATGGAAATGTCCTCTGTCGGAAAGGTTCGGGGAGAGCGCCGACACCACCCTCCCCTGGCCGCCTCCCGAAGGCTGCGGATTCTTGTCCCGGTGCCGGACCGGTTCGCCTTAGGCGTCGTCGGCCGGGACCTCGACGATGTTCGAGTTCGGAGCGATGTTGAAGGTGATCATCGACGCCGTATTGGCCTCGCCGCCCTGGTCGGTCTTGGACAGAACCAGGCCGATGAAATAGAGGGTGGTTGGCGTGCCGCTCGGCGGTGCATCGTCCTTGACCAGCTTGAAAGCATAGTTGGAATGGCTGTCGGCGGCCGCCTTCAGCGCCAGCTGACCCGGATCGGCAGCGATGGCGGCGAAGCGATGCTCACCGGCCGGCGACCGGCGCGTGCCCTTTTGCACCACGGTGCGGCCGCGATTGATCAGGTCGGTGGCGATTTCCGCCGCCTGATCACCCAAAGCCGGACGGCTGGCATAGCCGTCGACCAGAACCCAGGTCTGCGACGTGAAATCGGCCGCGACGTGATCGGCCGCCTTGTCGTTAAGCACGCCGCCGATATACAGTTTCTCACCGGCCACTTTTTGAAGCGCCATATCAGTATCCTTTCGATGAAGGGTTAGGTGTGCGCCGCAGCGCGTTGAAAATTTTAATTATCCTGCCACGCAGGCAAAGGGCGACCACAGCCGGATGCGGAAATCAACCGGGCCTGCGGCCATCCGGCAATAAAAGCCGAACGCCTGGAAGGTGCTGGCGGCGTTTTCTTTCACCGGCGGAACCCGGACAAAGCCCGTGAACCTCCAGTTCAGCGCCCCGGAACTGGACGCCGTATGATCTTTCCTGAACACGTAGGCATCACCGGTCGCGACGGACCAGCCCGTCAGACCAACGGCATCGCCGGTGCCCGCCGCATTGCCGATATCGACGAACAGCCCGCCTTCGACCCACTGCCCGGCCGCCAGCGCCAGCTCCGATATGTTCCTGGACAGCCTCAGATCGCTTGCGGCGCTGGTCGCGGATCCGCTGCCGAGAAATTCGAAGACGCGGGTCCCGCCGATATCCAGTACCGAGGCCTTGACCGTCGCGCCAGAACCGTTGCTGATCGTCCAGCTGTTTGGAACGACGCTGTCGGCAGTGAAGCCGGTCGTATAGGCGACCGGTGTGGCAAAGGTCGGGTTGGGCACGACGTTGGCGCCAGGCATCAGGCTGAGATAGTCCGGCGCCTGGAATGACAGGGCCGTGACGATGTTGCCGGTAATGACGCGCATGCCGGCGACCGTCGGGTGAATCCCGTCCGCCTGAATAAGCGCGGGCATCACGGCGGGATCGAACGTGGCGTCGTGATTGACAACGGCGGCCAGACCGTGCGTTCCGACCTGACCCGCCGCCCAGGCGTTGAAGGCCTTGCGTTTGTCTTCGTTGCCGGCGTTCAGGCCCACCGTGTCGATCCGCTTCAATATGCAGGAATAGATGACCTTGACGCCGCGGCTGTTCCACGCGTCGCAATAGGCCAGGAAATCGCTTCGCATCTGGCTTTCAGGCGTCGGCGACATATCGTTGGTGCCGCAATGAAAGACGATGTGGGTTACGGCCGGATCGGCAGAAAAGGCCGCCGCGACATTCAGTGTCTGGTCGGCGATCTTCTTTCCACCGACGCCGATCGTGCCGGGACGCGCATTGGGCGGCGGCGGGTAGGCGTTTGCGGCGAAGGTCATCCGCCCCGCCGTCCGCACGGCCAGGTGCCCCGCCAGCGACAGGCCGTCCGTTTCCGCGGAAATCGAGTCTCCGTCACACAGGAAGACCGCGTTCGACGATATGGCAAGCCCTGCCGCCCTTGACCGCGGCGCACCCGTGCCCAAACCTAGACCCAGCATCAGTACATCGCCCAGATATCGCTGGCCGTTCCGCCGGGACGAACGCGGACGCACATGATCGGATTAATCCCTTGCTGCAGCGGAACACTGTCGCGGTCGTTACCCGCCGCCGTCGTGACAAAGGCGGTTCCGGCGGTGCCGACCCACAGCGCGCGGCAGATCCCGCCTGGCAGGTCGCTGTTGGCCTTGGTGACGAGAACAATATCGCTGGCCGATGACGTGCGCAGCAGCTCATTGGAATTCAGGGGCATTTCAAAAACCTCAGGAAAAGGCCAAACCTTAACAAAAAGATTGCCAACGGATGGAAACAGGGACGCGCCAGTAGGCGTCGTCGCGGTAGGGATCGACGACGCGCGGGCTGGCTTCGATCCGCACCATCACGCCTTCAAAATAGAGCTTAAGGTCCTTGGGGAAATGCGCTGCGATCCGCCCGCCCTGCTCCTTGATGTATTCGCGCGTCTGCTTCATATGCACCGGCATCATCAGAGTGACCGTCAAAATACCGCCCCGGTCGTCGGGATCGTCGCTGCCCAATGTGATGCGTTCGGGCGCCCCGTCGATACTTGCGGTCTCGATGTAGGCCAGCGGCCCCGTCGCATCCGCCGGCCGCTCGAACGATGGATCCATGAAATCGAGCGGATAGCCGCCCGGCAGGGTCAGGATGCGCTGGCGCAGCGCCATCCATATCCGGGTCTCTGTGGCAGGCATGACGCCTCCTGTTATGTCTGGGTATTCCGAACGGCCTGCGCGACGATGTGCGGCCAGCGACGGGCGGTCAGCCCGATGAAGTTGCGCCCCGGCTGGCTGTGCTTACGGCCGTCGGCCCCTTTGACGGTAAAGCCGTAGTTGAGCGCCTTTGCCTTTTCCGAACCGAAGCTCAGCGACACGCCGTGCGCGTCGTCACCACGCATGAGCGATCCTTTGACAGCCTCGGCACCTTCGCCGTCGCCCGCGTGCCCCTTCGCCTCCTCGGCGGCGATGCGGATGGCTTCATGCAGGACCGCGTCCGCTCGCGCCTCTGCCGCCCGGCACCAGGCCTCGACCAGAGCGGCAAATCCGCTGCTCATGTGACTATCCTTTGACGATGAAGCGCCAGGCGACCCCGGCATCGGTGACTGGCGCGACCCTGACGACCGTCAGCGGCACGCCATCCTTCATCAGCACGTCGCCCGGCCAGGGCTGATCGCCGAATGCGGCCGCCAACACCTCTCGGTCGCTGGCCACAATGCTCTTTCCATCGACAAACCGGCGGCTGACCGCACGGCCCACCGCATCCAACTCCCAGGTTTGCACAGCCCCCGGCGCCACAGCCTCCCATGGTGTGTCCGGATCGGCTGCGGCCACCTTGCGCGTGAGCGTATACCGTCCCTGCCCATAGGCTTTAAGCAACCGCGCTGCAGTCGCCTCGGCACGTGAATAAAGCGTGTCCATCTCAGGCGACCCACATTCCGGCCACTTTACTGGCCAGATACGGCGCCAAAAGGCCATCGATGACTGAGATAAGCGGCGTCAAGGCGACGGCGAACGGTCCTTGTGCGGCGGCGTACTCGACCTCTATCGCATCGACCTTTTCCCGTTTCACGGCAGATACTTCGGCTCCGGCCTTGATAAGGCCGCCGGGATTATTGGCCTCGAACCACGCGGCCTGATAACAGGCCTCGACAATGGCGGCGGGCATAACACCGCCGTGTACCGTCCTCGGCCAAGCGCGTTCTTGAGCGACGCCGCCTGCAGGAGCACCTACAAACCGGCTGCCATAGGCGGCATCGATGTACGTAGAGCCACGCTGACGCAGGACGGCAGCGGTCGGCGCCCCGCCAGGGAGCATGTAGCCATTGGCCATCATCCAATCGGCAAAGCCTTGATCTGATCCGTAGCTGGGCATCACTGGTTCATTTCGTACATCATGCTGCGGACATCACCCGGGATCCGCATTCCGTCCTCCGAATGTCCGACGCTATTGTAATGAACGCCATCTTCGGAAACCTTGACGTTCGAATTGCCTGCGCCCGAAGTTGCGCCAACATATCCCACGCCCTGAGTGTATGGGGGAACGGCCTGGACCGTAGGTC
>CBFGPQ010000102.1:0-13546 GCA_965650705.1 uncultured Asticcacaulis sp. | reverse complement strand
TGAGCACCACCGTCTTGCCCGAGCCCGACGGCCCGATGACGGTGAAGTTGCCGAGGTCCGCCTTATGGAAGTTGAAATAGTAGGGCGTGGCCGACGAGGTCTCGAAGACCGTGACCGCCTGGCCCCAGTGATTGCCCTCGGGCTGGCCGATCGGGAAGCCGTGCAGCGAGGCGAAACTGGCATAGGCCGACGTCGAGATCAGCGCCTTGCGCGCGATGAACGGCTCATTGCCGGGGAACTGCGCCCAGAAGGCCGGTTCGAGATTAACGTCCTCACGCACCGCCACGGCGCCGAGGTCGGCCAGGGCCGCCAGGCACTGCGCGGTCGCCGGATCAAGGGCCTCCAGCGACTTGGCGCGGACCAGCAGGCTCATATGGTGTTCGCCCAGGCCCATGACGCCGGTTGATAGATCATCCTTGGCCGACATCAGGCCGGCGCGGAGCGACAGCGCCTCCTCGTCGGCGGCGCGCATGCGACGCAGAGCCAGGTTGATGCGCTCCAGGCCGATCTGACGGTCGACGAAGCCGAAGCTTTCGGTCAGGGTCATCTCGTACGGCAGGCGCAGCAGGGCGTCGACCATGCCGGGCGTGGCGTTGGGCGGGTAGTCCTTCAGCGACAGGATCGAGCCGTAGTCCTTGCCCTCGCCCAGGGACGCCTGTTCGAGCGATTCGAGGCCGAAGCTGATGCGGCGGTACGGCAGATAGTGGCCAATATCTTCGTGCGTGCGCAGGACCGGGCGCATCTCGCCATTATAGATGGCCGACAAAAGCTCCAGCAGTTCCGAGCAGCGGCCGTTCTGCGTCTCATAAGCGCCCAGCAGACGCGGCCCATAGGATTGCAGCGCCGCCATTAGGGCTTCCGATGCGGCCTGGATTTCCTTGTGGTCGCGCGCCTGGGTGGCGGCAAGCGCATTATCGCCCAGGCCCTTGCCGAACATGTCGGCGAGCCGTTCGGCGAACCCGACCTTGCCCTTGGGGTTGCGGCGGACAACGGTAATGAACAGGTCGTTGACGAACAGCTGGCGCGACGACAGCTTGTCCTGCCACTTCGACTGGATCAGGCCACATACCGGGTCGTCATAGCTGGCGTTCAGGCCGACGCTGACCTTGCGGCGGATGATGTGATGATAAAGAACGAAGCGCGAAGACCCAATAGCCCGTAGAGCGGCGGCCCGGATGAACTGGCGGTGATTGACCTCTTCGGTGTCCGCCGTCTCGAAAGCGAACCCTTCGAGATACAGCGACTGCATCAGGCTGCCGTCGCGGAGCACGATCGTGCGGTCGTCAAGGAAATGGTCGTAAGGCAACTGGTCGCCGACGCGCTTTTCCTTTTTGGCCCAGCCCGCGAAACCGCCCAATCCCTTGCTTTCGTCAGCCATAATCTAAAAATACTTAAGGATGATAGGAATTACAGCGCCAGTAGCGCCAGTTACGAATGCGGGGACAGCGCTGCACCTTGGTCATCCACAGGTCGAAGACCCGGGGTTCGCGCAGGCAGGCCAGATATCCGATGGCATGGATGACAAGCGACACCGCGAACGCCCAAAAGGAACGCGTGATGAGGAAGACTTCGGTCGTCACCACCGCATTGATGATGAAGTAGCTGTAGGTCACGCCGGCGAACATCTGCGGCTGGGTCAGCGCCTTGAACACCGGAGATTTGACCAGGTCCGTCATGGCGTTAGCGCGCCATGGCCTGGATGCCGCCAACGATCGTCGCCGCACCGAACAGGATGAAGACGCCCACGATGACGGTCGCGCCGTAGCGCCAGTTCATGCGGCCGGTCAGCATCATGAAACCGACCGCGGCGACCGCGATGACGGCGACCGTAGTGGCAACGCGGCCCAGCAGGGTCTGCTGTATCCAGTCGACGGCGCCGGTGATCGGCGACGATCCGGCCGGACCGCCCACGGCCTGGGCCGCGGCATTGTTGGCCCAGGTCATCATTGATGCCGCCATGGCCATGACCGCCACCGACAGGGGGCTCAAGGGGCGGGGGCTCTGGGACACAGAATTTTTCATTCCTACCTCACATCCGCGTCGCGGCCGGTCAATCACCGGTAGAGAATCAGCGACAATGTTATGCGCAAGTCTTGCGCAATGCGTCAGGCATGACAAGCTGCCGGATGATCCGGGGACTGAACACGCCGCGCGGACTTATAGGCAAAAATTATGTTGGCAAAAAGGGCTTTGCGTGACTTCACCAAAAGTTTCACGGGATTGTCACAATTGCCCCCGAAGACTTTATCCCGGCTTTTAATCTTCTGAAAAGATTACTGTGACGCCGCGCTTGCGAAAATAGGACTGCATGGTCTTGCGGCCAGCGCGGTTATTTTGGGCCAGGCGCGTCGGCTGAACCACCGCCTCCTTCAGGCCTTCGGCTGCCAGGGCCTCTTTCAACGCCTTGATGTGCGTGTCGATCTCGGCATTGTCGTTGGCCAGCGACGTGTAGATGTTTTCGAGGGCTTCGGCGACGGTCAAGGGACACTCCAATCAAAAGATGTCCGCCTGTTATCAGGTTTGTCCGCCGCATGGCAAGAGTGAGGACAAGAGGCGCGCCCCTCCCCTACGCTTACGGAAACCAATGCCTTAAAAAAACACCGATTCACAGCTTTTTGAGAGTTCAGGTGTAATGATTCGGCTGTAGTTTCGGGGCACGTGCAAGGATGCCTCTCAGGGGAGCGAACCGGCGGATGGGTTTCATCGGCAATATCAGGCGTGACGCCACCTTCATCACCCGCCTTCTGCGGATTCTCCGCCGCATCCGCAGCGTCAATCCTGATTCGCCGAATCTCGTCTGCGATGACTTCGAACACGCCGCCGATCAATGGCCGACGCAGACGGCCATTATCTTCGAAGGCAAGAGCCTGACCTATCAGCAGCTCGACGTCATGGCCAACCGCTACGCCCACTGGGGCCGCCAACGCGGCCTGAAACCCGGCGACACCGTCGCGCTGTTCATGCCCAACCGGCTGGAATACCTGGCGATCTGGATCGGAATGAACAAGATCGGGGTCGTCACCGCCCTGATCAACAACTCGCTGACGGGCAAGGGCCTGGCGCATTGCCTCAATATCTCGATGGCCTCTTTGACCCTGGTCGATCTGACGACCATGCCGTGCTTCCTGGAGGTCGAAAGCCAGATAGAGCGCTTCCAGGCACTGTGGGTTCTGGATCTGCCGCGGGAACAGGAGACCGAGGACTGCCGCAGCCTCGACGCCGCCATCAAGGGCGTATCGACCGTCCGTCCCGACCGCACGCCGCGCGCCGACCTGAAGTCCTCGTCGACCGCCCTCTATATCTATACATCAGGGACCACCGGCCTGCCCAAGGCGGCCAAGATTTCCAACGCCCGCGCCCAACTCTACATGAAGGCCTTCGCCGGTCTGACCAAGATGAGGCCTGGCGACCGTGTCTATTGCGTCCTGCCGCTCTATCACGCCACGGGCGGCCTGTGCGCCACGGGCGCGGCCCTGATGAACGGCGGCGCCATCGTCCTCAAGCGCAAGTTCTCGGCCAGCCAGTTCTGGAGCGATGTCCGCCTGCAAGGCGTGACCCACATCGTCTATATCGGCGAACTGTGCCGCTACCTGGTCAACTCGCCGCCCG
The DNA here is from genome assembly GCA_965650705.1 of uncultured Asticcacaulis sp. GTDB lineage: Bacteria > Pseudomonadota > Alphaproteobacteria > Caulobacterales > Caulobacteraceae > Asticcacaulis. The sequence goes on along the minus strand of CBFGPQ010000102.1, from coordinate 9,937 downwards.
CCCCCAACCCGGACGACGAACGCAAGCACAAGGTCCGTATGGCGTTCGGCAATGGCATGCGGCCCGAGGTCTGGGACCAGTTCAAGAGCCGGTTCAAGATTCCCGACGTGCTCGAATTCTACGGCTCGACCGAAGGCAACGTGTCTTTATTCAATCTCGACGGCCATTCCGGTGCCATCGCGCGCGTGCCGCGCATCCTGCGCAACAAATTCAATGTCCGTCTGGTCCAGTTCGACATCGAAAGTGAAATGCCGGTCCGCGGCCAGAACGGCCTGTGCATCGAGTGCAAGCCTGGCGAAATCGGCGAGGCTATCGGCCACATCGCCCACGACGCCCGCCATGCCTATTCCGGCTATGCCGACAAGGCCGCTTCGCAGAAAAAGGTCCTGACCGACGTCTTCAAGAAGGGCGACCAGTGGTTCCGCACCGGCGACCTGATGCGCCAGGACAAGCAGGGCTATCTCTACTTCATTGACCGGATCGGCGATACCTTCCGCTGGAAAGGGGAAAACGTCTCGACCTCGGAAGTCGCCGAATACTGCGCCTCCGCGCCCGGCGTCGAGGAGGCCATCGTCTACGGCATTCCCGTCCCGAATCATGACGGCAAGGCCGGCATGGTATCCCTGATCACGCGCGAAGGCTTTGACCTCAAGCTGTTCAAGGACCATGTCGACAGTAAGCTGCCCGCCTATGCGCGGCCGCGCTTCATCCGCCTGCTGCAGGAGGTCGAAACGACCGGCACCTTCAAATACAAGAAGATGGACCTGATCAAGGCGGGCTTCGACCTCGGCGCCGTTACCGATCCGCTCTACATCCTGTGTAACGACGACTATGTGCCGCTGACGCCCGATATGGCTTCCCAGATCGCAACCGGACAGCTTCGCCTGTAAAATCAAAGTATTCCAGGCGAAGTGGCCACAGGTTCGCCATCAGGAAATGCGACAAAACAAAAACTATAAGGCACTTTTTGCCAAAAGCTTGCATCCTGCCGTCGCGAACCCTATCCAAATCCGCGCAAGCCCTTTGCTATCGTTAGTCCATCCCGCACGGAGCGGGGATGGAGATAGTCTTATGGAACTTCAAGTTGGATGGCTGGCGGCTATCGTCGTTGGCGCGCTCGCCGGCTGGATCGCCGAACAATTCATGCGTTCGGAACAAGGCCTGCTTATGAACATCGTAATGGGTATCCTGGGTGCCCTGATCGCCAATGCCGTTCTGGCCATGATCGGCGTGCAACTTGGCGGCGTTATCGGTTACCTGATTGCCGGTGTGGTTGGCGCCTGTCTGCTGATCGCCATTGGCAGGGCCTTCAAGGGGCGAAGGGTCTAAGCCCGCGCTTCTCAAAACCCAATAAGAAAAGCGGCGAAGTCCCCTTCGCCGCTTCTATTTTATTAGCTTTGGACGGCCATATGCGCCGTCTTCTTTTTAATCTTAATACCGGACGCGCAAGGTGACACCGTAGGTTTTCGGCGCGCCCAGGAAGGCGTCGTAGGTGTTGGTATCCGAAGCCTGGTTGTAATAGGTGCCCGGGTGCGAACCGCCCGACTGGACCGTCTGCTGGAAGCCGGTGCCCTGCAACGGCGCGTTGATCACAACCTGCTTATAGGTTTCGTCGGTCAGGTTCTGCCCCCAGAGCTCGACCGTCCAGCGGCGATCCGGCGCGCCGATCGACACGCGGCCGTTGATCAGGGTGAAGGCGTCCTGTTCCTTGAACGGGATCAGGTCCGAACCGGTGTTGTACTCCGAAGAATACTTGGCTGACAGATTGGCCGCGACGCGAAGATCGCCGACATTGCCGCCCCACGACAGGGCCGCGGTACCGCTCCACTTGGGCGCGAACGACATCTGCGACCCCGGCAGCAGCGACAAGCCCGGGAAGTGGGTCGGGTTGATCAGGTCCGCCGCGGTGAACTTGCCATACTTGGTGTCGGTGTAGGTCACGCCACCCTGGAAGGTCAGGCCGGTGATCGGCGTACGCCAGTAGACGTCGGCATCGAAGCCCTTCGATTCCAGGACAGGGATCGATTCGACCACAAAGGCGGTGCCGAGGAAGGTGTTCAGTTGGAAGTTCTGGAACTTCTGGTCGAACAGGGCAGTGTTCAGTTGCAGCGCGCCGTCGAACAGGGTCGTTTTCAGACCCAGTTCGTAGGAGTCAACCGTTTCCGGTGGGAACCACAGGTCGGCGTCGGGTGTGACACCGGTCTGGGCGCGATCGAGGTTGTAGCCGCCAGCCTTGTAACCACGCGCGTAGGAGGCGTAGGTCATGGTGTTTTCATTGACGTGCCATGCCGCCTTGAACGTGCCGGACAGGTCGCCGTCGCTGTTGCTGTCGGCAACAGTGCGGTTGTTGAAGGCCGGGTTGGCCCAGAACGGACACATGGCGCCGGCCAGGGTCGCTGCCGTCGTGCCGCCCGCCCGAATGGCGCCCAGCCAGATCGGGTTGGCACCGTTGGCCAGTGCTTGACCGGCGGCGGCCGTTGGGTTGGTCGGGTTGGCGGCCAGCGCCGCGGCATAGAGCGCGCCGGTCTGCTGGTAGCGGGTCAGGGCCGCCCCACACCCCGCACCATTGTCGGTATTGGTGTAGAAGCCCGTCATGCTCTTCTTTTCCTGGGTGTAGCGCAGGCCCAAGGTGAATTCGAGCGATTGAATCTTCCACGAATTGTTGGTGAAGAGGGCGAAGGATTCGTCGGTCTGGGTGTAGTGGTCGCGCGCCCCCTCACCCGCCCGGAAATTAGTGCCGAAAGCGCGGCCCGTCATGTTGGGCAGGAAGGTCGGGCTGGGGGTAATTGCCGGATTGATGGCGTTCAGCTGGCTGGAGATCAGCAGGCTGAGATAGGGCTCGTAGTGCGCGCCGTAGACGTAAGAGTCATGGCGATCCAGGTCCTCCTTGACGTAGAAGGCGCCCACCAGCCAGTTGACGTTTTCGGTCGCGCCGGCCAGGCGGACTTCCTGGCTGAAGGTCTTGAAGCGGGCGTCGAAGTCGCCATTGTCGCGGCGATACAGGATATCGGCGCCGGTATAGTCGATGTCCTGGCCGTTTGTTGACTTCCAGTCACGTGCCGCACTGATCAGGGTCAGTTGCGAATCCCACAGGTCCGGCAGCTTGACATTGGTTTCAACCGAAAAGCCACCGTCGCGGATGACCTGGTGCGTGTCGCGGTTGGCATAGGCGATACGGGCTTCCGGGTCAGGTGTCGTGTCAACGCCGTTGCCGGCCGCCAGCATATTGATCGCCGCACCGGTCGGCCCGGTCCGGATCTGGACCGCGGTACAGCAGTATTCATTGCGGTGGCTGTAGTCGCCGATCAGGCGGATATCCATCAGGTCGGTCGGCGTGAACAGCAACTGGCCACGGATGGTGGAGAAGTCCTGCGTGCCGTCATCCGTCATCGTGCGCGGGCCGACGCCGGTATTAACGTTCATGAAGCCGTCGCGCTTGCGGCTGGCGACATAGAGACGGCCAGCGATCAGGTCGTCAACCAGCGGGCCGGTGACCGAGGCAGCCAGGCCCTGCTGGCCGTAATTGCCAAAGGTCGCTTCGCCTTCGGCGCCGAAGGTGAAGGCGGGCTTCTTGGTGATGATATTGATGACACCGGCCGAAGTGTTCTTGCCGAACAGTGTGCCCTGCGGGCCCTTCAGGACCTCGATGCGTTCCATTTCGCCGAGATCGCCGAAGCCGACGCCGTTGCGCGGACGATAGACGCCATCGATCACAACACCGACCGACGATTCCATCGAGGGATTGTCGCCGACCGTGCCGACGCCACGGATACGGGCGGTTGTCAGGCTTTCGTTCTGTGTCGTGGTAACGGTCAGGCCCGGCGTCAGGATCTGCATGTCCTTGATGTCGCGCACGCCCGCATCCTGCAGCAGCTTGGCCGACAGGGTAGTGACCACTATCGGCACGTCCTGAAGCTTTTGCTCGCGCTTCTGGGCGGTGACGATGATCGTGCCTTCGTCAGCCGGAGGCGCGTCCTGGGCGAAACCGATCGCGGGAAGACCGGCCAGAAGCGCGGCGCCCGCGGCGCCTGCCATCAGGTGGCGATACTTCAGTAAAGTTGTGGCGTTTTGCATGGCGTTCCCTTTGGGCAATTTCATCTCTGCTTAGACCATTTTTTGTTACTGCCGGATCTGCGTCCGGTAAGCGGAAACCGCCTTAAAAAGCGGCGTCCGATTACTGATTTGACTAACACATTACGCGCACGGAAACAAATTTGGATGCGGCTACACTGCAATGCAATAGTTTACGTAACGTCAATACTTACGCAGGCGCGGTAGAAAAACACGGTTACGAAGCAATTTCGTCGGTTATCGGAAAAAAACCAATACTTGCAAGTGTTGTGTAGCGGTCGTTTTTTTACCCACTCTATATTGCAGTTGCTCACTAAGCCAGACTTTGACGTAACGGCATTCGAGGTGGGACCACTGTTGCAGGACGATTTACCGCCGCAGAATGCGATCTGTCCCATGACAATCCTGTGACTGTGGCGCATAAAAGCCACACACCTAAGGTCAACTTTCCGCGAGAATTTGGCCGTCAGTGCTTGCGGGCATCACGATGAACGTTCACTTAAGCCCGAAACCTGAGCGAGACGAATATGTCCTTAAGAAAAACCTTGCGAATTGCCACTGTCCTCGCGGGGTTGCTGTCCGCGCCTCTGGCGATGGCAACGACCGCCTTCAACACCGCCTACGGTCCCGTGCCAGTCTCCAGCACGGGCGTTGTCGCCGCGGCCAGATTCGCAGCCGCAACCAAAGCGGTGGAGTTAAAGACGATTCTGAAAGCACAACAGGCGGCAACCGCCAACCTGCATTTTATCATCTGCATGCGCGTCGCGGACGCAGGCAATACGTATCTGGTCGAAACTAAGGTGTCGCGCGCTTCCGGCAAGCCCTACAATCTCGACGCCTGGACCAAGGTCAAGGCCTGCAAGTGACTATGTATCGTCCGGCTCTCCGCCTGCTCGACAGCGGGCTGATTCTGCATGACGCCGTTACGGCGGCGGATTTTCCGCAAGGGATCTTGCGTTACCGCAACGATCGCGCGGCGATGACCGTCGGGTTGGATAATCTGTCCGACGACGATTGGGTGCGGCACTTCGGCCGATTCGAAGCCCTGCCCGGCAACCAGCCTGCGCCACTGGCCCTGCGCTACCATGGCCACCAGTTCCGCCAGTACAATCCCGATCTCGGCGACGGACGCGGCTTCCTGTTCGCGCAATTGCTGGATGACCATGACCGCCTGCTCGATCTCGGTACCAAGGGTTCCGGCAAGACGCCGTATTCGCGCGGCGGCGACGGCCGCCTCACGCTGAAAGGCGGAGTGCGCGAAGTCCTGGCCACGGCAATGCTAGAGGCACTTGGCGTGCCGACGTCAAAAAGCTTTTCCCTGATCGAAACCGGTGAGCAGTTGGTGCGCGGCGATGAGCCGTCACCGACGCGTTCGTCGGTACTGGTCCGCCTGAGCCATAGCCATATCCGTTTCGGCACATTCGAGCGGCTGGCGTATCTGAACGACACCGAGACAATGGCCGCGCTGATCGACTTCATCATCGCTAACTATTACCCGGACGCCGAGGGGCCGGCAGGCGTCTTCGATGCGGCGGTCGCCACTTCGGCGCGGCTGGCGGCGCGCTGGATGGCGGCGGGCTTTGTCCATGGTGTGCTCAATACCGATAATATGAACATCACCGGCGAAAGCTTTGACTACGGTCCCTATCGCTTCCTGCCGCACTACGATCCGGAGTTCACCGCCGCCTATTTCGACCAGTGGGGCCTCTACGCCTATGGCCGCCAGCCCGACGCCGTTGGCTGGAACCTGGCGCGGCTGGGATCGTGCCTGACCCTGATCTGTCCGTCCGAGCCGCTGACCGAATCTTTGCGCCAGTTCGACGCGCGGTTCCGCGAAGAACTGGGCCTGGCCTTCTGCGTGCGATTGAACCTGACACCGCAGGCCGACAATGAGCCTCTCACCCACGCCATCTTCAATCTTTTGAAGGCTCTAACCTTCGACGGCAGTTTCGAAGCACTGTTCCACGACTGGTTCGGCGGCAAGACACGCGAAGGTTTTGCCATGGATGGCTCGCGTGCCCAACATTACAGCGGCGAAGCCTTTGCCGTCTTCCGCGCCGTGCTCGACGGCTACGACACGGCCGATACGGCCAAGCTCAGCCACCCCCGACTGTTACTGCCCGAGCCCGAAACCCTGTTGATCGGCGAGATCGAAGCTATCTGGGCACGCATCGCCGAAGTCGACGACTGGCAGCCGCTGTACGATAAACTTTCCGCGATCGAGACCTGGCGGCAGGCGCTGGGAATCAGCGTCGCCTGATCCGGTAGTCATCGTGCCATTGGCCGGGATCGATGTGGCTGAACAGGCCGGTCTTCATGCCGGCCAGCGTCCGCATCATCTCATCCTTCATCCAGGGCATATGGCACATCGGCCCGAACAGCAGGTCGCGCACGGCAGGTTCGATCACGCCGTCGCCCTGGAAGAAGGGCGTCATCCACAGGCTGGCATAGTGATAGAAACCGAGATGGTTCCTGCGCACGCGCTGGTATTCGACAAGCGCGTCGTCGAGCACCGCGTTTCGGTTGATCGCCTCGCCCAGCACGCAGGCGTCGATCAGGCCGAGATTGGCGCCCTGCCCCAGTTGCGGGCTCATCGCATGGGCGGCATCGCCGGCGAAGACCAGCCGGCCCTGCACGCGCGAGCGCAGCGCCTTGTGGCCGTATTCCGCCCAGGTCAGGTCACCGAAGTCGCGCATCTGATCGACGAACGGCGCCATTTCCGGCCAGTAGCCGGTGACGCGGTCCTTCCAGGCGTCAATACCTGCTTTATGTATGGCTTCAAGGTCGCGGCGCGGCATGCTCCAGAAGAAGGCAATATGGTCCACATCCTCGCCCGGCCGCTTGCCGATAGCCAATGTGCCGATCATGACGCGCGCGGTGTCGTATCTCTGTTGCAGCCCGCCCTGACCGAAGGCCTGTCCGGGGTCACGGCACACGCCCCACAAGGCGCCGTAGGGATAAGGTGTGTTGGTGTGGATACGGGCGTGGCGCTCGGCCAGCTTTGAATGGCGGCCGGTGCAATCGACAATCAGATCGAACGGCCCGAAATCGTCACCGTTCACCATCTTCAGCGACATCAGCCCGTCAGGATGCGTCACGACTTCGTTCGCTTCGCAACCCGTATGCAGGATGGCACCAGCCGCGATGGCGTAGTCGTGCAGCACCTGGAAAAGACTGGCGCGATGGACGCCCAGGCCGAAGATGTGCTTGCCCAGAATGTCGTAGCTAAGATCGAAGATCGTCCGGCCTGTATGGGTCCTGCCATACAGCGTCTTGATACGCGCGCTGCGCGCGGCCAACGCCTTGTCGATGCCCAGGCGCGCCATGACCGCCAGTCCGGTCGGCTGGATCAGCAGGCCCGCGCCGACGGGCGCCGCCGTGTCGAATCGCTCGAAGATCGACACCTCGTGCCCGCCGGCGCATAGAAACCCAGCCAGGGCCAGGCCGGTCGTCCCAGCCCCGGCGATCGCGATGCGATAGGTCATTATTCTGCTACCCGCCCCTTGTTTTGCTATCGATAGGATACGCCGCGTTTGGCGTCCAGCGCCGGATTGCCGCACGGTATGAACGCTTTGTAACTGGGTGGGCGGCGTAAGCCGGAGTAGTCTGATGCAAACGGAGGCCATCATGACCGGGTTGCGCGCGCTGATCCTTTGTCTTTTTGTCCTGCCGACCGCGGCGCATGCCCAGATGCCAACAGAGCCGCGCGCCATAACGGAAGGCGTGACGTTCATTCCCGGCGGCTTTCTTCCGAACCGCCAACCCGATGGCAACACTGTGATTTTCAACGCGCCCGAAGGCCTGATCGTCATGGATACCGGCCGTCACGCCTGGCACCGGCACGCCATTCTCGATTTCGCGGCGGCGCAGGTCAAACCCATTGCCGCCATCATCAACAGCCACTGGCACCTCGATCACACCAGCGGCAATGCCGAGATTAAACGCGCGCATCCGAAGGCCAAGGTCTGGGGCTCGCTGGCCATAGACGGCGCACTGCGCGACTTCTTTCCCAACAGCGCGAAACAAAGCCGAGCCTTCCTCGACTCTGGCCAGGCGCCAAAAGATCTGGCGGAGGATATCCGCAATGACCTGGCGACGGTTGATGCCCCGGCGCACCTTCGGCCAGACGTGGCGGTGAAAGCATCCGGCAAGCGGCGGATCGCCGGCAAGGACCTCCACGTCAATCTGGCGCCTAATGCCGCGACCGAAGGTGATGTCTGGGTGTTCGATCCCAAAAGCGGTGTGGCAGCAGTGGGCGATCTTGTCACCCTGCCCGTGCCCTTCCTCGACACGGCCTGCGTCAAAGGCTGGCAGGACGGGCTTGCCGCTATATGGAAGACGCGCTTCACCGTCGTCATTCCCGGCCATGGCGCACCGATGACACGCGGGCAATTCGCCACCTATCGCACGGCCTTCGACGCCTTTGCCGACTGCGCCCGGTCGACGCAGGACAAGGCGCGATGTGCAGGCGAATGGACCAGGGCGACGAGCGCTTTACGCGCACCGGACCCGGCGAATGATCCACGTACCATCGCGATGGCGGAATACTATGTCGATGTGCTTCGATCCAACGGCGGCAACAGCAAATTTTGTAATGCGCCCTAAAGCACCGAACAGTTGGTCAGTTGGCTGAAATATTCCAGTGCGTAGCCGCCGACAACGCTGGTGCCGAAGCGGTCGAGTTCCGGCGACCAGACGGCGATCGCCGCCGTTTCGGGCACTATGGCGACAATGCCGCCGCCCACACCGCTCTTGGCTGGAAGACCGACGCGATATGCGAACGATCCTACCGAATCGTAGATGCCACACGTAAGCAGCAAGGCGTTCAGGCGCCGGCTGAGGCGCGGCGGAAAGATGGTTTCCTCCACCACCGGCGAAAACCCGCCGGCGGCCAGCGGCAAGGCGGCGCGCGCCAGTTGGCGGCAGGTAATGGCGATCGCGCACTGGTGGCAGTAGGCCGATATGAGCGCCTCGACGTCGTGCGTAATGGTGCCGAAATTGCGCATAAGATTGGCGATGGCGCGGTTTTTGTGGGCTGTCGCGATTTCGCCTTCGGCCACCGCCTCATCGATGGTCAGCCTTGTCTTCGACAGCATGCCCATGACGTCCCGCACCAGGAACTGAGGACGTGACACGATGTCCATCAGGCAGTCGGTGACCGCCAGGGCGCCCGGATTGATGAACGGATTGCGGGGAATGCCTTCCTCATGTTCGAGCTGGGACAGATAGTTGAACGGCGTCCCCGACGGCTCCTTGCCGACGCGCGTCCAGACCTCGTCGCCGAAACGGTTGAGCGCCAGGCCCAGTGCAAACAGCTTGGTGATCGACTGCGCTGAGAACGGTTCGTCGGCGTCGCCGACCGCATATTCTTCAAAGCCGCTTATGCTGCCGTTGCCCGCCCGTTTTACCGTGCACACCGCCATGCCGAAACGGCGCGGATCAATCTCGGCCAGTTGCGGGATATAGTGCGCCGGCCGGCCCTTGCCGAAATGCGGCTGAACCATGATGGCGACTTCGGCCAGCACATCGGAAATGGAGACGCCCTGTTTCATGCCTTCAGAAACCGGCTCACCCTGAGTCTGTCAAGCCATCAGGATGACGTAGCTGACGACTCTTTCTCGCCCAGGCTCTCCGCGAACGCCAGCGTCTCGAAGACGACGCGCGTCAGGTCGGCAATGACCTTGTCGCGCCCAGCGTCGTCAAGCGTTCCGCCCGTCGTGAAAATCGACAGGAACATCGGTGGCTTGCCCCCCACCGGCCAGATGACCGCGACGTCGTTGGCGTGCGTTGCGGCTGTACCGGTCTTGTGGCCGACGACATAGCCGGCAGGCACGCCTGCGGGAATGCGGTTCTTGCCGGTCGTCGT
>CBFGPQ010000101.1:0-13562 GCA_965650705.1 uncultured Asticcacaulis sp. | reverse complement strand
GGCTCATAGAGCGAAGCCCACGGATTGTCGCGGCCTTCGAGCAGATCACGCAGGATCAGCCCCGCCGCCGCCCCGGTCGTCAGGCCTTCGCCGGAATCGCCGGTCACCAGGTAAACATGGTCATAATCCGGCGACTTGCCGATATAGGGCGCGAAGTCGGCGGGTTCATAGACCTGGCCCGACCAGCCCATGAGGCGCGCGCGCACGCCGGGATAACGTTCGCGCGCCCAGGCTTCCAAAGCATCAAGCCGCGCTTCGCCGTCGTCGGCCTCGCCTGACTTATGGTCCTCGCCGCCGACGATAAGGATGTCATGGTCGGGGCACGGCTGGATGCGGACATAGTGATAACCGGGCTCAACCGTATCCCACAGCAGGATGTCCGGCACGGAGCCCTTTTCGACCGACAGCGCGACGACGTAAGAGCGGTACGGCGCCTGCTTGGTGTGCATCGGGATCATCAGATGAAACGGCGTGTTGGTGGCGACGACGACCTGGCGCGCGACGACATGGCGGCCGTCTTCCAGGTTGGCGGTCACCTTGCCGTCCTTCTCCTTGAGGTTTTCCACCGCGATGTCCTCATAGAGATGCGCACCCCCGGCCTTCAGCGCATCGACCAGGCCGTTCAGGTATTTCAGTGGATGAAAGCGCGCCTGGCGCGGAAAACGCAGGCCCGGCAGGGTCGGATGGCCGGGAATGCCGCCGGACTCGACCCACGTCACGTCGCTATAGCCAATCCTGTGGACCGCCTCCAGCTCGTCCTTGAGGTATTTGCCGTCTTCGATCCTGGCTGGCACGAAATAGCCGTCGACGCGCGCGAAGTCACAGTCAATGCCCTCGACGGCAGCGATAGCCTCGATGCGGTCGACGGCGGCCGACTGGCTTTGGTAATACTGCCGCGCCGCGTCCTGCCCCAGCATCTTGATCAGTTCGTCGTAATAGTCGTCGCATGCGACGGCCAGATGGGCGCTGGTGCGGGCGGTCTGGCCGCGCCCGAACTTGCCGCGATCGACCACGACGACGTCGCGCCCTTGCTTCATCAGCTCATAGGCGGTGGACAAGCCGGCGATGCCGGCGCCGATCACCAGGACGTCGGCGGCGACGTCATTGGGCATGTGCTCACAGAACGGCGCCGGGACATCCATCCACAGTGACCAGCTGGCTTCAACGTCAACATTCATCTGAACAGTCCTCATCACCGTGGCCGCCGGCGCAAGGTAATGAGGCCGCGATAAGTTCGATATAAAGAGCCCCCGCGCCTGGATAATTTGGCGGTAAATGGCAGGCGGACGTGAGGCGTCGACATTCCTTTTCGGAAAACGGAATCTCGAATCACCATCATCGGTTCCATTTCTTCAAATGGCGCTGCTTTCAGAGCTCAGTTGGCTGGCATCTGATCGCGTTGGCCAACAAATGATCAAACTCGAAATCTGGTAGCCAAATCTCAAGTTCGTATCGCCGCCGATTTCAGTCCTTTCTGGCGCCGGTCAGCTCAAGGGATGGACACGTGCTTGTCGCCAACCCTGTGCAGCCAGAATATAACGCGGCTATTTTCAAATCGTCCGCGAAGTGTCATTTTGCCTTGTCAGGGGATGCGCTGCGCGGCGGTGAGCTGGCGACATTGGGGATACAACGGGAACGGGGCACAATGGGTCTTTCAAGATATTTAGCCGCCGCTTTGCTCGCGGCGGGTTTGGTCATCGGCTCAATGGCGGCGGCGGCCGATCTGCCGGGCGACAAGGACGTTGCGGCCGGACAAAAGGCATTGAGCGCAGGCGACAGCGACGGCTGGCGCGTTAACGTTGAGAAAGCCGCGAAGAAGGGTAATGTTTTCGCCATGGCTGAGCTCGCCGCGGCCTATTTCTACGGCGATCCTTTGGAACTCGACTGGAAGCGGTCGGCTTACTGGGCCGAAATGGCGGCGGCAAAGGGCGATGCAAGGGCCAATTTCTTCATAGCGCGGATATACGCCAGTCCCAGACAGGATATCGAGCGGCCCTATCCGTTCGACGAGGCGAAAGCCGTTCCGTACTTCGAGAAAGCCTTTGATGGTGGCTTCGGGTCCGCCGGCGCGTTTCTCGGATACTATTACGCGAGCGGCAAGGCCGGTCTGCCGGTCGACCAGGCTAAGGCCGCCTACTATTATCGCCCGGCCGTCTTCGAAGGCTATTCCTCGGCGGCGGTCAATCTGGGCCTCCAGTACGAACGCGGTGAGGGCGTGCCCAAGGATCTGCGCGCCGCCAAGGTCATGTACCTGATCGCCGCCCAGATGGGCGAACCCAAGCCGATCGAGTGGCTGGCGGACATGGCCGAAACCGCGCCGCTGGCCCCAGAGGTCAACGCAATCTACGCCCAGGGCGAACAACTGATCATCAAATCCGCCACCGATGCCGAGCTCAGCGCCAACAAGGTCAAGGCCATGGCCTTTACGCGCGACGCTGCCGAACGCGGTCACACGACGGCGATTGCCGCTATGACCGACGCCCACCAGTACGGCCGCGACGGCGTAGAGCAGGACTACGACTGGGCGCGCAAATGGGCGTTGACGGGCGCGGAGCTGGGCAACGATGTATCCATGACCATTGTGGCGCAGTACTTCCTCAAGGGCACCGGCGGCCCCGTCGACCTGAAGGCCGGGCGCTTCTGGATGGAACAGTCGGCATTGTCCGGCAACAGCCTGGCCATGTTTTACCTGGCCCAGATCTATGACGGCGATTACGGCTTCCCGCAGAACGATGCCCTCGCCATATACTGGTACAAGCAGGCCTATGCGAAAGGGAGCATCAAGGCAGAGAAGGTTTTGAAGGACCGCGGCCTTCTTAGACTGGCGCCTGAACAAGAGGCCTTTATCGACCGCATTGAGCGGGACGGGCCGCGCCGGACCTCGGCTTCGGACTTCGCCTTCGATGTGGCGCAGTATTGCAAGTTTGGCGGCAAAAAATGCCACGAACTGTCGGTTGCGTCGCGCCGCTTCATGGAAGATCAGAACGCCTCGGCGGCCGAAGCCAACATGCAGCGCATCTGGAACCTCAACAGCGACAAGACCAGCGACGCCGAGGCCCGCGCCAGGAGCGAATGCACGCGGCGCAAGACCGAGAACCTGCAGCGATACACCTATGGCCAGCAGGACTGGTACTATGTGGGAGGGTGTTAATGGCACGTCCCATCGGCACGGAGCCGTAAGGTGCAACAGACCGCGGCTTATCACTCCAAGCGTCTTGATGTCCGCTTCCTGACAGGGTTGATAAACCTTCCGGTATGTCTCCTTTAGGCGCAAAGCGATGTTCGCGCCGCTGGTGGCTCCCGATCTGTCCTTCCTGCCGCATTGGCAGGCCTTTCTTGAGGACTGGGCCGACGATGCTGAACCGCCACTTTATCTGGCGCTGGGCGAGCTGGCCCGGCAACTCGCCTACCAGCGGTATTCGCGGTCGTCGAACGCTGGCATACGCACGGCGACGCCTGGGTCCGCGAAGCCGCGACGATAAGGGCTGCTGGAAGGACTCCAGCAGACGCTCGACCTTCTCGAAAGCTGCCGGCGCGGCGGCGATCCCCCCGTTCCCCGGTCACGCCGTGGCTGGGACCGGAAACGCAGCGGTGGTGGGACCGGCTCATACGGTTCTGGCATGGCGATCCGCGCGCCTTACAAGATTCGTAGGTTCAAAGACTGTCCACGACGGTGACATACGGCTGGACACGGCGCACCATGTCTTCCAGCACCGCGCGGTCGGCGTGCATGACGGACAGATAACCCAGGCAATATTCGAAATAGATGTCGAGCGTCGCCGCACCGAAACGCAGCGTCCCTTCGATGAAGTCTTCGCCATCCTCATAAGGCGGCAGGACGAGGTCAACATCAGCGTCCTGCCCGAGCGCCTCCGCGACGGTTCGCTGGCCCAACGTGGCGAAAGGCATGGAACAAGTAATGCCCGTCCGGACCTTGGCCCGGACGGGTCAATAACAGCTGGAAATGTCTTGCATTTGCTCTTTTATGAAGAGCAAGATGAGAATTTCAACACCCTTTGGGGCTGCCGCACTTGTTCGATACCATATTTAACGAAATATTCACAGAGCTATTTTTCTGACGATTGCGATGCAAACATTTCCGTCCACGCCCGGCATAAAATAAAACTTTCACATAACGTCTGAAAATCACGCGAAAGTTCGAGCTATTTATTTGCCGAGGTGCTAAAGTTGTCTTTAGGGCGCTCGCGCAATCCCGGCGGGCCAGGCAAGGCTATACGACGCCATGCGCCCGTCCGGCCGATCACCGCGCCGCACAGAAAGCGACAGATTATCTCCGTTTCACCAGACCCGGAAGCAAGCCCGGCATCCGCCAGGGCCGTTATCGAACCGGACCGCCGCATGGCCCCTTCGAAGCCTCCATTTCAAAGCGCGCCCAAGGACCTGTAATGCGTACTGAGACAACCGACCTTGAACGCCGTGTCCTGGCCCACGAACATATTCTCCAGGCGCTCATCGCCTATATGGTGGAGACGGACCCCCAAATGCTGGAGCGGCTGAAAACCGCCTTCAGCCGCCCGGTCCGCATGGTCCAGCCCTTCGGTCATACCGATACGGCCGGATATGCCGCCGCCTTCGTGCGCGAAGTCGTCAGGCAGGGCCGCGAGGGCGGCGCGTCAGCCGACGCCACGCTGGTTTCTCAGTGGGACGACGTGTGGCCAACGGCGGGCGAGACCGGCCTGGCCCACGAAAACGTGCCCGTCCGCTTTGACATCCGGCTGCGTGACGACCTTTGGGAAGTGCTTCGTGACGGCCGGCTTATCGGCGGTTACGTCTCGCAAAAAGGCGCGCTGGAAGCCGCGCACCTCGCCATGCAGGAGGTTTTCTGCACCGGCGGGTCGGCGGAGCTTGCCGCGCACCACCCTGCCCCGGCGCGCGCGCCGTAACCCTGTTCTCAAGATCAACCCGGAAGGATATTCCATGTTTAACGACGTTCCCCACGCCCTTGCCATCGCCAAACCCCGGCGCGCATCCGCGGTATTCGGCGCGCGGCAGGCCCCCACCGCCGCCCCGGGCAGGTCCAGTGCGCTGCAAATCGTGCAAGGCGCGGCCCCACAGAAGTACCGGCGCGGCGAGTTCTACCTCAAGATCGACGGACTGGCCGGCCCGCGCACCGGAAGACCCGTCGGGGCCGGTGATCGATGAACCGTGCCAGTTTAAGTATCGAGGACCGTGTGCACCGGCGCGTCCTGCAGGTCATTCTGGCGGCCATGCTGGAAGACAATCCGCGCCTGCTGCGCAAGATCGAGGACGGCTTCGCCAGCGAAGCGGCGCTGGCGCCCGCCGAAGACCACGACTCCGTCCTGGCCTACGGCTCGCAATTCGTCCACGCCACCCTGTTCGTCGGCGCCTCCGACGCCCAGAGCACCCTGCTGTCGTCCGCGCCGGAATGGGTGCGCCTCTGGCTCGAGCCGGAACTGCGGGGCCCGCCTGATGAACAGAGCTGGATACGTTTCGAAGTCAAGGCGGACAGCGGTATCTGGCTGTTGACGCGCGACGGCCGCATGGTCGGCGAATTTCCAACGCGCGATGCCGCGGTCAGCGCCGCCCACAAGGCCGTGGCCATCATTTCGGCGGCGGGCGGGCGCGCCGACTGGTACGACGCATAAAAACCCCCGCGGACAAGGAGACCGACCCTAACCCGGACGGTTGAAAGGGCGCGCCGCCTGTTCACCTCCGCAAAGTAAGGATGTCGAGCGTAGGGTCCGATGCCGCCGGTCACGCCTTGCAGACAAAGCTGTCGGCGCGTTCGACGTCGCCCTTGCCATCGTAGCGCGCGACCAGAGGATAGGGACACAGCGGGCGCGTCCGGCCGGGCCACGGCGTATCCTGACCGGCTTCGGCCACAATGCGCTCCGGCGCCGCGCCCTCTTCGACCCAGGCCTTCAGCGCCGCGAAGGCATCATAGCGGTCGGTGGTCAGCCCACCGCCGCAGTGGCACATGCCGGGCACGGGGAAGACGCGGACAAAGCCCGCCGCCTGGCCGCCATAGCGCGCATCGACCTCGTCGAACCAGGTTTGGGTGTCGACCGATGAAAAGACCGGATCGGCGTCGCCGTGCGGCACCAGAAGCTTGGCGCCCCGCGCCCGGAAGCCGTCGAGGTCGGGCGAACGCGCGCCGATATCCTGCCACGCCGAACGCTCAAACGGCGGCACGGCGGCATAAATCATGCCCGCGTCGCGGTCGAAATCGAAGCCCATCTGATAGTCCAGCAAGGCCTGCGGCCCCGCGCCCAACACCGTCGGCGGCGTGGTGAACAGGGACGCCAGAGACGATGCGCCCAGAAGGACGTTGAGCGGCGGCACAGCGCCATCCGCCGAGCCCAGCTTCCAGATGCGCCAGCCGTCGCTCGACAGCCCCGCCGACCATGGCCAGCTTGCATAAAGCGGCTGCCCCTTGCTGTCGTGCGCCCCTTGCATGACGCGCACCAGGGCAAGCGCCTGTGCCGGCGTCAGGCAGGCGGCGTCCTTGGCGCCGGCGCATTCCACGGCCTTCAGTTGCTGGGAAACCTTTTGCGTGGTGCACGCCGTCGTGTCGGCAACGATGCCGTCGGCCACACCGTCCAGCCCGTCGCAGGCCTTCAGTACGGCCGTCCTGACCAGGCCAAGATCGGCCGACGTAAAGGTGTTTTTCAGGTCGGTGAAGCGGGCCTTACCCGTGGCGGGATCGCTGACCAGGCTGGCGAAACTGGCCGTATCCCACGCTTCGGCCAGGGCGGCGCGTGGCAGGGAGAAGCCGGGCGCGGACGCGATAATGCCGTCGAAGACCTCAGGGTAGCGCTGGGCGAACATCATGCCCTCCTGCCCGCCTTTCGAGCAGCCGACGAAGTAGCTGTAGCGCGGGCCGCGGCCGAAATAGCGCCCGATGACGGCCTTTGCGGCGTCGGCGACGATCTTCAGCGAGGCGTGGCCATAGTTTGCGCGCGCCACCGGGTCGAAGCCGAACGCCGCGTCGCCGTTGCGCGCCGGGTCGGCATTGGAAGCATCGTGGCCGGAATCCTGACTGACGACGGCATATCCCTGCGCCGCCGCGACCGGACCGGTATTGCTGAGCGGCCCCATGGCATCGCCGATATTGCCGTTGAGCCCGCCGCCGCCCTGGAAGACGAAGCGCTCATTCCACGCGGTGGGCAAACGCATGCGGAAGCGGATGGCGTATTTTTGTCCATGCAGGCCTTCGCGCGCCTGGGCCTCGCCGACGATCTCGCAATGCGCGGGCAAGCCCTTGTCAGCGCCGTCAGCATGATAGGTGGCCGACACGATCCGCGCGCCCGGACCGGCAGCCCCTGCCGCGAGGTTGCCGCAGCTGTCCGCGCCGGGCGCCGCGAAAGCCGGCGCCGCAGCAAACAGCAAGGCAGCGCCCATGGCCGCCAGGCAGATGGTCGTGGAATGACCTGCTTTTTTCATGACAGACACCGAGAGCCTCCCCTTATAATCCGTGTTGAGCTAGTTATAAGTCATATCTATCCGGGTTGTCACCGGTCATCTTCGTATACTGCCGCAACATGTGCCCCTTGCGCTTACGCCGAACCGTGTCAGTATAGTATGACAATATCGTAAGATCGGGGACCCGAACCCGATGGGAGTAAATGAATGGATACGCGCCGCCAGGTCCTCCAGGGCCTGATCTTCAGCATGGGTGGAGCCGCCGCCCTGACCGCCTTCGCCGCTGATGCCGCCGCATCGAAGCCCAAGGCCGACAAGTCAGCCGCAGCAAAGCCCGCCTTCTACACCAAGGGTGAACTGGCGACCGTCACCTTCCTGGCCGACGGCATCATCCCGCGCACCGATACGCCGGGCGCTTTGGACGCCGGCGTGCCCGCCTATATGGATCACCTCTACGCCACCTGGGCGTCGGAACAGACCAAGGCCAACCACCGCGCCGAGCTTGCAGCCATTGCCGGCCACCTCGACCGGCTGACCGAAGCCCAGTCCGTCGAGGCCGGCAATCGCGCCAAACAGCGCGTCAAGGCGCTGGAGGCGCTGGATGCCGCCGCCTTCGGCGCGGAAGCCTCGGCGCACTGGCCCTATCGCAACGTCAAGTCGCTGATCGCCACCGTCTATTACCTGTCCGAGCCCGGCGCCACCCAGGAACTGCAATACGAACTGGTGCCCGGCCGCTGGGTCGCCTCGGCGCCGGTCGCCGAAATCGGCCGCACCTGGGCTATGTAAGGAGTCATGACGATGAACCAATTCGATGCCATTGTCATAGGCTCGGGCATGAGCGGCGGCTGGGCCGCCAAGGAACTCTGCGAAAAGGGCCTGAAGGTCCTGGTCCTGGATCGCGGCCACGAGATCACCGTAGAGAAGGACTATACGGACATGCTCTCGCCGTGGGAGCTGCCCAATCTCGACCGCATCAACGAGGACGAACTGAAAAAGTCCTATCCGATGCAGTCGCGAAGCGTAGGTTACGCCCTGCACGAAACCACCAAGCACCTCTGGGTCAAGGAGGACGAACAGCCCTATGAGACCCCGGCGGACGCGCCGTTCGAATGGGTGCGCGGCTATCATTCCGGCGGCAAGTCGCTTCTGTGGTCGCGTCAGTCCTACCGCTTCGGCCCCCAGGACTTCGAGGCCAACAAGAAGGACGGCCACGGCGTCGACTGGCCGATCCGCTATGAGGATCTGGCGCCGTGGTACGACCACGTCGAACGCTTCGCAGGCATATCCGGCAATGCCGACGGCATCCCGTCCCTGCCCGACGGCGTCTTCCAGCCGGCGTTCGAACTGACCTTGCCGGAAAAGGCGTTCGCCGAGCGCGTCAACAAGGCCTTTCCGACCCGCCGGGTCATCGCCGCGCGCGTCGCCCACCTGACCCAGCCCACCCAGGAACAGATCGACCTGGGGCGCGGCCCGTGCCAGGTGCGCAATCACTGCCACCGCGGCTGTTCCTACGGCGCCTATTTCTCGTCGGTGTCGGCGACGCTTCCGGCCGCGCGCAATACCGGCAACATGACGCTGATCAGCCACGCCATCGTCCATTCGATCGAGTATGACCCGAAGACAAAGCGCGCCTCAGGCGTTCGCGTCATCGACGCCAATACGCGCGAAGCCAAGACCTATACGGCCAAGATCATCTTCCTCAACGCCGGCACGGTCGCTTCGACCATGATCATGCTGAATTCGAAGTCGGCGGCCTTCCCGACCGGCCTCGCCGACAGTTCGGGCGTGCTGGGCAAGAACCTGATGGACCATTTCGGCGGCGCCGGCGCCGGTGGCGAAATGCCTGAATTCAACGACTATTATCATGCCGGGCGGCGTCCGGGCGGCATCTATGTCACCAACTACGCCAATATCACCGAACACGACAAACCCTACCTGCGCGGCTTTGGCTTCCAGGGCGGATCGTCACGTCCCGGCTGGACAGGCAACCGGCCGGGCCTGGGCCAGGCCTTCAAGGAAGCCAACCGCACGCCGCGCTCATGGAGCATAGGTATCTCCGCCTTTGGCGACATGTTGCCCGATCCGCGCAACACGATCAGCCTGCACGCCAACAAGGTCGACAAGTGGGGACTTCCGGTAGCGGTCATCGACTGCCGCCTGCGCGAGAACGAGCTAAAGCTGATGCAGGCGGCGGCCCGCGACGCCAAGGCGATGCTTGAAGCTGCCGGCTGCGTCAATGTCTGGGCCAGCGACGCCGACAATATGACGATCGAGTCGCTGACGGCGCCCGGCAACAAGATCCACGAAATGGGCACGGCGCGCATGGGCCGCGACCCGAAGACCTCGCTGCTCAACGGCTGGTGCCAGTCGCACGACGTGCCGAACCTGTTCATCAGCGACGGTGCGTGCATGCCGTCATCGGCGGTGCAGAACCCGTCCCTGACCTATATGGCGCTGACGGCCCGCGCGGCCAACCACGCGGCGGAGCTGGTCAAGACCGGGGTATTGTAGGGGCGCGTCTGCGCCCCTCGCCTTTTAGGCGCAAAGCGGAAGCAGGTGGCTCTCTGCAGACGAAGCAAAGCAGACATGAACGATACACCGCCACGTCTCCTGATGGCGCCAGCCAGTCCAACATCGGTGCCGCCGGTCTATGGGATGTAGTCCAAACCAAATTATTGGACCGTGCTCATGAGCCAGGGCTCACGGACACGGTCATAATACCAGGATCAGTCTCTTAGTTCTCGGTGCCGCCAGCACATGTGCATGTGCTGCCGCACATGCAACTGGATCTGCCGCACTGGGCGGCGGTTATCGTTTCGACGCAGCCGCAGTCTGGGCCGCATTGGCAGATCGAGGCACATTTACAGTTGGATTTCAGTTGCGATGTCATTTGAAAATACCTTTGGTTAGTGAGTGTTGAGGGTACGCGACTTCCTACGGACGCCGGTTTCGCCGCGTCCGGAGCTTGCTATCCCCGCGAAGGGGAAAAAGGGGCGGACTTTGTCCGTCATTCGCCGTCCAGAGTGCCGAGGAAAGCCGCCAGGGCCTGGCGCTCGCGGGCAGTGAGACTTAGCCGGTGAATCTCGCTGTGGCCGGCCGGCGCAGCGGGAGCACGGTTATAGTGGTCGATAACGTCGTCCAGGGTGGCGTACTGGCCGGCGTGCATGTAGGGCGCACGGCGGCGGATGCCGCGCAGCGAAGGCGTCTTATAGGCGCGGATCATGTCGTCGCCCGTCGGCTCCATGAAGCTGAGTTCGCCGCACTCGGCGGGCGCGGCATCGCTGTAGCGGCCTAGGCAGTTAAACGGGTCCGCGATGACCTGAGCCGCGCCTGCGGACCGGCCTCTGTCGATTGGAAGGCCCGCACGTGTGGGCACACCAGTATTGTGGAAGTGGTCGTCGGTCAGGCGCGGTCCGTTATGGCAGTTGATGCAATTGGCCTTGCCTATAAAAAGCTTCAGGCCTGCGGCCTCGGTCGCGTTCAGAGCCGGTGACGGCTGACCGTCTGCCACGGCGTCGGCATAGGCGTCGAACCGAGTGCGCTGTGGCATAAGCGTCCGCTCGAAGGCGGCGATGGCTTTGCCGGTATTGGCGAAGACCCGGTTGACGCTGTCGCGCTCGGCCTCGGACATGCCCTCCCAGGCGATGACGGAATCGTGCGAGCCTATGGGCGAGCCGTGCGGGGGCAGGGTCGATAGATCGGGCAAGGGGCCGAACAACTGCTCATAGGGCTGGCGATAATAGGCGGCGATGCGGTGGGCCACCGCCGTTCGGTCGGTGCTATGTTCCGCCGCAGCTTCCAGCGGTCCCAGTGCCTGGGCCCACTGGCTGTCGGCGCGGCCGTCCCAGAACTGCCACGGGCTGTAAACCGTACCGCGGATCGGCATGGTGCGCCGTGCTGCCTTGCCTGCGCCTTTCGCCAAGGCGATGCCGTCCTGAAACTCCTTATCCGGAACATGGCAGGTGGCGCAGGCGACGCGGCCATCGCCGCTCAGGCGCGTGTCGGCGAAAAGCGCCGCGCCGAATGCCGCCGCATTGGCATTGTCCGCGACACGGTTCGACGGGTCGGGCACCAGAGGCGGCAGGGCGCCTAAGGACAGCGATGCGATGAGCTTTCGCTCATTAGCGGTCCAGCCGGTCTCACGTCCGGCAAAGCCCGTCAGCACAAGAGCCGATGCCGCCATGACCACGATCATGCTTGCACGTGAATGCCATCGGTCCATGGTCATAGCTCAAGATTGAAGGTGATGCGATCGGCTCCATCGGGCGCGTCGATTAGCAGGTAGACCACCCACCAGCCAGGCATGTTGAACTTCATACCATCGACCCGGTACTGGCCGTCGCCAAGACCGGTGACGCGCGGCCGAGTCGGCAGACCATGGCCGTGCTGCGGCATGCCGCCGTCAACACGAATAGGCACGTCCGCAACGGGCAGACCGTCCTTGTCCGTCAGGCCGAACTGCCAGCTGTGCAGTGTGCCGGTCCTTAGCGGGCTCAGATCCGGCCTTGCGGTCGCAAAATAGCGCCCAGCGTCGCTGGCGTGCGATAGGCTGTAATCGAGTCCGGCAGGTTTGCGCCGCACCTTGACCACGCCGGCGCGAATCGGCGGTGCCGATAGGGACAAGCTGGCGACCGTCAGGGCGGCCAGGGCGTTGCGTCGTGTTAATAACATCTCGATCTCCCGGGTCAGTCGGAACGAGATGTCAGATACACCGCCCCTGCGTGGCGGAATTGAACGTAACGGCTATTCTGCGCTGAACGGCAGCAGGCCCGCTGGGCGTGGGGTCAGGGCGGACGGAGACAGACCGAACATCCGGCGGCAGGTCCGTGTAAGGTGTGCTTGGTCGGCGAAATTGGCGCCCATGGCGGCGTCCGTCCACGACACGCCGTCAAATCCGATCTCTATGGCGCGCTTGACTCGCGCCCACAGGACATAGGGCCGAAAGGCGATGCCGGTTTCAGCGACGAACAGGTGGCGGAAGCGGCTTTCGCTGAGATGGGCCAGACCAGCCGCAGCACCCAGAGTCAGCGGCTCGTCGATATGGGCGTGGACCCAGTCGATGACGCGCACGACGCGCGGATCGGTGGGGGTTTGCGGAGCGCCCAGGCCGCTCAGCGCACGAAAGATGCGCAGGGTTTCTTCAATTAGGTCGGCATCGCTCGCGTCGTCCCAGAACAGAAAGCTCAGGGGTTGGATCAGCGTGCCGGCTATCTCGGCGTCCAGCGCGGTGACGCACGTCAGGCCGAAGCGCTCGATAAGCCGCCGGCCCATGGTGGATTCCGGCTCCAGGAACAGGTTAGCGACCAGGCGGCCTGTCGCCATGTATTCATGAGGAACATCGGCTCCTATGATCGCGCCGGAATAGTCCGTCCATTGTTCGTCCGACGACTTCCGCAGCCTTATAGGCGCTTCGATGCCGAAGGCGATCTGAATGGCGTGATGGGCGTGCAACTCGGACCCGCCACGCGCCAGGCCCATCCACAAACTGCCGCCCGGCCAGAAGAGAATCCGTCCTGTTCCCTTGAGTTTCATGGCATCAGAGTGGTCGCATCGAGAGCGTTTGACAAGTTGCATCCTGCACTTCCGCTTCGGAGCAACAAATCTGAAACTGATACTGAATTGGTTCCATTTCCGCCTTTGGCGCCCGGCCAGTCTTCCATACTTCATTCCCCGAAGCCAAACCTGAAAAACACTGTTATATGTCTTCCGATCCACCCATCTTCGGGAGCCACATCCATGCCCGGCAGCCTGCTTTACCACGACGGCAACCGCCAGCTTCAGGACGCATTCTCCAGCCGCCGCATCGCCGACAAGCTGGAATCCCTGGCGCGCACGGCCTTCACGCCCGACGACCAGGCCTATATTGAAAGCGTCATCTACTTCTTTCTGTCGACGGCGGACGCAAACGGACACCCCGACTGCTCGTTCAAGGGCGGCGCGCCCGGCTTCGTCAGGGTTACCGGCCCAAGCCAGCTGGCCTTTCCGGACTATGACGGCAACGGCATGTTCAAGAGCCTGGGCAATATCATGGTAAACCCGCACGTTGGGCTGCTGTTCATCAACATGCATGGGACGCCGAAACGCCTGAGGGTCAACGGGACGGCCTCTATCAACCGCGACGATCCTCTGATGTCCGAAACCGTCGGCGCCCAGTTGAT
>CBFGPQ010000100.1:0-13756 GCA_965650705.1 uncultured Asticcacaulis sp. | reverse complement strand
TAGCCTGCGGAGCGCGCCCATGCCCCATACCGTCATCACCAGCGAAGCGCTGATCGCGACGGCGCAACCGGCTGCCGATGTGCTGCGACTGGCTGAACACTGGGCGGACAGGTTTGACGTCCGGGTTACCGCCAACGGCACGATCATCACTCTGTCGGATGCGACCATAATCACCCTGAAGACGGCGCCGGACGGCATCATCGCGCGTATCGACACTTCGGACGCAAGCTGCATCGCACCGGTCCAGGCCACGGTGTTCGGCGTGCTGGCTAACATTGCCGAGGACCGGATGTTGGCGACACCGGTTTGGTCAAGCCGGAGGGCGTAGTGGTCAGCGCTATCAATTTTTCTTTAGAAAATTCCAAATATAATCAATTCCACTTATAATCGCGGCGGGCGTAAGTAATGTTTGCCGCGATATTTCGCCGAAACCGCTTTACACCTTTCGGCCTATCGCTCCGGGAAACAGCCACAGGAGCAAACCCAATGGATAACCCAGGTGACACCGCATCAGCCGGCAAGTGTCCGGTCGCGCACGGCCAAGGCCCGCAAGCCAAGGGCACGCACGGCCGCAGAAACCGCGACTGGTGGCCCGAACAGCTCGACATTTCGGTCCTGCATGCCAACTCCAAACTGTCCGATCCGCTGGGTGAGGGCTTCGACTACGCAAAAGAATTCCAGAGCCTCGATCTCAACGCGGTTATCCAGGATCTGCATGCCCTGATGACCGACAGCCAGGATTGGTGGCCTGCCGACTTCGGCCATTATGGCGGCCTGTTCATCCGCCTGGCCTGGCACAGCGCCGGCACCTACCGCACCACGGACGGACGCGGCGGGGCAGGGGGCGGCCAGCAGCGCTTCGCCCCGCTCAATTCATGGCCGGACAACGCCAATCTCGACAAGGCGCGCCGCCTGCTGTGGCCGATCAAGCAGAAGTACGGCAATAAGCTGTCCTGGGCCGACCTCTACGTCCTGGTCGGCAATGTCGCGCTCGAATCGATGGGCTTCAAGACGTTCGGCTTCGCCGGCGGCCGCGCCGACACCTGGGAGCCTGAAGAACTCTACTGGGGGCCGGAAGGCACCTGGCTCGGCGACGAGCGCTACAGCGGCGAGCGCCAGTTGGACGAAAGCCTGGGCGCCGTCCAGATGGGCCTGATCTACGTCAATCCGGAAGGTCCGAACGGCAACCCGGACCCGGTCGCCTCGGCGCGCGACATCCGCGACACCTTTGCCCGCATGGCGATGAATGACGAGGAAACCGTAGCGCTGATCGCCGGCGGCCATACCTTCGGCAAGACGCATGGCGCGGGCGATCCATCCTTTGTCGGCGTTGACCCGGAAGGCGGCGCCATCGAGGACCAGGGCCTGGGGTGGAAGAGCACATTCGGCACCGGCTTCGGCGCTGACGCTATCACCGGCGGCCCGGAAGTGACCTGGAGCCAGACGCCCACAAAATGGAGCAACCACTTTTTCGACAACCTGTTCGGCTTTGAATGGGAGCTGACCAAGAGCCCGGCGGGTGTCCACCAGTGGCAGGCCAAGAATGCCGAGGCGACCATCCCGGATGCCTACGATCCGGCAAAGAAGCGCGTGCCGACCATGCTGACCTCGGACCTGGCGCTGCGCTTCGACCCGGAATACGAGAAGATTTCGCGCCGGTTCTACGAGAATCCGGACCTCTTCGCCGATGCCTTTGCGCGCGCCTGGTTCAAGCTGACCCACCGCGACATGGGGCCCAAGGAACGCTATCTCGGGCCGCTGGTGCCAAAGGAAACGCTGATCTGGCAGGACCCGATCCCGGCGGTCGATCATCCGCTGATCGGTGATGCCGACATCGCGGCGCTGAAGGAGAAGGTGCTGGCGTCAGGGCTGAGCGTATCGCAACTGGTCTCGACCGCGTGGGCCTCGGCTTCGACCTTTCGCGGTTCCGACAAGCGCGGTGGCGCCAACGGCGCACGCATCCGCCTGGCGCCGCAGAAGGACTGGGAGGTCAACCAGCCGGCGCAACTGCAAACCGTGCTGTCGAAGCTCGAAGAAATCCGCGCGGGCTTCGGCAAGCCGGTTTCGCTGGCCGACCTGATCGTGCTGGCTGGCGGCGCGGCAATCGAAAAGGCGGCAAAGGACGCAGGCGTCACCATAGCCGTGCCGTTCACGCCTGGCCGCATGGACGCCTCGCAGGACCAGACCGATGTCGCCTCGTTCGCGCCGCTTGAGCCGCGCGCCGACGCCTTCCGCAACTACCACAGCCGCCGCGCCTTCATGAAGCCGGAGGAGGCGATGGTCGACAAAGCGCAGCTTCTGCGGCTGACGGCGCCGGAACTGACGGTGCTGGTGGGCGGCCTGCGGGTGCTGGGCGCGAACTATGATGACAGCAAACACGGCGTATTCACCAACCGCTTGGGCACGCTCAGCAACGACTTCTTCGTCAACCTGCTGACCATGGACACGGAGTGGACGGCGACCGGCGACAACAGTTACGTGGGCGTCGACCGTCGAACCAAGGCGCCGAAATGGACGGCAACGCGTGTCGACCTGATCTTCGGATCGCACGCCCAACTGCGCGCCATCGCCGAGGTCTATGCCCAGGCCGATGCCGGCGGGAAGTTCGTGAAAGACTTCGTGGCGGCGTGGGTCAAGGTGATGGAACTGGATCGCTACGACCTGCATCGCTGATGAACATATAAGGATGCGGCGGGGATAGCTCGGCCGCATCCTTTCTGCTTTGATGCAGGGCTGACGCTCTATATCGGTATGAATTTAGATGGAAACATCTCACCGATCTAAGTTTCTGTTTTTTTTCGAGATTAAGGCGAGAACCGCTTACACTTTTCGCCATATCGCTCTAGCATCCGCGATTTAGAAATGCACTCGGAGCGCAGACGCAAATCGTCGAGCCGAGCCAGTCCGCTAGCGATCGAGAAAGAAGCGGACCAGTTCGCGGCTGGCGTCCGGGCCGCGCGGATCGGTGTATGAGCCGTCGTCGCTGCCGCCCGACCAGGCGTGACCCGCACCGTGTAGCGACCAGTGTTCCAGCACCGCCCGCCCGTCATCGTCGCTTTCGGTTGTTCGGGTGTAGCGAACGCCGCCGGGCGACCTGCCGGATTCGGCAACCTTGTGCAGCCTGGCGCGGGCACGAACCTGCGTCAGGACCTGCTCGCCATTGATGGCATTGACGGTACTGTCGTTATCGCCATGAAAGACGATCGTACGGACTAGCGCGCCATTGGGCTTGAGCCCCGCTGCGCCGCCCTGTCTCATCGCTGCGAAGGCCGACGGCATGTCCCTGGCCGCGCCACATGCCAGGCCCGAGTGAACGCCCACGCCGGCATAGAGGTCAGGATAGGCGGCGCCCATGATGGCTGCCTGAGCGCCGCCGGCCGACAGGCCGGCGACAAACACACGCATTGGATCGGCGCCGTGGCGGGCGATAATCTCGCGTGTCAAGTCGGCCAGAATGGCGGGTTCACCGCGGTCTCGCTGCTGCTCGGCGGCATTGAACCAGTTCCAGCACTTCTGCGCGTTGGCATTTTGCGTTTGTCCGGGATAGGCGACCAGAAAACCGTGCTGTTCCGCCAGTGCGTTCATGCGCGTGCCGGCGGCAAAGTCGTCGGGCGACTGTGTGCAGCCGTGCAGCATGACGATCAGTGCCGGACTGGCCGCAGGCTTTGACGGGATATACAGCTTATAGGGCCGCTCTCCCGCAGTGTTAGAAAAGACATGACTTTCGAATGATGCGCCATCGGGTATGGCGGCTTTCGCCGCCTTAGCCCGCACGGCTTTCGGCCGGTGCAGATTCAAACGGTCCATCAACCCATCGAGCGGCGATCCACTTTCCGGCGCCGGTCTGGCCGTGCGCGCCGTCCAGGCGCCATTGCCGTTCGTGGGCGGTGTCATGTCGATGATGCCATCGGCCGAAGCGGTAGTGTCGTCGGCGCTCGCTTTGCCGGTCAGAAGCGCCATGGCTTCCTTCAGCTTGCCTTGTTGCGTTAACCGGGTGGCCTCGGCCATACGGGCTTGATCGGGCAGTTTCATTACGCGTACTCCAATACTCGGAAATTAAACGATGCGGTCGCTCAGGGCGGCCTTGACCTCGGCGCTGGCTTGCAGCGCGCCTAAGACATGCAGGGACGAAAGTGTGGCGCGGGCCAGACCCGGAGAGACGTCGCTATCGATCACAGCTATTCCCAAGACCTGGACGCTCAAGGTTTCGCCGGCGTCGCGCACGGCCTCAAGGTCTTTACGGGTAAAGCGCCGCAGGCCCAACTCCAACTGACGGCGTGACGCCGACTGACGGACCACCTCATTGTGGCGGTCGAGCTGGTTTCGGATTGCAGTGCGGATGAAATCGCTACGGTTCGAAAAGAACCCTTCCTGCACTAACAAGTCGATCTGACCCAAGTCGACGTAGCCGAGATTGATGGTGATCTTCTCGCTATCCGGCAAAGCCGGTCTTTTGATCTGCATATTCGTTCCATCCAATAACCATCTGTATGGATGGTATATGGAGTTCGGAATTGCGTATTCAATACTTGCTTCTCAATGCGGTCCAAAAACGCAGCCGACACCGATCCGGTTCCATTTTTGATTATGGTGCAAAAGGGAAGCCCATTGACGCAAAGAATATCCCGCCATATGCACGCCCCATGGCGGAGCCTTCCTACAGTCCCGAAGCGTCCGGCGCGTCGTATCGCATCGGCGGCTGGACGCTGTGCACGCGCACCAACCGGCTGGCGCGCGAAGGCTTTGAGGTCGAGCTGGAAAGCCGGCTGGTCTACCTGCTCATCGCCTTCATCGATCATCGCGGCGAGGTCCTGTCCAAGGACTGGTTGCTGAAGACCGTGTGGGCCGGCCGGACGGTGACCGAGGAGAGCCTGACGGTCGCCATCAGCCAGGTACGCAAGGCGCTGGGCGACGACCCGCGCGCGCCGGCCTATATCAAGACCGTGCCCGGCAAGGGCTATCAGATGGTCGCCGAGGCCGGGCGGATCGAAGCGCCGCAGGAAACTCCGGCCAGGCGGCCTATCCGCTGGGGCGTCGTCCTGCCCATCGCCGGCGTGGCGCTGATTTGCGCTGCCTTGGCCAGTGTAAGCCTGATGCCGAAGACGCCGGACCGATCCTTTGCAGCCGCCTATAAGAAGCTTGAAAGCCATCATCCGGCAAGGCTGAAGGAAGGCGTCACTGAGCTGCACGACCTGACGGCGCGCTGGCCGTCGGCCAAGGCCTATAGCCGCCTGGCCGACGCCAAGATGCGGCTGCTGGATAATGCCCTGGCCGATCCCGACAATTGCCGCGAGGTGATCGGCCTTTATAGCAAGGCCCTGGAGATCGATCCGGACTATGGCTGGGCCTATAAGGGGCGGGCCGATGCGCGCTTCATGTGCCGCCATGACGTAGAGGGCGCGGAAGCGGACTACCGGACCGCGCGCGGGCTGAGGGCGTCGGATGATGACATCGCGCTTGGCTATTCCGGCTTCCTGCTCGCCCAGGGGCGTTTCGACGCGTCGCTGGCCCAGATCGAAGCGGCGCGGCGCCTTGATCCGCTCCACTATTCGGGCACCATGGCCGTATGGCTCTACCAGATGCACCGGAAGGACGATCTGGCCTGGCGCGAGCTTCGGCGCATCGAAGGCGGCGGGGCCGGTGACCGGTCGTTCCACGTCTCGGCCCTGCGCGTCCATACACGGGGCGGACGCGACGCCGAGGCCTTTTCCCACCTGGCGTGGCTGATGCGCCACGAAGGCTATGGCGCCGCCGACATCGCGGCGGCGCGGGCGGCGCTGAACGCCGGCGGCATGAAGGCCGTCTATGCATGGCTGTTGGCGCGGAAGGACCAGAAGGAACTCGGCCATTACAAACCGCCCCTGTCGTGGGCGCGTTATGCGCTTGAGGCCGGCGATACTGAAGCGGCCATGGTTCACCTGGAGCAGGCCTTTGCCGCCCACCAGATGCCGCTGCTGTGGGCCGATGTCGATCCGGCCTATGATCCTGTGCGCGACGATCCCCGCTTCCGGACCTGGATGGCGAAGATGAAGACGCCTGTCGATTAGCCTTTCTTCAGCTTCCTTTACTTGGCGGCCGCAGGGGGCCTCAGCCATCGTGCCGCCACGTTCAACCAGGTGGAAGCCGATGAAATCCCTGATCACAGCCCTTATCCTGTCCCTATGCGCTTTCGAAGTCCACGCCGAAGACTGGCCCACCTTCATGCGTGACGCCGCGCGGAGTGGACAGGCCGATGCGGCTGAGGTCCGCGACCTGAAAGTGTCACGGACGCGCGCCCTGCATGCACCGGTCAGCGCGTCGCCGGTGGTGGTTGGGGATCGGCTGTTCGTGGCGGCGGAAAACGGCAATCTCTACGCGCTGGACCTGGCCACGCTGAAAACCGCGTGGCTCTTCCATACCGAAGGCGCCATCGCCTCGACCCCGGCGGTGGCGGATGGCCGTATCCATTTCCTCAGCGGCGACGGCGTTTTCTATGCGCTGTCGCTGGATGGGCAGTTGCTGTGGCGGTTTCGCACGGGCGGGGAGCATCGCTTCGCCGCGGTCGGCGGTTACGGCCTGGACTCTAGTCTTGGGCCGGTGCCGGACCCGTGGGACCTCTGGCAGTCGTCGCCTTTGGTCCACGACGGCGTCGTCTATTTCGGCAGCAGCGACGGCCTTGTCCGCGCGCTGGATGCCGCGACGGGAAAGCTGTTGTGGGCGCACGACGCCGGTGATCCGGTCCATTCGCCGCCGGCCTGGGCGGACGGGAAGATCGTGGTCGGCACCTGGGGCACGCGGCTGCTGGCGCTGGACGCGAAGACGGGTACGCAGCTCTGGGCCTTCCAGGGCGGCGCCGACCGCAAGATGAGCGTCATGCTGGGGATCTCCGCCGCGCCGTCGGTTGATGGGGACACGGTCTATGCCGGGGCGCGCGACGGCTTCGTCTATGCGCTCGATGCCGGAACCGGCGCGATGAAATGGAAGCATGATGCCGCTGGAAGCTGGGTGCTGGCGACCGCCGCCATCGACGACCGCAACATCTATTTCGGCACCTCGGATACCGGCCTGTTCGTCGCGCTCGACAAAAAGACAGGCAAGGAGACCTTTCGCGCGGCGACGGGCGTGTGGACCTATGCCTCGCCAGTGGTGTCGGGCGGCGCGGTCATCGCCGCCACCATGACCGGAACGCTTGAAGCCTACGACACGGCGACCGGCGCGCGGACCTGGACGTGGCGGACGCCGGAAAGTCTGCGCGACGCCGACGATATCCTCGATGAGGCGGGCAAACTGCGCGGCGGCAGGCTGTTCGGCCCCGGCCGCCAGCTCCAGGCCGGTGTCGAGGAGGTCAAGGCTCTGGGCGCGTTCGTGGCGTCACCGATTATTGTCGACGGTCGCCTGATCGCCGTGACGGCGACCGGCGAGGTGCTGGTCTTCGAGGGACGGTGAAGGGGCGGTGTTTTTCCGGCCGGACCAGCCGCAGGGTGGAGCCAGGGGAGGGCTCAGCCGCGCCGCCCCTCCGCGTCGATCATGACGCTGCCGTCCTCCTTGAGGAACGGCCCCTGCGGCCAGGTATCGAGCAGATCGAGCACGGCTTCGCTGGGGCGGCACAGCTTTACGCCCTTGTTCGTTACGACGAAGGGCCGGTTCACCAGGACTGGCGTCGTCAGCATGGCTTCAAGAAGGATATCGTCTCCGACGCCGTCTTCCAGTAGCCCCATCTCCTTCGCGGGCGACTTGGTTTCGCGCAGCGCCTGGCGCGGCGTCAGATCGGCCGCCGTCAGCAGGGTCAGCAGCAGTTCGCGCGTCCAGCCGACAGTGAGGTAGTCAACGACGACCGGCCGGTATCCGGCGGCTTCGATGACGGCCAGGACGTTGCGCGACGTTCCGCAATCCGGATTGTGATAGATGATGGGGGTCATGTCTGTGCCTCCGGAGATTTGAAAAACCAGGTGCAGACCGCCAGGCCAAGAAGCGCGCCCGCCATCTGCGCCGCAATGAAGGCTGGTGCGTCCACGGGCCGGATGCCGGCGAAGGTGTCGGACAGAGACCGCGCCAGCGTCACCGCCGGGTTGGCGAAGGAGGTCGACGCCGTGAACCAATAGGCGGCCGTGATGTAGAGGCCCACCGCCACCGGCACGAAATCAGGTCGCGCCCGGTGCGTGGCCAGGATGGTCAGAACAAGTCCGAAGGTGGCCACGCCTTCGGAAAGCCATTGCGCCGGACCGGCCCGTACCTTCAGCGAGACCTGGATAATCGCCTCGCCGAACATGGCGTGCGCCAGCCAGACGCCGGCCACTGCGCCCGCGATTTGGACGGCAATGTAGGCCAGCGCTTCGGCAGCTGAGAGTTGCCGTTTGACGGCGATGAGCACGGTTACCGCCGGATTGAAGTGCGCGCCCGATACCGGCCCCAGCATGGTGATCAGGACGACCAGCATCGCCCCGGTCGCCAGCGTATTGCCCAGCAAGGCCACGGCGACATTCCCACCCGCCAGGCTTTCGGCCATGATGCCGGAGCCTACGACGGTCGCCAGCAGCAGGAGGGTGCCTGCGAATTCAGCAAACAGACGGCGATCCAGACTGTACATCAGCAACCGCACGCCATCTGGTCGAGGACGGGCTGGCACAGCTCCTTGCGGCCGCCGCAGCAATCCTGCATCAGGAACAGGATAAGCCCCTGAATGGCATCAAAGTTGGCCGTGTACCGGATCACCCTGCCGTCGCGGAGGCCAGTGATCAGCTTCGCCTGGGCCAAAATCTTCAGGTTGACCGACATTGTGTTCTGCCTGATGCCCAGCCGCTCACCAATCTCTCCCGCGGGCAATCCTTCAGGCCCGGCCTGGATCAGCAGCCGCAACGCATCAAGGCGCGTCTCCTGGCTTAGGGCGTCAAATGCGTGAAGGGATGACTGTTTATCCATATATCATGATTGAATGATATATTTAATAATGTCAAGTCCACCATAGCCTTGGGTGGGGCGGCGACAGGCAATCTGGCCGTTTTTCTGCAATGCAGCATGTATTCACGAGGAAATTACAGGTCAGCGTCGCGGCGGCGCGTCGCTCGGGGATCGCGTTGAATTCACCGATCTTTTTCGGAATCGTTCAAAAAACATCAGACTATTAAATTTATAAAGACAGACTTTATTGCTGTTTTGGAGCTGGAGCCTGACCTCCCTCATGACTGCGCTGTCATTGCGCCTGCAGCAAAGAAAATATTTTATATAGACAATTCAATAGGTAATACCATTTGTGCGACCGCACGGCATCGGGAGGGCGGGATTCACGAGTGAAAGAAGAATTCATATTGACGAATATCTGGGTTATGCATCATATATAAGGTCAGACTATTTAAAACGGCTTTCGCGAGTCGGTCATCGCACGAAACGTGAGCCTGCGGGCTCAAAGCGTGCGGCGCTGGAGCTTGTGAGGGAAGAAACGCGTCTGGGTCTAACAGTAAAAAGCGTACAATTTAACGGGATTTGCCGATTTTTATTGGCATTGTGCTTATTCATGAGGAGTGAATAAGTATATAGCCGGGCTGTGCCAAATCCCCAAAGCAAACAACGCACAAAGTACAGGGGAAAATCGTGAAGATTTTACAAGCCATGCTTTACGGCGCATCGGGCGCCGCCATCATTTGCGGGTGTGCATTCCCGCTGGCCGCCTTCTCCCAGGAGACGGTCGCCAGTGCCTCGGCGGAGGCGCAAGCGGGGAATGACTCCGAAGTTGTCGTAGTGACAGGTTCGCGCATTATCCGGACGAACGAAAAATCACCGACACCAATTACCGCGGTCACCACGGAACAACTGAGCCAGACGACGCCCAGCGACATTCCGGATGCGCTGAACAAGCTGCCTCAGATCGTCGGCGGACGCACGCCGCGTAACCAGGGCAACGGCGCCAACAACAACGGCGGCAACGTCCTTGCCCTGCGCAATTTCGGCCCTTCACGCACGCTTGTGCTGTTCAACGGCCACCGCGTCGCGCCGAACAATCAGGACGGTACGGTCAATGTCGACGTCCTGCCGCAAATCCTTATGAAGCGTGTTGACATCGTCACCGGCGGCGCCTCGGCCGTCTATGGTTCGGACGCCGTCTCTGGTGTGGTCAACTTTGTCATCGACGAAAACTTTAACGGCTTCAAATACAAGGTCGATACCGGCATTTCCGGCTATGGTGATGGACGTCAACATTCCATCGCAGCGGCCTGGGGCACGGACATGTTTGACGGCCGTGGGCATTTTGAAACCTCCCTCCGCTACCGCCACCAGGACAAGATCCTCATTACGGATCGTCCCTATGGTAAGGATGGACAGGTTTGGTTTCTGACAGGCAACGGATCGGTCTCGAATCCGTTTACCAATACGCCCTATGCCCGCGTCAACAACCAGCCGATGACCGGCGTTGTAAACTGCGGCTCAGCCTGCGCGCTCAATGGCTACACCGTCACTTCGGCCGGCAATTTTGGCCCGCTGACGCGCGGCACACCTACGGGAAGCGGCACCATTGATAGCGGCGGCAACGGTGGTTACGTCAAATTCGGCACCTTCCGCTCAGGCCTTGAGATGAAGGAGTCCTTCAGCCGGTTTGACTATGATTTTACTGATAATGTGCATGGTTATGCCCAGATCAGCCTGGCTGAAGCCGACGTCTCATCGGATTGGGTCAATACGGTTGTGAGTTCGTCCGGCTCAGGACGTCCAAGCACGATCTTTGCCAACAATCCGTATCTGTCACCCGCTTCTCAAGCGGCCCTGGGTGCCGGCATAACCTGCGGCACGCCTGCGGCAGCCGGCTATCGCTGCCTGCCAAATCCCCCACTGACCGCCCAGGACAGGTATAGCTACGATGGCACGCTCATGCCAGGCGCGACTACGCCACCGCCGCCGTCGACACCTTACCTGTCTGTTCCCTCCTATATCTGGAACAAGATCGACGGCCAGGACGCCGGTCCGCAAGGCCGCGTCTACAAGACCCTTTCGAACCAAAAAAGCCTGAACTTTGAAACAGGTCTCAGAGGGAAGCTGGGTAATTTTGACTGGGATGTCTTCTACAGCAACAGCTCCAGCGAACTGACGGTCTCGAACCCAAACAACCAACGCAACGACAGGTACCTGGCTTCGCTTGATGCGGTTATCGCGCCTCCGGGCACGATGGTAAATGGCGTAAATGTCAGCGGCACAATCGTCTGCTGGGTCTCGACCCAGTCCGCTTATGCCGGCCTCTATCCGGGTTGCGTGCCGACCAATATCGTCGATCCGAACGGCCCGTCGGCGGCGTCATATGATTATCTTGTTCAGGAAACGCACTGGACCCTGAAACAGACCATGCAAAACTTCGGGGCCTCCATCGGCGGCGGTCTGGGTTTCGGGCTTCCGGCGGGTGAGATCAGAGGCGCGGCTTCGGCAGATATCCGTTACCAGACCTACAAGATGACCACCAATGCGCTGGCGACGGATTTCGTCGATTGTACCGGTCTTCGTTTGTGCCTGGCCACCGGCAGTTCGGCAGGCGTGAGTGCGGCACCGGCCCTGTGGATTCAAAACGTCAACAACCCGGTTGATGCCGAGAACGACGTTTACGAAGCCGCTCTGGAGTTCAACATTCCCTTGTTGAAGGACTTGCCGCTTGTTGACGATCTGACCCTGGCAGCGGCTGGTCGTTACACCAAGTATTCGACCTTTGATGCCGTTCATTCCTGGAAGCTGGGTCTTGATTGGCATCTGAATTCGATGTTCCACGTTCGTGGCACGCAGTCGGTTGACATTCGGGCACCCAACCTGAACGACCTCTACCAACCGGCTGGTATTTCGGCTTCGACCTTCTCGGATTTCTTGACGGGCCTGAATCAAAATACACAGTTTCAAGTCTCGGGTAACGCAAACCTGACACCTGAAATCGCACGCACGACAACTCTTGGTGTCGTCTTTACGCCAAGCTTTATCCGTAACTTCAACGTGTCGTTTGATTACTACAAAACGGATATGAAAGACGCCATCACGAACATCAGCTACAATAACGCGGCGATCCAAAACCTGTGTCTCGCCAGCGCGCCGACCTACTCGTCGAACTTCTGTTCCTTGGCCGTTCGCCCGATCACCGATCCGTCGGATCCGAATTACAAGACCGCGGCGAACTTCCCGACGAAAATCTTCAGTGCGCCTCTCAATGCGGCGAGCTCGACGATCAGTGGTTATGATATCGAGGCAAACTATGCATGGAGCATGCGAGACATCGTGTCCTGGTTGCCAGGTCGCTTCACTGCGCGAACCTTGATAAGCGTCCAGCCCACCAATACGACGGTCAATATCCCTGGAACCGCCGAGCAATGGGCATTCCAGCCTGAATTCAGGCAGACGACCTTCCTGGCCTATGTCAGCGGCGACTGGACGGTGGCCATTCAGGATCAATATATTGGTAAGGCAAGAAAGGCGACCAGTGACCCCTCAGTGGTCAGCAATAATCAAAACTATGTCATCCCTTACCTGCCTTCGATGAATGTCATCGACCTGACGATCAGCAAGTCGTTCGACTTCCATGGCGGCCGCAGCGAAGCCTTTATCAACATCAGCAATCTTGGCGATACACGCGCACCACTCATGCCAGGCGCTGGTGTCCCAGGTCTCACCTATCCAACGGCGGGCTTCCATGACGATATGGGCCGTTACTTCACCCTCGGCATAAAGGGTAAGTTCTAAACGTCTTTTATCACCCGGGAAGGTAAACTCCGCGAGCGTCAAGGCGGCTTCATGGTCGCAGTCTCCCAGGGCCTGACGCCCGCGTCGTCCCGGCCTTCCCGGCCCCTGTCCGCCCCGCATTCGTGCGGGGCGGCTTTTTTCAAACTGCGTTCGCACGGGACGGAGATTTAAGTCTTGTTTCGTCGCGATATGCGTTGGCCAGGAAGTCGAAATAGACTAATGTCGGACAACTAAGAGTCGGTAAGACCATACAGTGGGGAGATATCATGAAACATGCCATGGGCCTGACGGTTTCCGTCCTTTTGTCGCTGGCCGCGACCGGCGCGGCGATCGCGCAAAACGCACCAACACCGCCGGCCATGCCAGCGTTTCCGCAACAAACGCCGGAGGAGAAGGCCAAATCCGACGCCGACCAGGCGGCCTATGCCAAGGCGCCCGACACCGAGGGCACCGGCGCATTCCCGGCGCTGAAGGAGGCCGACCCGCGCCTGGCCAATCACGTCGTGTACCGGCCTAAGGACCTTTCGAAGGTCGCGCCCGGCCAGCTTGGCATCGTCGCCTGGGGTAACGGCGCCTGCGCTGCGGACGGCGCGGGCGCGCGTCTGCACCTGGCGGAGATCGCATCCCACGGCTATGTCGCTGTTGCTCCCGGCGGTATCCATTCCGGTCCCGGCTCGACGCCGATGCCCGAGCGGGCGCCCGGCGCCGGCTTCCAGCCGCAGACGACCGCGGCCGACGTCAAGGCCGGCCTGGAATGGGCGCTGGCTGAAAACGCCCGCCCGGACAGCCCCTATTACGGCAAGATCGATCCGAACAAGATCGCCGTGGCGGGTTTCAGTTGCGGTGGCATCCAGGCCCTGTCCCTGGCCAGCGATGCTCGCGTCAAGGCGGTGATCATCGAAAACAGCGGCACCTTCCCCGACGACGCCAATTTCCTCAGCGCGCTCAACGTCACCAAGGCAACGCTGAAGACCCTGCGTACGCCGGTGCTTTATATTATCGGCGGACCCAAGGACATCGCCTACAATAACGGCATGGACGACTTCAGCCGCATCGACCACGTGCCGGTGATGGTGGC
>CBFGPQ010000099.1:0-13816 GCA_965650705.1 uncultured Asticcacaulis sp. | reverse complement strand
TCTTCAGGCTCGGGCGGGAAGCCGCTGCCTTTTCGACCATGGCGGTGACTTCGGCGCGGCGCGCACCTGTCAGAGGCATGCGCGGCATGCGGACGCGTTCCGAACCGCGGCCCATGATCTGCTCAGCCAGCTTGATCGACTGGACGAGATCGTGCTCGGCATCGAGGTGCAGCAGCGGCAGGAACCAGCGGTAGATTTCGCGGGCCGTGTCGATATCGCCGGCCTCCAGCGCCTTGACCAGCATGACCGATTCGTGCGGGAAGGCGGAGGTCAGGCCTGACACCCAACCTTGGGCGCCCAGCAGCAGGCCTTCGAAGGCGACGTCGTCGAGACCGGCAAACAGGACATAGCGGTCACCGAAGGCGTTATACATGTCGGTGAAGCGGCGGGTGTCCGGCGTTGATTCCTTGACGGCGACGATATTCTTGACGGGCTTCAGTGCTTCCAGCACCTCATTGGTGATAGCGACGCGATAAGCCGTCGGGTTATTGTAGAGCATGATTGGCAGCTTCGTCGCCTCAGCGACATGGGTGAAGTGCGCGATCAGCTCTTCAGTGCGAGGTACATAGACCATGGCAGGCAGCAGCATCAGGCCGTCGGCGCCCAGCGCTTCGGCATCTCTCACCCAGGCACAGGCCAGCGGCGTGGTAAGCTCCGACACACCGGTGACGACCGGGACACGACCAGCGACGACTTCGACAATGGCTTTCAGCAGGGTGCGCTTTTCGTCAGCGGTCAGAGAGTTGTTTTCTCCGCAGGTTCCCATGGCAATAATGCCCGTCACACCGTCACGGATGAGGTCGTCAACGACACGCTGCGTATCCGCGTAGTCAATCGAAAGATCTTCCTTGAACTGCGTGGTTACCGCCGGAAAAACGCCGCGCCAGTCGATTCTCATAAAAATGCTCCATGAACCCGTATACAGGTTATACGGTATACTATATGCGATAATGCTGTGCAACAAGGATGATTAAGGTATGGACGTAATTGTGGTCGGCGGAGGGGTAGTGGGCCTCAATATCGCCCTGTCTCTACAATCGCTGGGACAGACGATCACCCTGATCGAGCGCGAGCGCAACCATACCTCGGCCAGCTACGGCAACGCCGGTCATATCGCCATCGAGCAGGTCGAGCCTTTGGCGTCGATGGCGATGATTCGCTCCGCACCCGGAAGACTCTATCCGAAAGGGGCGCTGGCCCTGCCGGTTTCCGCCGTCGCGCACTGGCTGCCTTTTTCACTGCGCCTGCTAAGGGCGGCGCAACCTGCACGGTTCGATGCCGGTAAGGCGGCGCTATCAGCCCTGATCGCAGACGCCATGCCGGCCTGGCACAGGCGGGTAGCTGATATCGGCGCCACTGACCTGCTGCGCACGGACGGACATTATATAGTGTGGGAGACGCCTGAGAGCGCGCGCAAGGGAAGGGCGGTCTGGGCCACGGCTGATACCGGCACCGTGACTTTTCACGACGCGACGGAAGACGAACTGCGCGACCTGGCGGCGGTAACGACCGTGCCGATCCACGGCGCCATCCGCTTCGAGAACACTGGCCAGATCACAGACAATCGACGTTTGCTCACGA
Source organism: uncultured Asticcacaulis sp. (assembly GCA_965650705.1). Classification (GTDB taxonomy): domain Bacteria; phylum Pseudomonadota; class Alphaproteobacteria; order Caulobacterales; family Caulobacteraceae; genus Asticcacaulis. The sequence continues at coordinate 12,235 of CBFGPQ010000099.1, read as the reverse complement.
AGCTTGAAGCCGTCTTTGTCGCGCGCGGCGGCGTAATAGTCACTGCCGACGCAACCAATATAACCGATGGTGATGCACCACAGGTCCAAGTAAGCCATGGCGCGGTGATGCCGGCCAGGCAGGTCGTTGTCGCGGCCGGCGTCTGGTCCAAGACCTTGCTGGAACCGCTGGGCATTCGCGTGCCGATCATCGCCGAGCGCGGCTACCATATCCAGTCGACCGCACACACATGGCCGCGCGGCCTGCCGCCTATCGTGTTCGAGGACCGCTCGATGATCGTCACCGGTTTCGAAAGCGGTTTGTGCGCCGCCAGCTTCGTCGAGTTGGATCATGTATCGGCGCCGCCCGACCGCAGCAAGTGGAACCGCCTGCGCCGCCACGCCTCAGACCTGGGCCTGCCTTTCACCGATCTGACGAGTACCGAAGAATGGTACGGCGCCCGGCCGACCTTGCCCGACTATTTGCCGGCCATCGGCCGGCTGACGCCCAGCAGCAATATCTGGTATGCCTTTGGACACCAGCACCTTGGCCTTACGCTTGCGGCCGTGACGGGTGAGATCGCGGCTGACATGCTCGTTGGCGGCACAGTGCCCAAGGCCTTCTCTCTCGAAAGATTTCGGTAGGAAAATACATGATCGGCTCCTCTACAATCGAACGCGAACTCGCGGCCCTGACGCCTCCGCCATCCGCACCTCAGATCACCCGTGAGGAACGTCTGATGCGGCTCGACAAGGCACGGCGCCTGACGCGCGATATGGGCGCCGGTGCACTGCTGGTGGGGGCGGGGGCCTCATTGCGCTATTTCGGCGGTCTACCCTGGGGTGCATCGGAACGGCTGATCGGCCTGCTGCTGCCGGTCGATGGCGATCCCATCCTGATCTGCCCCTATTTCGAGCGCGGTTCCGTCGAGGCCGACATGCAGATCGCAATGGATTACCGGCTGTGGCACGAGCACGAAAGCCCCTATGCGCTGATCAAACAGGCGCTCGGCGATTGGGGCGTGACCAAGCTGGCGATCGATCCGGCCATGGCGTTTGAAATGGTCAGCCGCCTGGGCAAGGAGACTGGCGTCGAAATCCATGAGGGCTCCTCGGTCATTAATGGCTGCCGCATGTACAAGTCGCCGGCCGAACTGGCGGCCATGCAGCAGGCCAAGTCGATGACGCTTCAGGTCCATCACGCGACATCGCGGATCCTGCATGAAGGCATTACGACCGCTGAGGTTACGCAGTTCATAGAGGCCGCGCACCGCAAGCTGGGCGCGGCCGGCAATTCGTTCTGCATCGTGCAGTTTGGGCATGGCACAGCCTTTCCGCACGGCCTGCCAGGTGTGCAAACCCTGCGGGAAAACGATCTCGTCCTGATCGATACCGGCTGCTACGTCCAGGGCTATTCGTCGGATATCACCCGCACCTATGCCTTCGGCAAGGTGGATGGCGAACACCGCCGCATCTGGGAGATCGAAAAGGAAGCCCAAGCGGCTGCGTTTGCGGCGGTCGAGGTTGGGCTCCCTTGCGAAACCGCCGATTATGCTGCGCGGAAAGTCCTGCAAAAATACAATCTCGGCCCTGACTACGACCTTCCTGGGACGCCGCACCGTACGGGTCATGGCATCGGCCTCAGCATCCACGAGCCCGCCTACCTGGTGCGTGGTGACAGAACCCCGTTTGCGCCCGGCATGTGCTTTTCCAATGAGCCGATGATTGTGGTGCCAGAACGATTCGGCATCCGGCTGGAAGACCACATGTATGTCACAGAAAATGGAGCGAAGTGGTTTACGGAACCGCAGGACGCCATTGACCGGCTTTAGTCGTTCAGGCTCCGCAGCAAAGCTTTCTTGATCAGGGCAATGCGCTCAGGCGTCAGTTCGCCTAAGGTGCCGCGCTCTTGGGGCGTCACGTGAGCAAGCGGCGCCTCGCCGAAGATATGATGGTCGAACAGAGCCTTCCAGATCGCCTTATGCGATTGCGGCTGGTCACGCAGCGCCAGAACAGCGTGAAAGAGCGCGTCATAGGCTTGCCCGGCCGCCTTGGGTGCATCGTCCCACCAGTAGTTGATCATGATATTGAACCGCGCCAGCGACCGGACCTGGTGCCACCAGCCGTAGGGAATATAAAGGACGTCGCCGGCTTCAAGTTCGGCCACCTGGACGGCGTCCCGCGCCTGCGCAAAACGCGGATAACGCTCCAGGTCCGGGTTCTCGGGATCGACCATGCCGACCGGAACACCCCCGATCGTCCGGTCGAACGGCCCAGGATAGAGGTTCGGCAATTGCTCAGGCGGATAGAGCAGTACGCGGCGTTTGCCTGCCACCACGCAGATCAGGTTCTGGTTCAGGTCGTAATGGACGCGGGTCACCGTCTCATTGCCGATCCAGATGCGCGGTTCTACGCCGGGCGGCAGGAGTTCCAGGCGGTGCGTATCGCGGATTGACGGCATATAACGATGGAGTTCTGCCGACTGGATGAAGATGGATTGCGGCGCGGCCGATGACCGTTCGGCCTTTAGGTTGTCGAGCACCTGGCGCAGGGGCGCAGGCCCGAAACGAAAGTTCTCACTGCGGGTATCGCCGCCATAGAAAAAGTGTCCCTTGATTTCCGGCGCGCCGACATAGACGCCGTATGGATCACCGCGATCATGGGACAAGAGGTAGCCAATCAGCGCATCTTCGGAATCCATTCGCACCATTGGCCAAGCCGACAGCAGACCCTTGAGCACGGCCGGTTGATCCGCCGGCTGAATATCTTTGGTGAAACGCTCGGGGGTTACCCCGGAAAACGCAGCTACCCTGTTACGCGCCGTCTCATAAGGTGACATAAAAGCATCACACCTCGTTTAATGGTATACGATATTCCGCATATCATATAACATATATTGACGTCGTATGGGAGTGGTGATTTCCTCCTCGCATCGCTGCTGCCCCATTGGAAGCAGGCAACTGTGGAATGAGGATACGATGACTAAGAACAGGAAAGCCCTGATACTGGCTGGCGTCGCATGTGCCGCCATCACTTCGGGATGGTCCTCCGGCGTTTTTGCGCAGGAAGCGGAAACGACAGCCAGCGATAGCCAGGTTGTTGTTGTAACCGGTACGCGTATCCGCCGCCCGAACCTGAAAAGCGCATCGCCCATTACGACGGTCGATGATCGCGAAGTGAAGCTGCAAGGCGCCATCGCCGTTGACACGGTCCTCAAAACCTTGCCGCAGATTGAAGCCGGCAACAATGAAAACCAGTCGAACAATTCCGATGGCAAGGCAGGCGTCAACCTGCGCAGCCTGGGCGGCAACCGCTCACTGGTCCTGATCGACGGCCAGCGCTTCCTGCCAGCTGAAGGTGTCGACCTGAACTTCATTCCTTCGGCCCTGGTGGAGCGTACCGACGTCCTGACGGGAGGAGCTTCTTCGGTGTATGGTTCAGACGCCATGTCCGGCGTCGTCAACTTCGTTATGCGCAAGCGCCTGAAGGGGATTCGCCTGGATGCGCAATACAGCATCTACCAGCACAATAACGACGACGATTATCTGCGCAGCGTTCACAAGGCCGCCAATATCGAACTGGCGCCTGAAAACGTCTGGGATGGCAAGAAGTACGATTTTAACATCGCCGCGGGCGGCGATATTGACGACGGCGCCGGTAACGTCATGGGCTATTTCGGCTATCGCAAGATGGAGGCGGTGCGCCAGGATGCGCGCGACTATTCGAACTGTGCGCTGGTCTTCACCGATGCGGCTGGCTCGGCCTTCGGCTGCGGCGGCTCCTCGACCCACGCCTATGGCTGGTTCCGTCCGCTGACGGCCAATCCCGGCGCCCTTGTCAACCAGAACCTGGCCAATGCCAAGGACGGCTCCAAGACCTGGGTGCCGAACGACGCCTCGTTCAACTACAACTACGCGCCGGACAACTACACGCTCCGTAATTCCGAGCGGTACCAGGCCGGCGCATTCGCCAACTACAAATTCAATGAAGTGGCCGAAGTCTACGGCAGCTTCATGTTCATGGACGACCACTCTGTCAGCCAGGTCGCGCCATCGGCGATCTGGTCGGGACGCGCTTTCGACATCAACTGTAACAACCCCTTCATGAGCCCTTCGCAGGCCACCGCCATGTGCGGCGACCAGGCCGGCACCGCGACGGTCGTCAAGAGCTGGGTCGCCCTGCGCGCCGCGACTGGCACACCACGCCGCAACGACATGCGTCACACCAACTATCGCTTCACCGCCGGTGTCCGTGGCGCTATCTCGGACATCTGGCGCTATGACGCCAATGTCATGCACGCCACGACGGTCGGCCAGTTCAACTACCAGAACGACATCAACCAGGATAAGGCCGCCCAGGCCCTTATGGCCGTGCAACAGGGCTCCGAAGTCGTATGTATCGACACGTCCAAGAACTGTAAGCCGATCGATGTCTTCAGCGCCAACGGACCGTCGGCGGAAGGCTATGCGTTCATCTACGCGCCGACCTTTACGCGTGACGAACAGACGATCGATGTTTTCAACGCCTACCTCAGCGGTGACCTGGGCCAGTACGGTATTAAATCGCCGTGGGCCAATGACGGCCTGGCGCTCATTCTGGGCGTGGAACATCGCCAGGAAACGCTGGACGTAAAGCGTGACGAAAGCCAGCTGACCTACGCCTCGAACGCCGACGGCAAGATTTCGGTCGATGAATTCTTCAGCGAACTGGAAGTACCGCTGCTGAGCGACAAGCCACTGGCCTACTCCCTGAGCACATCGTTCGGCTACCGGACCTCGAAGTACAATGTCTCGTCCTCGACCACGGTCGGCGACGAAAAGGAAACCGAGACCTGGAAGGCTGAGGTGCGCTATGCGCCGACGCCGGATATCCTGCTGCGCGCCAGCTACAACAAGGCTGTCCGTGCCGCCAACATCTCCGAGCTGTTTGCCGCTCAAGGCGTCGGCAACGTGGCGCTGATCGATCCGTGTTCGGAATCGCAACTGCTGCTGGCCGGCAAGCCGACAGCGGCCCAGTGTGCGCTGACCGGCGTTTCGGCGGACCAGTACAATAACCGCACCATCCCGGACCTGCCGGCCGACGTCGGTACGGCCCTAGGTGGCGGTAACCCGAACCTCGATCCGGAAGAAGCCAAGACAACGACCTTCGGCCTGGTCTTCACACCACGCGCTATCGAAAACCTGGCCCTGTCGATCGACTACTGGAAGATCCATATCGACGGCTATATCGGTTCTGTCCCGGCCCAGACCGCAGTGTCGCAATGTATCGCCAACGGCAGCGCCTTCTACTGCGGTCTGATTCATCGTGATCCAACAACCGGCGCACTGTTCGGCAGCGACATCAATGGCGGCCACGTCGTATCGACCAACGTCAATACCGGCTACCTGGAAACCAAGGGCATCGACTTCACCGGCAGCTACACCATGGGCACCGGCTACGGCAGCCTGAATTTCTCGTTTGTCGGCACGATGCTTGACGCGCTGGAAACCGAAGTGCTGCCGGGCCTCGGCTCTTACGACTGTACCGGTCTTTACGGCGGCACCTGCGGTCAGCCAGCGCCGAAGTGGCGCCACAACCTGCGCACCACCTGGTCGCCCTCGTGGGAATCGGTCTGGGCGCCGACTTCGGTTTCGCTCAACTGGCGTTACTTTGGGAAGGTCGACCTGGCCACAAACAGCGACGACCAGTACCTGACCGGCACCAAGTCGACCCTGAACGCCGAGATCGAAGCCTACAACTACTTCGACCTGGCCGTGACCAAGGATCTGCCGAAGGGCCTCGTCCTGCGCGCCGGTGTCAACAACCTGATGGACAAGGCGCCTCCGGCCATCATGGGAGGGCTGCTGGTCGAAAACGGCAATGGCAACACCTTCCCGAGCGTTTATGACCCGCTCGGCCGGATGTTCTTCATCGGTATCAGCGCTGCGTTCTAAGCCTATGTAAAAGCCCTAAGTCCCCCTGAGGCGCTGCCGGTTCGCCGGCGGCGCCTTTTTTTGCCGGGAAGCAGATTATCAGGAGCCTGTCATGCCTATTCACCGCCGCAACTTCCTGGCCGGTTCTGTCGTCGCCGCCTCGGCCACGGGCGCCGTCCCCGCCATTGCCCTGCCGCACCTGACGCGGACTTTCGATATCAAGGACCATACCAAACTTTCCGAATTCGACGGCTGGACCGTCTATGAAGACCAGTCTCAGAGGGAAGGGGTAATCACCTTCGTGCGTGGCGAAGAGGCGCTCATTCTGACCAAGCGGCTAGCAGCATGCTTCGACGATATCGCGCCGCAATATCTCGGCCTGACGCTCAAGGACATCTGCCTGGCTGATGCCGATCTGCTGGCCGATAAATTGCTGGCGAACGGCGATCCCGATCCGGAAGAGGTGCGCCGTGCAGCGCCGCCGGCCGGATGGAACTTCAAGCCCACGGATCTCGGCACCCGCATGGCCTGGACCAACTTCGTCGGTACGCGCCAGCAGGGCGACACCATGCCGGTGTTTCCGAACGGCCGGGTGCGTGGCTATCGCCCCGAGCATGATTTCCCCGAACTGGTCGGCGACGACATGGCCAAGCGGCGCTGGGAAGGCTTGCTCGGCGGCTGGCTCCCAGTGATCCACAAGATCATCGAGGTCTCGCCAACGCGCTACTACGACCTGCTGATCTTCGCTGATGTTCGCGCCACCGATCAGTTGGTCGTCCAGACCTGGCACCGGACCATCCAGTACGACAACGGCAAGCCGGTTAAGACGGCCTTTGCCCATTCTTATACGCCCTTTCCGCCGCGGCGGACGGCTCCCGACGCCGCCGCCTTCTATCGCGGCCTGCTCGACTTCGCCGGCTACTGGCAGGGGGAGGTCAAGGATCAGGCCGCCGTAGCCCTGCCGGATGCGGCCCTCGGCGACATGGTCACCCACGCCTTTGCCAAGGAGCTGATGACCCGGCCGGGCGGCGACTATCCGAAATACGGCGTGGTCGATCGCGACTATTTCGGTCCGGAATACGACGGCTTCCAGGACATCTTCACCTCGTCGCTCTACGCCAATCTGGAATGGGGGCGGTTTGCGCAGGCTAAGGCTGTCATCGACAACTATTTCGATCAGTTCACCTATGACGATGGCATGATCAATATGCGCGGCCCGGAAGTGCCGCAATTCGGCCTGAGCTTAAGTCTGCTGGCACGCTACGGGCTCTACACTGGCGATCTGGCGACCTTGCGGCGGATCGCCGGCAAGATCACCGGCCAAGCGGCGATCCTGACCGAACTGCATGATCTCAGCCTGAAGAAACCGGCCGGCGACCCGGGCTTTGGCCTGCTCGATGGTTGGAGCGAATCCGACGCCTGCCTGCATCCTAATCCGTCCCTGTGGTGGAAACCCTACTGGAACAACTCGGCGTTTGCGGTGCGCGGCTGGCGCGATCTCGCCAAGATCTGGCCGCTGATCGATTCGGATCGCCCGGCCCTGGCGAAAGACTGGGAGACGCGCGCCGGTCGACTTCAGACTCAGCTCATAAGGTCGGTGCGCGCCAACATCCGCAGCGACCTGAAGCCGCCGTATCTGGCCGTCCTGCCAGGCACGAAACTGACCCACCGCGAAGCCTATGCCGAGGCGGCGCAAAAGAAGCAGCGTACCGAACACGGGTGGGCGCACCGCGTCTATGCCGAAATGCTGCACGCCGATGTCCTGCCCGATGATCTGGCGCAGACGATTATCGACGGCGTGCGCGGCCATGGCGGGACCTGCATCGGTGTGGTCGCCAACATTACCCGCGCTAATGAGACCCATCGCGATCAACTGGGTTTTGTCTCCTACGGTTACGCGCAGCAATTGCTGCGATCCGGGCGCATCGAGGAATATCTGCTGTTCCTTCATTCGCATCGCTACCATTCGCACACGCCGGGGACTTGGGTGGCGGGCGAGGTGACCGGCATCAGCGGCGACCTGCCGCTCTATTGCGTGCCGGCGCAGCTGACCATTCCGAAGCTGGTGCGCTGGACGCTGGTGTTCGAAGACTCTGATCAGGACGTATTGCATCTTGGCCGCGCCATCCCGCGGGAGTGGCTTAAGTCGGGCAGGCCGATCGCCATTACTGGTGCGCCGACACGTTGGGGGCTGGTCGATTTTACCCTGCAGGGCGACACTTCCGGCAAGGTTATGGGTAAGGTCGTCTTCCATGGTCAGGCCCGCCCGGCGCAGGTTCACCTGCATCTGCGCACGCCCCAGCCCCTGCGCGGCGTCAAGCTCAACAGCAAGAACGTGAAGATGCAAGACGAAGTGGTGGTCTTCGCCCCACAAGGCGCTTCGGAGTTCAAACTATCAGCGGTTTAGGTGCAGTTGAGCAGAAATCCCTCTTCCGTCTTCGCTGCGCCACCTTCCCGACAACGGGCAAGGAGGGCGCCGGACGAAGTCTCGACTTTGCCTTCTCCTTTTAAGGGGAAGGTGGCATTTGCGGAGCAAATGACAGAAGGGGGAAACCGTCAAAACGGCCGGGACGCTGTCTCAGGATCGAGCATGGCAATGAGTTGCTCATGGAGCTGACGCGGAATCGTCACGGTGTTCGAAGCGATATTCCGCGCCCGCGCCTCATAGCGCCGCTGCGAGGGCAGGCGCGCGCCCTGGCCCAGGATCGCATCGAACAGGGCCTCGGCGCGGCCTGAGTGCACCGCATGTTCGGCGCCCATGAAGATCTTGGGATCGAAGGCCAGGATCAGTTCACCGTGATAGGGCGTGGCGCCAGCGCCATTGTCGTAAGCCATGGATTCGAGACTGAGCAGATCGCCGATCAGCGGGCCGGCCATCAGCTCGATCATCGCCGACAAGGCCGAGCCCTTGTGCCCGCCAAAGGTCAACATGGCGCCGTTCATCGCTTCGGTCGGATCGGTCGTCGGCTGGCCATTGCGGTCGAGCCCCCATCCTTCAGGAATCGGCTTGCCGGCGCGGCGGTGCAGTTCGATCTCACCGCGCGCCGAGGCACTGGTGGCGAAGTCAAATACGAAGGGATTACCGCTAGGCCGTGGCCAGGCAAAGGACAGCGGGTTGGTGCCGAAGACGCCCTTGGCGCCGCCGTGTGGCGCGACCCAGGCATGCGACGGCGTCATGGCCATCGCCACCAGGCCTTCATTGGCGATGGCTTCGACCTCGGGCCACAGCGCCGAAAAGTGGTAGCAGTGATTGATTGCCAGCGCCGCCAGGCCGGTTTTACGCGCCTTACTGATCAGGACGGGCCGGCCCGTCTCATAGGCCAGCAGCGAGTACGCGCTTCTTGCATCGACGCGAACAAGGCCCGGCGCCGCATCGGCGATGACGGGCTTGGCATCGGGCGACACCTTGCCGGACTTCAGCGTGTGGACGCAGACGAGCAGGCGATAGAGGCCATGCGAGTGGCACTCATCGCGCTGACAGGCCCAGATAGTCCAGGCAATGGCGCGGGCATGGTCGCCCGCAAAACCATTGGTTTCCAGGACCCGGACGGCGAAGTCAAACGCTTCGTCGAGCGCGAGGGTATGTAAATCCGACACTATTCTTTATCCGTATACGGACTCTTCCCGCCTTCCGCGATGAAGCGGTCGATGCGCGCTTCCAGCACAGGCAGCGGCACCGAGCCCAGTTCCAGGACCGTATCGTGGAAGGCACGGATGTCGAACTTTTCTCCCAAGGCTTTTTCCGCCTTGGCGCGCGCCTTCCAGATGGCCATTTCGCCAAGATAATAGGAGAGGGCCTGGCCGGGCCACGCGATGTAGCGGTCGGTTTCGGTCGTGATCTCGTGCTCGCTTAAAGCGGTATTGTCGCGCATGAAGCTCATGGCCTGGTCGCGCGTCCAGCCCTTGGCGTGGATACCGGTGTCGACGACCAGACGGGCTGCCCGCCACATTTGATAGCTCAGCATGCCGAAGTGTTCATAGGGCGTCTGGTAGATGCCCATTTCGACGCCCAGGCGTTCCGCATAAAGCGCCCAGCCTTCGCCATAGGCCGAAATGTACGTATGCTGACGAAAGGGTGGCAGGCCCTTGTTTTCCATAGCCAGCGGCATCTGGAAGGCGTGGCCAGGCGCGGCTTCATGCAGGGTCAGGGCGGGGATCGAGTAGAGCGGCCGCGCCGGGAGGTTATAGGTATTGACCCAGTAGCCGCCTGGGCCGCCACGGCCGCCGGTATAAAAGGGAGCCAGTTCCGGCGCGACCGGATAGATGCCGAAGCGCATGCGCGGCTGACGACCGAAATAGTCGCCCGACTTGGCGTCGACCAGCTTAGCTGTCCAGGCAGCACGATCGAGCAGGTCTTGAGGTTTCGTGACATAGAATTGCGGGTCGGTGCGCAGGAAGTGGAGGAAGGCCTTCAGATCGCCCTCGAATTTTACCTGCTTCATCACGTCGGCCATTTCGGCGCGCAGCTTTGTAACTTCGTCGAGGCCGATCTGGTGGATCTGTTCCGGTGTCAGGTCGAGCGTGGTGTATTCGCGGCTCTGGGCGGCATAGAAGGCCTTGCCGTTCGGCAGGTCATAGGCAGCAATCGAATCCGTCGCCTTGGGGGCGTACTCCTTGGTAATGAAGGTCAGGACCGACAGGTGCGCCGGAATGACGCTTTTTTCGATGGCTTCAAGCGCCAGCTTGCGCAGTTCGGCCTGCTTGTCGGCCGGGATGTTGGCCGGCATCGACTTGAACGGCAGGTAGTAGGTATTGGCCTCACCCTTGGCGTCGATAACGACCGACAGCGAGACATCGCGTCCAACCAGCGATACTTTCGGCACGGTGAAGCCGCGCTTCATGCCGGCCCGCATATTGTCCATGTTCTGGGCGAAATAGCGCGGCATGTCGTTCAGCTTGACCAGGTATGCGCGGTAGTCCTTTTCGCTGCGATAGGTTTCGCGCGCCATATAGCCGATGTCGCTCCAGAAGGAGGTATCGCCGGCCAGAGGGCGCTCATAAGTCTTGAATTCCTGGGCGGTCAGGAGGGTCTCGATCTGGAATTGGTAAATCTGGTAATTGACCTGGTCTTCAGGTGTCAGCGTCTTGACGTCGATGGCCTCGAGCTTCTTTTTGACGTCGCGCCAATAGGCCAGCTTGCGGTCCTGTCCGGCCTTCGAGACATCCGGCAGGCCGTCAGTCGCCTGTGATGCACCGTCCTCACTGGCCGCCTGCTGGCGTGAGCGCCAATCCCATTCGGCCGTATAAAGCGCCTTGAAGGCCTCGCCCGCAGTCGGAGCGGCGGCATATGCGAGCGGGGAAAACGACAGGACGGCGATGGCGGCGGAGGCGAGCAGCAGGGCTTTCATGGAGACGGCGGTCCTTATTAAAGCGAAGCAAATGGGAGTTGCTTCAAAATAGTATACCGTATATCACTGAGGTGCAATCCCGTTGCACACCTTACGCACAGAGGTACGCTGATGACCGCCGCCCGCTTCACGATCGATCGCCGCAGCCTGCTTCGGGGCGCCGCCGTCCTGACGGTTCTCAGCGCGACTGGCGCCACGGCCTGGGCCGCGGAAACCCTGCCGCAGGTACCGACCCCGATACGGCTCAACGATGTGCGTCTTCTGCCATCGCCGTTTCTGACCGCCGTCGAAGCCAATACCAGATACCTCATGTTTCTGTCGCCGGACAGGTTGCTGCACAACTATCACAAGTTCGCAGGGCTTCCCGTCAAGGGTGAACTCTACGGCGGCTGGGAAGCGGATACGATCGCTGGCGAGGCCCTGGGCCATTACCTGTCGGCCCTATCGCTGATGTACGCCCAGACAGGCAACACAGAATGCCTCACGCGCATCAACTATATCATCGGCGAGTTGGAAAAGGTCCAGGCGGCACACGGCGATGGCTACGCCGCCGGATTCATGCGCAAACGCAAGGATGGTTCGATCGTCGACGGCAAGGAGATCTTCCCGGAAATCATGGCTGGCGACATCCGCTCGGCCGGCTTCGACCTCAACGGCTGCTGGGTGCCCTTCTATAACTGGCACAAGCTGTTCGCAGGCCTTATGGACGTGCAGACCTATGCTGGTATCGATCGCGGCATTCCGGTCGCCGTCGCCCTGGGTGGTTATATCGAAAAGGTCTTTGCCGCGCTCAACGACGAGCAGGTCCAGAAGGTCCTCGACTGCGAACACGGCGGCATCAACGAGTCTTTCGCCGAGCTCTATACCCGCACCAATGACTTCCGCTGGCTGGCCCTGTCCGAGCGCATCTATCACAAGCGCATCCTCGATCCGCTGACGGCGCAGCAGGACAAGCTGGCCAACAACCACGCCAACACCCAGGTGCCGAAGCTGATCG
>CBFGPQ010000098.1:0-13978 GCA_965650705.1 uncultured Asticcacaulis sp. | reverse complement strand
ATCGGCGTGAAAATTAAGCCGGCATTAACTCACCACTGGGAAATTACTGCCTAGTAGATGGCGTGGGGCAAACCTCGCCTCAATGGGTGATGGAGCCAGCGTGGGTTCGTTCTTATCAGGTTTACAGAAGTTTGGTCTCGGCCGCCTGATGACCATCTTGGGCATCGCCGCCGGTGTGGCCGGTGTGCTGGCCGCTGTCTTTCTTAATTTCGCCGCCCAGCCCAAGGCGCTGCTCTTTTCCAATCTCGACCTCAAGGAAGCCGGCGAAATCAGCCTGGCGCTGGAACAGGCCGGCATCAAGCACGAGGTCAAGGGTGACGGATCGACCATCATGGTCAATCGCGACGAGGTCGCCACCGCCCGCATGATGCTGGCGTCCAAGGGGCTGCCGACTGCCGCCAGCGTCGGTTATGAGATTTTCGACAATGCCCCGGCCCTGGGGCAGACCGAATTCGTCCAGAACCTGAACAATCAGCGGGCGCTGGAGGGGGAACTGGCGCGGACCATCCGATCCATTCGCGGCATTACCTCGGCGCGCGTCCTTCTGGTTATGCCCAAGCGCGAACTGTTCGACGATGCCGCCCAACAGCCGACCGCCTCGGTCGTTCTGGGCATCGCCGGTGGCGACTTCAATGCCGAACAGGTCCGCGCCATCCGCAACCTCGTCGCCTCGGCCGTGCCCAATCTGAAGCCGGACAAGGTGACGGTTGTCGACGATCGTAACCGCCTGCTGGCCGCTGCCGGCGAGGAAGAAGCCATGAGCGGCGCAGGCGCGGCGCACAAGAGCGACATGGAAGAGTCTTTACGCAAACGCGTCAAGGAAATCGTCGAAGGCGTCGTAGGCGCCGGTGCGGCCCGCGTCACTGTGACGGCCGATCTCGACAAGACCTCGACGACGCGTGAGTCCGTCGAATATAATCCCGACGGCCAGGTCGTCCGTTCGACCCAAACCTCGGAATCGAACGATCGCTCGACCGAAGCCGATCCGAACGGTGTCACGACCGCCGCCGCCAACATCCCCGGGGGCGCGCAGACCCCGGGCGTGACGGGAAGCGGCACCCAGTCCGGCACGACGTCGGAAACCACCAACTACGAAATCTCGACGACCAAGACGACGACTGTCACCGGCCCCGGTGATATCCGCAAGCTGGCCGTCTCGGTGGCGGTCGATGACATCGTCACACCGTCGGCAGACGGCAAGGCCCCCGACACCTATGCCAAGCGCTCGGCCGAAGACATGCAGAAGATCGACGCTCTCGTGAAGGCCGCCATCGGTTTCGACCAGGCGCGCGGCGACCAGGTTCAGGTCGTCAATGTCCGCTTCAACCACGATATCGGCGGCACAGTGGGCGGTCAGGCCGCTAAGGCGCCGTTGATGGACTTCGACAAGAACGACATCATGCGTGGCGCCGAAATTGCTGTCCTGCTGGTCGTGGCGCTCCTGACCCTGTTCTTCGTCGCCAAGCCGCTGATGAAGTTCATCAACTCCGGCCCGACCACCTACCTGTCGGCAGCCAATGGCGGCGCGCAACTGGCCATGGCGGGAGGTGCGGGCGCCATGCCGCAGGTCGCCGCGGCGGCCGCCGGCGGAGCGCCGCCGCTGTCGGCGCCAGCGACCGCCATGATGCCCCATAGTGAAGCCGAGCAGCGCATCGACATCGCGCGCATTGAGGGCCAGGTAAAGGCGTCCTCGGTCAAGAAGGTGTCGGAGTTCGTCGACCGCCACCCGGAAGAGTCGGTGTCGATTCTCCGCTCCTGGCTGCACGATTCGTAACGGTGATCCATGGCACGTAAAAACGTCATCGATGATCCGAAGCGCCTGAGCGGGGTCGAAAAGGCCGCCGTCGTGCTGCTGGCTTTGGGTGAAGATCACGTCGCCCTGTGGCAGGCCATGGACGAGGAAGAGATCAAGGAAATCTCCCAGGCCATGTCGTCGCTCGGCACCGTCGCGTCGAACGTCGTCGAGGAGTTGCTGGTCGAATTCGTCTCGGGCATGAGCAATTCCGGTACCATTATGGGTTCGTTCGAGCAGACCCAGCGCCTGCTCGGCAACTTCCTGCCGCCGGAAAAGGTCGAATCCCTGATGGAGGAGATCCGCGGTCCGGCAGGCCGGACCATGTGGGACAAGCTGGGCAACGTCAACGAAGGCGTGCTCGCCAACTATCTCAAGAACGAATACCCGCAGACGGTGGCCGTCGTCCTGTCCAAGATCAAGGCCGACCACGCCGCGCGCGTCCTGTCGTCCCTGCCGGAAGACTTCGCGCTGGAATGCGTGCAGCGCATGTTGCGCATGGAACCGGTGCAGCGCGAAATCCTCGACAAGATCGAACAGACCCTGCGCGTCGAGTTCATGTCGAACCTGGCGCGGACCTCCAAGCGCGACAGCCACGAACTGATGGCCGAAATCTTCAACAATTTCGACCGCCAGACCGAAAGCCGCTTCGTCGCCGCCCTGGAAGAACGCAACCGTGAATCGGCCGAGCGTATCCGCGCCCTGATGTTCGTCTTCGAAGACCTGTCGAAGCTCGACCCAGGCGGCGTCCAGACCCTGCTGCGCGCGGTCGAAAAGGACCAACTGGCCCTGGCGCTCAAGGGCGCGTCGGATAGCTTGCGCGACATGTTCATGTCCAACATGTCCGAACGCGCCGCCAAGATCATGCGCGACGATATGGAAAGCATGGGCCCTGTGCGCCTGAAGGACGTCGACGCCGCCCAGATGTCGATGGTCCAGATCGCCAAGGACCTGGCGGCCAAGGGCGAAATCATGCTTGCCGGTCAGGGAGGCGATGATGAGCTTATTTATTAAGGTTATGATTGTCAGCAGCCCCCACCACCACATCTCGGTCGCCATTGCGGGCAATGGCTCGCTCGTGCGGTCCCCCTCCCCAGCAAGCTGGGGAGGTATAGAATTGAGCTTTCCATTATACCTCCCCAGCTTGCTGGGGAGGGGGACCGGGAGCCGTCAGGCTCGTGGTGGTGGGGTTTCTTACTTTGTGGGAGCCGCCGCATGAGCGCCGTTCCGCACAAGAAGTTCGAATTCGGCACCGTCTTCGGCGACGGCGGTCATGTCGTCGCCCAGCCCCGGCGCGAAAAGAAGGCCTTCACCCCCGAAGAGGTTGAGGCCATTCGTACCCAGGCTTTTACCGAAGGCGAGAACTCGGCCATGGCGCGGGCCCAGATGGCCCAGGCCGCGGCCATTCAGGACCTGGCCGGATCAGCCCAGCAGGGTTTGTCTGGCCTGACCCAGGCGATCCACGCTCACAAGAAGGCAAGCGTGCAACTGGCGCTCGTCTGCGCCCAGAAAATCGCTGCCGAGGCGCTCGATCGCTTCCCTCAGGCGCCGGTGGCCGCTGCGCTCGAAGCACTGGGGATGGAAATAGAAAAGGCAACGCGGCTGGTGCTTTTGGCGCGCGACCCGGACGACGCCATCCGCGCCGCGGCCGAGGATGCCGCGCACATGGCGGGGTTTGCCGGCGCGATCCAGTTCCGCGAGACTCCGCAAATGCCGAAGGGTGCGTTCGAGATCGTCTGGTCCGACGGCCGCGCCAGCTTCGACCCACAACAGGTTTTCGACGCGCTCGGCCAGGCCCTCAATGAGGCGCTCGAAGCTGAAGCCTATCATTCTTCCCGCGTCGCCAGCTCTCAAACGCCGACGCATTAGTAAAGGTTTACTCCCATGGCCGATCTCGGTTTGGAAGATTTCGACGAAACCGGCGCTCCCGCCGTGCATGATGACGATGGCGGCGATAAGGCGGCAGCAGATCTGGCGCCTGTCTTCGACGTGCCGGTCAACATCTCGGCTGTGCTCGGAAAATCCTACATGTCGGTGTCGCAGCTCTTGAAGCTTGGCCAGGGCAGCGTGCTGGAACTGGACCGCAAGGTCGGTGAAGCCATCGATATCTATGTCAACAACCGCCTCGTGGCGCGCGGCGAAGTGGTGGTCGTGGACGACCGCCTGGGCGTGACCATGACGGAAATCATCAAAAGCGAGGACACGGGATCATGAGGCTCTTAGTCGTAGGAAAGCTGAGCGGCCAGCTGTCGGTCGCCGTCAAGATGGCCATGGATACCGGCGCCAAGGTCGCCCACGTCGAAACCGTGACGCAGGCCACCGAAGCCCTGCGCAAGGGCCAGGGCGCCGACCTTTTGATGGTCGATTACGAGCTGGATATCGCCGGCCTGATCGAGGCCAATGAGCGCGAGCACATCTCGGTTAATATCGTCGCCTGCGGCGTCAATCCCGATCCGCGCAAGGCCGCCCAGGCGATAACCGCCGGCGCCAAGGAATTCATCCCGCTGCCGCCCGACGCCGAGTTGATCGCGGCGGTGCTGGCCGCCGTGTCGGACGATGCACGCCCGTTGGTCACCAATGACCCAGCCATGCAGGCCGTCGTCAAGCTGGCCGACCAGGTCGCGGCGTCGGATGCTTCTATCCTGATCACCGGCGAAAGCGGTGTCGGTAAGGAAGTCATGGCGCGCTACCTGCACGAAAAGTCGCGCCGCGCCCAAAAGCCGTTCATCAGCGTCAACTGTGCCGCCATTCCCGACAACCTGCTGGAATCGGAGCTGTTCGGCCACGAAAAGGGAGCGTTCACGGGCGCCATGGCGCGCCGCATCGGTAAGTTCGAAGAGGCTGACGGTGGTACGCTTCTGCTCGACGAAATCTCGGAAATGGACGCACGCCTTCAGGCCAAACTTCTGCGCGCGCTGCAGGAACGCGTCATCGACCGTGTGGGCGGCGCCAAGCCGGTTCCGGTCAATATCCGCGTCCTGGCGACCTCGAACCGTAACCTCGCCCAGGCGGTCAAGGACGGCACCTTCCGCGAAGACCTGCTTTATCGTCTGAACGTCATCAACCTGGCCCTGCCGCCCTTGCGCCAGCGTCCGGCCGACATTCTGGCCCTGTCGGAATATTTCGCCAAGAAGTATTCGGAAGCCAATGCCATCCCATTGAAGCCGATCAGCCTCGAGGCCAAGCGCCGTTTGCAGGCCCATCCGTGGCCGGGCAATGTGCGTGAGCTGGAAAACGCCATGCATCGCGCAGTGCTGCTGTCGGCGGGTTCGGAAATCGACGCCGATGCTATCCGACTGCCCGATGGCCAACCGCTCAATCCGGTGGCGCCGATCGGTTCGGACTATGTCGGCCGTGTAGCGCTGGCGGCGGAAAGTGCTGCGCGCAGCTTCGTTGGGTCGACCGTGGCCGAAGTCGAGCAAAAGCTGATCCTCGACACGCTCAGCCACTGCTTCGGCAACCGGACCCATGCCGCCAATATCCTCGGCATCTCGATCCGCACCCTGCGCAACAAGCTGAACGAATATTCGGCGGCGGGTGTGTCGGTGCCTGCGCCGCAATCCGGCGCCAGCGCGGCGTGATATCTTTCCACTTAAGGCATAATGGATAATCTTCGCCCTCCCCATTCATGGGGAGGGGGGACCGCCGAAGGCGGTGGGCGGGGCCTGCCAGGCTAACAACACACGCCGGTGCTTGGGATTTCGTTCCAGTCGGCCCCTTCCGTCTTTGAGCGCTAATCGCGCTCAAATCCACCTCCCCCATAAATAGGGGAGGCGAAGAATAGCTAGGCTACTGTCTCAGCTTCCTCAACCCGATAGTGGATCGGTTTGAAGGCGTAATTATTCGACTGCAAGGCCGAACATGCCGTCAGCGCGACGATCAGGTCCATTTCGGCTTCGAACAGGATATGGTCGCCGGGCTTGCTCATTGGCGGATCGACGCGCAATTCGCCGGTCTCGCCATTGACCTGGACGTTCATGAAAATATTGAACGCCACGGGAATCTGGTCGGGCTGAATGCCGTAGGGCTCCAGCGCATGCGCCAGATTGCCGAAACAGCCATGATGCGGGTGCTCGTCGCCATAGATAATCCGAAACGTATCCTTCGAACACGGCGTCAGCAGGAAGTCGTGCCGGCCGACCGTATCCTCAATGATCTTCAGCATGACATTGCTGCGGTTGGAGTAGAGCGGATCGCCGACGCTCAGGAACAGTGTGGACGCATAGTCGAGCGTCCGACCCGATGAGATCACTTCGTTGGTGTCATGGGCATTGAAGGCCAGCATGTCCGAAACCTGTTCGCCATTCGGATCGATGACGCGCAGTCTCTGACCCTTGGAAAGCCTGAAGGCGGCGCCTGAGCGCGGCGGAATTTCGGTAATCATGTCGTCTCCTAAGGAAGGCTCGAACGACACAATAGGCAAGGGAAGATAAGGACGGCATATGAAGCATGCGTGCTTTCGCAAAGGCCGCGCAAACCTATGCGGTGTCCTGCGGCTATTGATAAAATTATGGCCAGTGCCGGAGCTTATGCGGTTCTTGTCCAGGCGGATCGGCTTTCGCGGTTCGACCTTACCCCGGTCCGGGTAGGTTCGGCTTCCAGCAAAGGAAGCGTAGCCGTGTATCCCGTACCCCAGGTCTCAGAAGACATCACCCGCGCACAAGGCGCACTGATCGAACGTTTCGAATCCCACATCAAGGCCAAGGACTTTCCTTGTGTCGGGGCGAAGTCTGCCCTGGCGCGGCGCCAGATGCAGTTCTTCGTCGCCGGCGATATCCGTTGCCCGCGCGACGACACGGCCCTTTACGACGCCATCCGCGACTTCGCCCAGGGTTTCAAGGGCGCGCCAGAGCCGTTCCAGACCTTTGTCGTCCTGTTTGACATGGCCGAACGCTTAAGCGAGGAGGCCTTCGAGACGGCGCTGTGGAAACGCCTTGAAGCGCTGGAAGGCATCGATGCGGCGCGCGGCCAGCCCTACGATCCGCGCGTCAGTTCCGATCCCGATGATGCGACCTTTTCCTTGAGCTTCGGCGGTGAGGCCTTTTTCGTCGTCGGCCTGCACCCCGGCGCCAGCCGTGCCGCGCGCCGCTTTGAGGTGCCGGCCCTGGTTTTCAATGCTCACGACCAGTTCGAAACCCTGCGCAAGGACGGCCGCTACGACACCATGCGCGAAACGATCCTCAAGCGCGACGTAGCCTATTCCGGCTCGGTCAATCCCATGGTCGCCCGCCACGGTGAAGTTTCCGAAGCGCGCCAATACAGCGGTCGCATGGTCGGAGAGGATTGGCGCTGTCCGATGCGGCAACTGCACCCGTCTTAACACCTTGTTCACCACCTTCCGGGTAAATTTTGCCTAGCGATCCGCGCGCCAAAACGTGCGTGAAAATCCTGTCATCTAGTGCGTTTTCCGGAGGCCGTTGAAGTGGCTGAGGCTGCGGCCGCGGGCAATGGGCCTGCCATCTCCTTTAATGACGTAATGGGCTGGCTGAAGCGCGGCGAAGTCGTGATGGCGCTCGGCGTCATTCTGATCATCGTCTTCCTGATCATCCCGATTCCCGCTGTGATGCTCGACGCGCTGCTATCGCTGTCGGTCACCTCGTCGATCCTGATCCTGATGACCGCCATCCTGATCAAGAAGCCGCTCGACTTCTCGGCCTTCCCGACCGTCCTGCTGGTCACCACCATGTTCCGCCTGTCGCTGAACGTGGCCTCGACCCGCCTGATCCTCAGCCACGGCCATGAAGGCGAAGAGGCCGCCGGCGCCTTGATCAAGGCGTTCGGCCAGTTGCTCATGCAGGGCAACTTCATCATCGGCATCGTGCTGTTCGCCATCTTCATCCTGATCAACTTCGTCGTCATCACCAAGGGTTCGGGCCGTATCGCCGAAGTCGCCGCGCGTTTCACCCTCGATTCGATGCCGGGCAAGCAGATGGCGATCGACGCCGACCTTTCGTCGGGTCTGATCGACCAGGATGAGGCCAAGAGGCGCCGCAAGGAGGTCGAGCAGGAATCGGGCTTCTTCGGCGCCATGGACGGTGCGTCCAAGTTCGTGCGTGGCGATGCCGTCGCCGGCCTGATCATCACCGCCATCAACATCATCGGCGGCATCCTGATCGGTATGTTCAGCCACCAGCTGCCTATCGGAGATGCGGCCCAGAACTACATCGGTCTGACCGTCGGTGACGGCCTGGTCACCCAGATCCCCGCTCTGATCATCTCGCTGGCCGCGGGCTTCCTGGTCTCGAAAGCCGGCGTCGACGGTTCGGCCGACAAGGCGCTGGTCGCACAGCTCGCGACGAACCCGGTGGCATTGGGCATGGTATCGGCGGCATCGGGTGTGCTGGGCCTTATCCCGGGCATGCCGATCCTGCCCTTTGCGGCGGTGGCACTGGGTTCAGGATTTCTGGCCTACAAGATAGGGACCAAGCCCAAGGCCCCCACCCCAGAAGAGATCGAAGCCATCCAGCAGCAGAACCTGCCGCCTGAGGAAGAGCCGATCTCGGCGGCCCTGGCCATAGACGACGTTAAGATGGAACTGGGCCTGGGACTTCTCGGGCTTATCAACGACCTCGACGGCAGGAAGCTGACCGATCAGATCAAGGCCCTGCGCCGGACGCTGGCCCAGGAATACGGCTTCATCATGCCGTCGGTGCGGATTCTGGACAATATGCGCCTGCCGAACCAGGGCTACTGCCTGCGCATCAAGGAAATGGAAGCGGGTTCGGGCGAGGTGCGCATCGGCCAACTGATGGCCATGGACCCGTCGGGCCGCCAGGTCGAACTGCCCGGTGAGCACATGAAGGAGCCGGCGTTCGGCCTGCCGGCAACCTGGATCGACCAGAATTTGCGCGAGGAAGCGACCTTCCTGGGCTACACCATTGTCGATCCGGCGACCGTCATCACCACGCACCTGACTGAAATCCTCAAGGACAACATGGCCGATCTGCTGTCCTATGCCGAGCTGACGAAGCTGTTGCGCGACCTGCCGGCCGAACAGAAAAAGCTGGCCGACGACCTGATCCCGAGCGTCGTCACGACTGCGACGGTTCAGCGTGTGCTTCAGGCGCTCCTAAAGGAACGCGTGTCGATCCGCGACCTGCCGGCCATCCTCGAAGCCCTGGGCGAAGCGGCGGGGCACACCAAGTCGATCACCAACATGGTCGAACATGTCCGCTCGCGCCTGGCGCGTCAGCTGTGCTGGCAGAACCGGTCAGAAGACGGTTCGCTGCCGATCGTCACTCTGTCGCACGATTGGGAAAACGCCTTTGCCTCGTCGCTGGTGGGGCAGGGCGAAGACCGTCAGTTGACCATGGCGCCATCGGCCCTGCAGGAATTCATTCGCACCGTGCGCGACACCTTCGAGCGTGTGTCGATGACGGGCGAGGTCGCGGTGCTCCTGACCTCGCCGAACATCCGCCCCTATGTGCGGTCGATCGTCGAGCGTTTCCGCGCCAATACGGTGGTGATGAGCCAGAACGAGATACACCCGAAGGTGCGCCTCAAGACGGTTGGACAGGTGTAGAAAGTTAATTCAGGGACGACCGATCAGGGCTCGGGCGAATTTGCGGACCTGACTTATTTCTACGGGCGTTGCTGTACCGATTTTCTCGACATTACGTGCAGTCCAGTCAAGGCTCTTGATCTGGTCAGATAGCACAACGCCGTCGCGATGGGCTGCGACAGCGACCTCCCAGGGATTGCCCTTGATCTTTGTCGTCATTGGACAGCAGATCATGAGATGCGTGCGTTGATTATAGGCGGCAGGGCTTAAAACGAGGGCTGGGCGACGTCCTGCCTGTTCATGACCAGCCTGGGGATCGAAGTCCATCCAGACAATGTCGCTCTGATCAGGGACATAGTTCATTGAGGGAATTCATTGCCGCGAGCAGGGCCAGTCTTGACGGCTTCATGAATGTTGTTTGGAGTGAGCGCCGCAATCATTTGATCAAGATCGACTTCATCGTTGAGCACAGGTTTGATCTGGATGATGCCGTCAACAACATCGACTTCAACCTTCTGATCCAATTTAAGATTGGCGCGTCGCATAATATCGGCTGGAATGCGCACCGAAGGACTGTTGCCCCATTTTTTGAGTGTGGTCTCCATCGCCGTCTCCGCGTTGAAACAATGTTGATACGATAGCTTAGTCTGGAGCTTGAAGCAACGCGCCGTACTTGACATTTTTGCGTCAAGGTCCCTTTTGGACGAAATCGACGTCGAGCGTTCGTTTTTTTGGCGCAATTGGGTGTATAGTGCGCTCCGCGACACGACCAGGTTAGGGATATTATGAGCAAGATTATCCGTCAGGCATTCGGCAGCACCCGCCCATCGGACATCACGCGCACGCTACTGACCTTTGACCGGCTGACAGCGCGCCCGATTGTCCACATCGTCTACTGGCTGGGCCTGGGCCTGTTTTTCATCGCCGCCATGGGTTTCCTGGGCGTTGCCGTAGGATCGGCGATCAAGGACAGCACAGTGTGGGGCGCGTTGCTGGCCTTCGGCGTGCTGATCGTCAGTTGGCTGATGGTCCTAATCGGCGTCATGCTGTGGCGCGCCTTCTGCGAATTTTACATGGCCGTGCTCAGCATTGCCGACGACCTGCGTGTGCTTCGCCAGTACCAGGAA
This sequence comes from uncultured Asticcacaulis sp., assembly GCA_965650705.1. Lineage (GTDB taxonomy): Bacteria > Pseudomonadota > Alphaproteobacteria > Caulobacterales > Caulobacteraceae > Asticcacaulis. The sequence goes on along the minus strand of CBFGPQ010000098.1, from coordinate 3,558 downwards.
AAGCTGGAACCGGCACAGGCTGCGCGGCCGCAATCACCATATATGGCACCCCAGACGGAGGCTGCCGCCCAACCGCAGCGTCATTCGGCGCCGACGGTCCAGCCTATGACGTCGCGGTCCGATCCGTTGCGCTTCGAAGTGCCGTCGTCGGAACCGCCGGCAAGCGTCGAGCCGGAGACCGGCAATATCCTGGAAGATCCCTTCTTTCGCCCGCGCTTCGGCAAGGCCGAGCAGTAAATTACGCCAATATCTTAGCCAGGGCCGCCGTCAATGGTTTTGGCCGGCCCAGCTTGTCGAACAGCAGGGGTTCGTCGCGGCCATTGGTCTCGCGCGGCGCATTGATCCATGAATCGGAATCGCGCAAGCCCCAGAAGGTCAGGCCGTACTGCTGATTTGCCGGGATTGACTTGTAGGCAGTGACAATCTCCCCCAGCGCGCGGATCTGGTCGAGGCGCGGTTCGGCCATGCTGCCGAACTTGTAGTCCGAAATGGCGATATCGACTTCGGAGACATGAACCTGCAGACCCATCGAGGTGATATCGCGGATGGCCTCGGTAATCATTCCGGGTTTGATGTCGGCCGAAATGTGCGTCTGGGTGCCGATACCGGTGATCGGCGCACCGGACTTCAAGAGGGTTTCGACCAGCTTCAGCAGGGTCTTGCGCTTCACCGGCCGGTGTTCGAGGTGGTACTCGTTGACGAACAGCACGGCGTCGGGATCGGCCTCACGGGCGGCGGCGAAGGCCAGGCCGATATAGTCGTCGCCCAGAACCTGACGCCACAGGCAGTCGCGTAAGCCATCGCCTTCGAACAGAATGGGTTCGTTGACGACGTCCCAGCCGGTGGCGATGCCGCGATAGCGCGTCATAACCGCCTTGATATAATCGGCATAGAAGGCCAGGAAGGCGTCGCGATTGCCTTTAAGCTTCTGGAACGGCTCGCCATCCTGTTCGTACCAGACCAGTGTATGGCCATGGATTTTCATGCCGTTATCGCGGGCAAACCTGGCCAGTCGATCACCGCGGTCGAATTGCAGGGTGCCGTCGGGCTTCAGCACATATTCCATCTTGCTTTCCCACTCGGCCGTCAGGCGCGAAAAGTGGGTGGTCGCAAGCTTCGTCCATTCGGGGTCGTCAAGCTGGAGGTCGCGCACGGCCACACCGAGCGGCGAGGCCAGCAGCGACTTCAGCGGCGGGATGGAGATATAGTCCTGTTTTGCACAGGCCGGGGCGGCGAAGAGCGCGCAAGCGCCCGCGATCAGGTTCCGCCGTGAGACCAGCATGCTTAACTCAGGCGCGACGCTGGACCTTGGCGGCATTGCCGGCGATGCGCAGCGCGGCTTCGTCAAGCATGGCGTCTTCAACGCGCTTGGCGGCAGCGGCCTGCTTGAGCTTGGTCACTTCGGCGACGTGCTCGAACTTCTTGAGGTCTTCGAAGGCGGTGCTCAACGCGTCACGGACACCGGCTTCTTCCTGGGAGATCAGGTCCAGTTCTGCGACGGCGGTGTCGCGGCGGAACTTGTAGCCGTGCTTATAGGCCGAAAGGCCGTGCGCCAGCGTGGCATCCTGGGAGGCGCGAACGCATTCCAGTTCGAACTCGGCGTCGAGTGTCGCGACGCGCATTTCGACATGGGTGCGGCGGGTGACGACTTCGGCGAGGCGTTTCTGCAGGGTTTCGACTTCGAACGTAGACAGACGGATGAGAGACTTAGCCCACTTGGTCATTTCGCTACCCTTCACTTTTTGCGCAACATGCCGAATGCTCTACATTCGGAACATCGTTAATCCTGGCGATCAGGACTGGCTTAAAATTTGACCCAAAAGTGTAAAGGACTCGTCAAGAGGTGTGTATTCATCCTTACCCTGGCGCAGGAAATCTTCGACGGCAGGGTTAAGGATTATGGCGCGGTCAACGTCGGGATCGGCGCCCTGGCGATAGGCGCCGATGCGGATCAGCTCTTCCATATTGGTATAGCTTGATAGCACCTTGCGCGCCTGCCGGACGATCTCACGTTCGGGGATGGTCTGGCAGTCGGGCATGGTCCGGCTGATGCTTTTGAGCACATCGATCGCCGGGAAACGGCCGCGTTCGGCAATACCCCGGCTCATGACGATGTGGCCGTCGAGGATACCGCGCACGGCGTCGGCGATCGGCTCATTGTGGTCGTCGCCATCGACCAGCACGGTGAACAGGCCGGTGATCGGTCCGGTGCGCGTGCCGTCGGCCAGAATAGGGCCGGGGCCGGCGCGCTCCAGAAGCTTGGGCAGTTCGGCGAAACAGGTGGGGGTATAGCCCTTGGTCGTCGGCGGTTCGCCGGTCGCCAGGCCGATCTCGCGCTGGGCCATGGCGAAGCGTGTCACAGAGTCCATCAGGCATAGGACTTCGAGGCCCTGGTCGCGCAGATATTCGGATAGGGCCAGCGTCATATAGGCCGCCTGGCGGCGTTTCAGCGCCGGCTCGTCGGAGGTCGCGACAACGACGATGGCGCGCCTGAGGCCTTCGGGGCCAAGGGTTTCTTCAATGAATTCGCGCACTTCGCGGCCGCGTTCGCCGATCAGGCCGACGACGACCGCATCGCAGGTGGCTTCCCGCGCCAGCATGGAGAGAAGGACGGACTTGCCGACGCCGGAACCGGCGAAGACGCCCAGGCGCTGACCGCGGCAGCAGGTCGTGAAGACGTCCATGGCGCGGACGCCGAGATTGAGGCGCTCGCCGACCTTCTGGCGCGAATGGGCTGAAGGCGGCGAGGCTTTGAGAAGATAGCCTTCGGGCCCTTGTGGCAAAGGACCCAAACCGTCGATGGGATTGCCGAAACTGTCGACGATGCGCCCGAGCCAGGCGGTGGTCGGGTGGACCTTGGCGCCTTCGGAGGAGATGCGGATTTCAGCACCCGGCGTGATGCCTTCGACCGGACCGAAGGGCATCATCAGCGCCCGGTCTTCGCGGAAGCCGACGACTTCGACGGGCAGGGGCACATCGTGGCGGCGGATGATTTCGCAGCGCGCCCCGACTTGCATGTAGCTGAGGCCGCCCTTGGCTTCGATCAGCAGGCCATTGACCACGGCGACCCGACCGAAGACGCGCATCGGGTCGATATTGCGGGCGAGGTGCACCAGTTGTTCCATGGGAGACAGTATGGTGAACGACGGCTTAAGATTCGTTAACAGGGCGCCGTTTCTCCTCCCTGTGCCGCAGGCATGGGGAGCAACCATGTGGATTAGGCGTCTTGGAGTATCCAAGGCGCCTGTCTTTTGAGGACAAGGTTGGCGGCTTCGATAAGCTTTCGCATAACGGCGACGATAGCGACCTTTTTGGGCTTTCCGGCATTGATGAGCTTTTCAGCGAAGGCTTTGAAGGCGCCTTTTCGCTTCGCGGTGACGGCGGCGAGATAGACAAAGGTCCTTGGCCTTGCCCGTCCTCCGCTGATAAAGCGCATGCCTTTCATGGCGCCGGAATCGCGATCAAAGGGCGCGACACCCAGCAGTGATGCCGCCTGTCCAGGTTTGAGCGCGCCCAGCTCCGGCATACGGACCACCAGAACCGCCGCCACAACCTCTC
>CBFGPQ010000097.1:0-14019 GCA_965650705.1 uncultured Asticcacaulis sp. | reverse complement strand
CATAATATGCGCGAAGGCATTGCCGGCGCCAATGTGGTCATGATGCTGCGCCTGCAACTGGAACGCATGGACGGGGCGTTCATTCCGTCGACGCGGGAATATTACCGCTTCTTCGGCCTCGACCGCGAAAAGCTGGCCGTGGCGGCGAAGAATGTCCGCGTCATGCACCCCGGTCCGATGAACCGCGGCGTCGAGATCGATTCGGACGTCGCCGACGATCTCAGTGTCTCGCTGATTCAGGATCAGGTCGAAATGGGCGTCGCCGCGCGCATGGCCGTGCTGGCGTCACTCGCCGCACGGCTGGAGAATAACTGATGTCTTCCAATGCTATAGCGTTCGTCAACGCCCGCCTGATCGATCCGGCCAGCGAATATGATGGCCCCGGCTCGGTCATCGTCGTCGAAGGCGTCATCGCCGACGTCATCCACGGCCACGACGTGCCGTCCGGTCACACCGGCATCAAGGTCATCGACTGCGATGAAAACGCCCTGATGCCCGGCCTGATCGACATGCGCGTCCGCACGGGCGAGCCCGGCTCCGAGCCCAAGGAAACGCTGAAATCCGCCTGCCTGGCCGCAGCCGCTGGCGGCGTCACCTCCTTCGTCGTCCAACCCGACACCGATCCAGTCATCGACGAGCCGGCCATGGTTGACTTCATCCTCAGGCGCGCGCGCGACATCGAACTGGTCCACGTCTATCCGGCCGGCGCCGCCACCAAGGAAACCAAGGGCCAGAAGATGGCTGAGATCGGCCTGATGGCCGAGATGGGCGCGCTCTATTTCACCGACGCCGACCAGCCGATCGTCAATTCCAAGATCCTGTCGCGCGTGCTCTCATATGCGAATGGCTTTAACGCCCTGATCGCCCACCGCCCCAAGGAGCCCTGGCTGTCCGAAGGCGCGGTCGCCACCTCGGGCGAAATGGCCGCGCGCATGGGCCTGGCGGGCGTGTCGGCGCTTTCCGAACGCATCATGATGGAGCGCGACCTGGCCCTGGTCGAACTGACTGGCGCGCGCTTCCTGGTCGACCAGGTCTCGACCGCCGAAGGCCTGTCGTCGCTGGAACGCGCCAAGACCAAGGGGCTGGACGTCTACGCTTCAGCCAGTATCAACCACCTCGTCTTCAACGAGATCGATATCGGCGACTACCGCACCTTTTATCGGCTTGATCCTCCTCTGCGCGCCGAACGCGACCGCCTGGCCTGCGTCGATGCCCTGGCTAACGGGCTGATCGACGTGGTGGTGTCGAACCATTCACCCGCCCCCGCAGAAGACAAGCGCCTGCCGTTTTCCGAAGCCGCGCCTGGGGCCATCGGCCTGCAGACGCTTCTGCCAGCGCTGATCGGCCTGCATCTCGAAAACGACATCCCTTTGATCGATATCCTCAGGGCGGTGACGCAGAACCCGGCACAGTTGCTGGGCCTGGACGCCGGCCGCATCGCCAAGGGGGCTCCGGCCGACCTGATCCTGGTCGACATCGACGCGCCGTTCGCGTTGCGCGAGCGCGACATCCTGTCGAAATCGAAGAACTCCCCCTTTGAAAACCGTACGTTACAGGGCAAGGTGCTGAAAACCCTGGTCGACGGTCGAATCGTCTATCAGGCGTAATTTCCTTCTCCCAGCTTGCGGGGAGAAGGTGGTCCGAAGGACCGGATGAGGGGCATTTCATCGTCCGGACTTGCTGAAATTTGCGTTGCCCCTCACCCTAGCCCTCTCCCCGTAAACGGGGAGAGGGAACTCGAACAAAGGCAGACTTCAGTGAACGCTTTTCCAGCCCCAGCCATTTATGCCCTGGCCGTCATCGGCGGGTACCTTTTGGGCTCGATCCCGTTCGGGGTGCTGGCGACGCGCATGGCCGGCATCGACATTCGCTCCATCGGCTCAGGCAATATCGGCGCCACAAATGTGCTGCGCACGGGGCGCAAGGACCTGGCGCTAATGACCTTTGTCGGCGACACCGGCAAAGGTGCGGCAGCGGTCGGTCTGGCCTTCGCGCTCCTGCTATCGGCCGACTTGGAAACGCGCCGCATCGCCATGGCCTTGGCCGGTGCCGCCGCCTTCCTGGGCCACCTCTTCCCCGTGTGGCTGAAGTTCAAGGGCGGCAAGGGCGTCGCGACCTTCTTAGGGACTCTGTTCGCCGCCTGCTGGCCCATGGGTCTGGTCGCCGGCGCCCTGTGGCTGCTGACGGCTTTCACCTTCCGCATCAGTTCGCTGTCGGCCCTGGTTGCCGCCGCCCTGGTCGTCCCGGTCAGCCTGCTGGTCCCCTATATTGATCCGCCTTACGCCTTCTGCGGCATGGCGCTTTTCATGGCGGTGCTGATCTATATTCGTCACGCCGACAACATCAAACGTCTGCTCAAGGGCGAAGAACCAAAGATCGGCAAGAAGAAAGAGGCCACACCGGAAGCGTGAAATCGCACAACCGCGATTTGATCCGGATCAATGCTTTTTGCTGCACCGCAAAATATAACAGGGCCAGTAAGTTGCGTTGAAAGGCCCTACGCCATGATTACCGAACCCGCCATCGATCTGACCGTCCACCATCAGCCGGTCAACCTGTCCGACCGTTTCGCGCTCGGCTTCACCAAGCTGCTGCGCTTCTGCGCCGACACTTTTTTCGCCAGGCGCTACGGCCACCGTGCCATCGTGCTTGAGACCGTCGCGGCGGTTCCCGGCATGGTCGGCGCAACGCTCAACCACCTGAAGTGCCTGCGCCGCATGCAGGACGACCGAGGCTGGATACGGACATTGATGGAAGAGGCCGAAAACGAGCGCATGCACCTGATGACTTTTATCGAGGTCGCCAAGCCCACCCTGTTCGAACGCTTGGTCATCGTCGGCGTGCAGTGGGTCTTCTATGTCGCCTTTTTCGGGCTCTACGTTGTGACCCCAAAGACCGCCCACCGCATCGTCGGTTATTTCGAGGAAGAGGCCGTTATCAGCTACACCCACTATCTCGCCGAGATCGACGAAGGCCGCAGCCCCAATGTGCCGGCGCCCGAGATTGCCAAGCGCTACTGGAAGCTGCCCGACACGGCGACCTTGCGCGACGTCGTCCTGGTCGTACGGGCCGACGAGGCGCACCACCGCGACGTCAACCACGCCTTCTCGAACGAGTTGAGTGGCGTGGCCATTGATCACGAAGCCATCGCGCCCTGCCCGGTCCACGACGAAAGCATATGCATCCAGAAGCTGGCGGCTTAAGTCGCCTGGAGACAGGTAAAAGGCGGGAGATATCCTCTTCCGCCTTTTTTGCGCGCTTGAGGCACTCTTGAGGACCTGCTAACCTTTCGGTTGAGGGACCTTCATGGCATTTGACCACATTACCACAGCCACCACCGACGCCGAACGCTTCGCCCGGTTGCGGCTGGCGCGCACCGAGCGCGTAGGACCGGTCAACTTCGCCAACCTGATGTGCCGCTTCGGCAATGCCGTGACCGCCCTCGACGCCCTGCCCGCCGTCATTGGCCGCTCCGGCGGCAAGTTCACCGCCGCGCCGGAAGCGAAGGTCGACGAGGAACTGAAGCGCGGCGAGGCCATTGGCGCCCGCCTGCTGATGGCGGGTGACCGCGATTATCCCTCCCTGCTGGCGCAGATCGACGCCGCTCCGCCGGTGATGTGGAGCCTGGGGCCTGGCCTGCCGGTCAATCGCCGCGCCGCCGCGATCGTCGGTGCGCGCAATGCCTCCGCCGCTGGCCAGACCATGGCGCAGAACCTGGCGCGAGACTTAAGCGAAGCCGGCTTTACCATCGTCTCCGGCATGGCGCGCGGCATCGACACCCGCGCGCATGTGGCCGCGCTCAAGTCGGGTACGGTCGCCGTCCTGGGTGGCGGTGTCGACGACGTCTATCCGCCGGAAAACGCCGATCTTTACAAGGCGATCGCCGAACAGGGCCTGATCCTGTCGGAAAGCCCGGTTGGCTATACGGCCCAGGCGCGCGACTTCCCCCGCCGCAACCGCATCATCTCGGGCCTGAGCCTCGCCACCATCATCGTCGAGGCCGAACTGCGCTCGGGTTCATTGATCACGGCGCGGCTGGCCGCCGAACAGAATCGCGAAGTCTTTGCCGTACCGGGCTCGCCGCTCGATCCGCGTGCGCGTGGCTGCAACGACCTACTGCGCCAGGGCGCCCATATCTGTGAAAACGGCGAGGACGTCATTCGCGCCCTGGACACACATATCGGTTTTGAGGCGCCGGCATCGCGCTTCAGCCACGACAGCCCCACCTCCGGTGACATCGAAGCCGAGATTTCCAAGGCCGCAAAAATCATGCTGCAACTGATAAGCCCGGTGCCGGTTGCGCGGGACCAACTGGTCCGTCTGTCGGGCTTTCCGGCCTTTGTCGCCCTGTGTGCCCTGAGCGAACTTGAAATTGCCGGCCGCATCGATTCTGTCCCCGGCGGCGGCTATGTCCGCGCCTGAATACCCGATTTCATGTGGTCCAGTGCCCGGATGCTCGCCATGCGCAGGGCCTGGCTGAGATCATCGGCCTCAATCTTTTCCGCCATGGCCGCCAGTTCCAGGGACATATGCGCGATATAGTCCAGCATTTCGCGCTTCTCATCGTCGGAAAGTCTTGTGTCGCCTGGGGTTTGATCGGTCATGAAACGATTCCGTTTTGAGTCGGATGAGATCACATTCATGCGGGCATTTCAATAACTACATACCCAAAGTTGTGCGCGTCCTTCAGCAAAGCCGTTGACATAGGCGGAATCGATTAGCATGTATGCGGGGCTCCGAAACCAACGCGCCGCGGATGCGCCCCGCCGGTTTTGCCTCCCCCACGAATGTTTCGTGTCGAGCTTTGAACGTTTGTGTTCGCCTGCCAAGAGATTTCATGACCGTCGTTATTGTCGAAAGCCCTGCCAAGGCCAAAACCATCAACAAGTATCTCGGCAAGGGTTATACCGTGCTGGCCAGCTTCGGCCACGTGCGCGACCTGCCGTCCAAGGACGGCTCGGTGAAGCCCGACGAGGACTTCGCCATGACGTGGGAGATCGACGCCAAGGCGAATAAGCGCCTCAGCGACATAGCCGACGCCGTCAAGGGCGCCGACCGCGTGATTCTGGCGACCGACCCGGATCGCGAAGGCGAGGCCATTTCGTGGCACGTGCTGGAGGTGCTCAATAAAAAGCGCGTCCTGAAGGAAAAGCAGATCGAGCGCGTCACCTTCAACGCCATCACCAAGGCGGCGGTGCAGGAAGCCATGGCGGCGCCGCGCCAGCTCGACATGGAGTTGGTCGAGGCCTATCTGGCCCGCCGCGCGCTCGACTATCTCGTTGGCTTTACCCTGTCGCCCGTCCTGTGGCGCAAGCTGCCGGGCGCGCGCTCGGCTGGCCGCGTTCAATCGGTGGCGCTGAAGATCGTCGTTGACCGCGAAATCGAGATCGAGAAGTTCAAGACCGAGGAATACTGGACGGTCGATACCCAGGTGTCTTCATCGACCGCCCCGTTTACCGCCAAGCTATTCCAGCTGAACGGCAAGAAGCTGGCCAAGTTCGACCTGCCGAACGAAGCCGCCGCCTTTGCCGCGCGCGACACCATTCAAAAATCGACCTTCGCTATCGAAGACGTCGAACAGAAGCCTGGCAAGAAGACGCCGCCGCCGCCCTTTACGACCTCGACCCTACAGCAGGAAGCGGCGCGCAAGCTCGGCTTCTCGGCCACGCGTACCATGCAGACGGCGCAAAAGCTGTACGAAGGCGTTGATATCGGCGGCGAAACGACCGGCCTGATCACTTATATGCGTACCGACGGCGTCTATGTCGAACCGGGCGCTATCAGCGAAATGCGCAAGGCGATCGGTGAGCGTTTTGGCGCGTCATACGTGCCGGCCGAACCGCGCTTCTACAAGGCCAAGGCCAAGAACGCCCAGGAAGCGCACGAAGCCATCCGCCCAACCTCGATCTATCGCCGGCCGGAAACCCTGCGCCTCGAAGGCGATATGGCGCGCCTTTATGAGCTGATCTGGAAGCGCACCATCGCCTCGCAGATGGAAGCGGCGCGCGTCGAAAACACCGTCATCAACATCCTGTCGTCCGACAAGCAGACGGGCCTCCGCGCCACCGGCCAGGTCGTGACCTTCGATGGCTATCTGGCCGTCTACGAAGAAGGCAAGGACGACGACAATGACGATGAAGGCGGCCGCCTGCCCGCCGTCAAGGCTGGCGCGGCTGCCCAGGTCCACGAGATCAAGCCGGCCCAGCACTTCACCGAGCCGCCCCCGCGCTATTCCGAAGCGACGCTGGTCAAGAAGATGGAAGAGCTCGGCATCGGCCGCCCCTCGACCTACGCTTCCATCCTGAGCGTGCTGCGCGACCGCGCCTATGTGCGCATGGACAAGAACCGCTTCATTCCCGAAGACAAGGGACGCCTGGTCACCGCCTTCCTCGACCAGTTCTTTCAGAAATACGTGCAGTACGACTTCACCGCCGACCTGGAAGAAAAGCTCGACCTGGTGTCGGACGGCAAGCTCGACTGGAAGGCATTGCTTCGGGACTTCTGGAAGGATTTCCACGCCGCCGCCGATGGCATGACCGAGCTTCGCGTTTCACAAGTTTTGGATACGTTGAACGACGCGCTTGGCCCGCACATCTTCCCGGACAAGGGCGACGGCACCAATCCACGCGCCTGCCCGACCTGCGGCAACGGCCTGCTGAGCCTGAAGACGTCACGCTTCGGCGCCTTCATCGGATGCTCGAATTACCCGGAATGCAAGTATACGCGTCCCGTCGGTTCACCCGACGCAGAGGCGGAAAATGGCGTCACCGGCGACAAGGAACTGGGTGTCGATCCGGAAACCGGCAAGGTCGTCGCCATGAAGATCGGCCGTTTCGGGCCGTACGTGCAATTGGGCGAAGCCGAGTCGAAAGACGATAAGCCCAAGCGCGCCTCGCTGCCCAAGGCGTGGCCGCCGGCAACGATCGACCTCGACCGCGCGCTCAAGCTTCTGAGCCTGCCGCGCCAGGTCGGACAGCACCCGGAAGACAATAAGCCTATCGTTGCGGGACTTGGGCGGTTCGGACCGTTCATCGAGCACGGCGGCACCTATGCCAATCTTTCGGGCATCGATGAAGTCTTCGAAGTCGGTATCAACCGGGCTGTGACCCTTCTGGCTGAAAAGCGTGCCGGTGGCGGCGGCAAGGGCCGCGCATCGTCGGCGGCGCCTCTGCGTGAACTGGGCGAGCATCCAGACAGCGGCGACAAGATCCAGGTCATGTCGGGCCGCTATGGGCCGTACATTAAGTGCGGCAAGGTCAATGCGACCCTGCCCAAGGACGTAACGCCCGAGACCGTGACGGTCGAGCAGGCGCTGGACCTGATCAACGCTAAAGGCGGGGTCAAAAAGGCTGCGGCTAAGAAGGCACCGGCCAAGAAGGCGCCTGCCAAGAAGGCCGCGACCAAGACGACCGCGGCAACGAAGCCGGCTGCCGCCAAGAAGGCGCCCGCGAAAAAGAAGACAGCTTAAGCGGCTCTTGCCGTTTTCATAAAACGCATTCAAAGCTTGCGGGTCATTCGGCTGCCCCTCACCCCATCCCTCTCCCCTCACGAGGGGAGAGGGGGATACTTGCGACCTTGCCGACAGCGAGGCGCATCTTAAATCCCCTCTCCCCGTTTACGGGGAGAGGGTTAGGGTGAGGGGCATGCCATAGCCGCCAAAGATGCCCGTGTCCGAAATCCTAAAGCGCCTCAAAACCATCCCCTACCTGCCAATCATTATTGGCCTCACGGTTCTGCGCCTGATCACGGCCGGCGTCAGCGGGCTGGTGCCGGACGAAGCCTATTACTGGCTGTGGGCGCAGCACCCGGCCGCCGGCTATTATGATCATCCGCCGATGGTGGCGTGGTGGATCACCGCCAGCACCGCCTTATTCGGCCATTCTCCCTTTGCCGTCCGTCTCCCCTTCATTCTCAGCTTCCTTGCCTTGAGCTGGCTGATGTTCGACGCCGCGCGCACACTGTTCAACGACGCCGTCGCGCGCCGGACGCTGTTGTGGCTCAATGCCTGCCTGCTGCTCAGCATCGGCTCTATCATCGCTACTCCTGACCCGCCGTCGGTGCTGATGTGGGCCGCAGGGCTATGGGCGCTCGCGCGGCTGATCGCGTCCGGGCAAGGCGGGTGGTGGCTGGTCTTCGGCCTGTTCGCAGGCTTGGGCGTCGAAGCCAAGTACACCAACCTTTTCCTGGGACTAGGCGTCGCCCTGTGGGTGGCGATCAATCGCGATGCAAGACGGTGGCTCCTGACGCCCTGGCCCTATGCCGGCGCAGTGGTTGCGCTCGTGGCCATGGCGCCGAACCTGCTGTGGAACCTGACGCACGACTTCGCGACGCTCCAGAAGCAGTTCGGCCGCATCGAAGCCGGGCAGTTCACCCTCGAATACCTGTTCGAATTCCTGCTGTCGCAGCCCCTGCTCCTCAATCCTCTGATCTGCGCCTTTGCCGCAATGGGCGCCGTCACTTGGTGGCGTAACCACTCGGATGCACGACTGGCCCTGCTGGTTGCCCTGCCCCTTCCGCTGATCGTCTACATGCTGACGCACGTCTTTCACGACCGCATCCAGGGTAACTGGCCGGCGCCAATCTTTCCGGGGCTTGTGCTGCTGGCCGCCTATACAGCCGAAGCCAAGTGGTCGGGTCTGCGCGCCTGGACAGCGCCCTTGGGGATTACCATCACCCTCATCGCCCTGATGGTCCTGTCTTTCGGCAGCGTCGTGAGGCTGCCGGGCGCGGCCGGCCTCAGCCAGGGCTGGGACAAGATCGCCGGCAATGTCCGCCACCACCAACGGCAGTCCGACGCCGTCTTTGTCGCAACCACGGACTACAACACCCAGGGCGAACTGAGCTTCCACCTCCGCGACGCCACTGTCGTCGGCATGGTCGAGCGTGAACGCTACACCAGGCCAACATCGGACGTAGCGGGTCAGACCGCGCTGATCGTCGTGCAGGCGCGGCGGTCAATAAATCTCAATGTCTGTTTTGAAGACGTGCGCGAACTGGCAACCGTATCGCGGCTTGAAAAGCCCAATCCAAAATCGGACTTCAGGCTCTACAGCGGACGGCTGAAAGCCGCCCGCTGCGAACTCCCAGAGAATTAAGCGAGGGTCGCTTCCAGCGTGATCGGCACAGCCGACAGGGCCTTGGAGATCGGGCAGTTGGCCTTGGCACCGTCGGCGATCTGGCTGAATTGCGCCTGGTCGATGTTCGGGATCTTGGCCGTCAGCTTGAGCGCGATGGCGGTGATCGAGAAACCGCCGTCGCCCGGCGTCAACGTGACTTGCGCATCGGTATCAATGCTGTCGGCGGTGAAGCCGGCATTGGCAAGCGCAAAGGCCAGCGCCATTGAGAAGCAGCTCGAGTGGGCCGCAGCGATCAGTTCTTCGGGGTTCGTGCCGGCCTTGCCGTCAGCGTTTTCAAAACGCAGCTTGAAGCTATAGGGCTGTTTGTTCAGCACGCCCGACTGGGTCGTCACCGTGCCTTCGCCCTGCATTCCATTACCGGCCCAATGGGCCTTTGCCGTACGCAACATCGGTGACTCTCCTGTTTCAAGATTAAAGGAGCCTCGTTCTAGACCGGCCTGCGCAGGGGCACAATTAAAGATTCTGCAAAAAAAGCGGCCTCCCGGGATGGACGTCCGGGAGGCCAATTTAAGATCGCACGGTAGGGATGGGCCGCCGATCATTAGGGGCGGCCGGGAGGCGCCGCCCAAAGCGATAATAAATCATTAGCTCAGGACGCCATCGCCTTCCCATGCGGATGAAAACTTCAAATGATCAGGAAACGATAAGCTCGTTATCTGAAACGGACTTGCCATTTGTATCGATGGCTACTATGTGAACTGGCATCCCAAACCGGAGCTCTCAGACCATGTAATTTTTCCTGACAGAGACACGCTCTTTGTTTTTCCTCAGGAATTTTTCATGTCTGCTATCATTGTCCGCGACCTGTCGTGGTCGCTTCCCGACGGCCGTGCGCTGTTTTCCCAACTTGATCTGACCCTAGACAACCACTGCACCGGCCTGGTCGGCCGCAACGGCACGGGCAAGTCATCCCTGCTGAAGCTGATCAGCGGTGACCTTGCTTTGCAATCCGGCACGATTACGGTTGCAGGTACGCTAGGTGTCTTACGTCAGTCCCCAACCCCCGGCGCCACAGTGGCCGACCTGTTCGGCGTGACCGAAGCCCTGGCAATCTTGCGTCGTGCTGAAGCCGGTAAGGCTACCGAAGCCGATCTCGGCAATGCCGACTGGACGCTTGACGACCGTCTGGCGGAGGCCCTGGCGCGTGTCGGTCTGGACATCGATCCCGATGCTGTTCTCGACCGTCTGTCCGGCGGTCAGCAGACTCGCGCGGCTTTGGCGGCCCTGACCTTCAACATGCCGGATATCCTGATGCTTGATGAACCGACCAATCATCTCGACCGGCAAGGGCGGCAGGCCGTGCTGGATCTTTTAAGCGGCTGGCGCAAGGCTGCCGTTGTCGTCAGCCATGACCGTGAACTTCTGGAAGCCATGGATGCAATTGTCGAACTGACCTCGCTCGGCGCGGCATCTTACGGCGGCAACTGGAGCCATTATCAGATGCGCAAAGACCAGGAGCTCGCGGCGGCACGGCACGATCTGGAAGACGCAGAAAGCCATAGGGCCAACATCGCCCGTACCGTGCAGATCACGGCTGAGCGCAAGGCCCGCAAGGACAGCGCCGGGCGGAAAAAGGCCGCCAAGGGCGATGCGCCCAAGATCCTTCTGGGCATGATGAAGAACCGCAGCGAAAATACTTCAGGCGGCAATGCCCGGCTGGCCGAACGCCAGCGCAGCGAGGCCGAGGACGCCATTGCCATCGCGCGCCAGAAGATCGAAGTGCTGCAGCCCTTTGCCGTCACCTTGCCGCCAACCGGTCTGCCATCAGGTCGTACGATCCTAAGGCTAGACGGCGTCACGGCCGGTTACGATCTGCCGGTTATCCAGGATTTCGACCTCCACGTAACAGGTCCGGAGCGCATCGCGATCACTGGTCCAAATGGCTCAGGCAAAACCACCCTGCTCAATCTGATCACAGGAATGCTCGCCCCACAGCATGGCGCGGTCCACGTCACCGAGCGTCTGGCGCTGCTCGATCAGCAAGTCAGCCGGCTCGATCCAGAACTGACCCTCCGCGACAATTTCCGCCGTCTGCATCCCGACAGCGACGAGAACAGTTGCCGGGCGGCGCTGGCGCGCTTCATGTTCCGCGCCGACGCCGCGCTTCAGACCGTTAGAACCTTAAGCGGTGGCCAGCGCCTGCGGGCCGGACTGGCCTGCGTGCTGGGTGCAGCGCCGCCCTGGCTGTTGTGTCTCGATGAGCCGACCAACCATCTCGACATCGATTCGATCGAAGCTGTCGAAGCGGGTTTGAAAGCCTATGACGGCGCACTCATCGTCGTCAGCCACGACGAAGCATTCCTGGACGCCATCGGCATCACACGGCGGGTCTCACTTGGCTGACGACCCGCCGCCCGGCATCAAGCTTTAAAGTCAGATCGGCACGACCCGGCATCTCGCGCAAGATGGCCTGGGTCAGGCGCTCATAATGCAGGACAAATCGCGCGACCTCACCATCGGTCATGACGCGCGTACCCGTACGGCCTTCGCGCTTCAAACGGTCGCGCAACGCCTGTTCGGCCTGGGTGCGCCATTCGGCAACGACTGTGAAATCGGGCGCCGCCAGCAGGATC
The DNA here is from genome assembly GCA_965650705.1 of uncultured Asticcacaulis sp. Classification (GTDB taxonomy): domain Bacteria; phylum Pseudomonadota; class Alphaproteobacteria; order Caulobacterales; family Caulobacteraceae; genus Asticcacaulis. The sequence continues at coordinate 2,309 of CBFGPQ010000097.1, read as the reverse complement.
AGGCGGTCCAGGCGGTCAAACAGCCGCCGATAGGGCCCTTTTAGTGCGCCATTGACATGGCGCCGCCAGACACCTTGCGCATCCACTGTCGCTTCCAGATCGTTGACCGGCTCAATCAGTTCGTAATCCGCCTGCGGCATGGCACCAACGCACCAGCCTTCGAATAGAACCACGTCGGCGCCTTCGACCAACTGCCACTCGGTCTCGGGCACCGGCTGATCGCTGGCCTTGTCAAAGCGCGGCAGACGTACCGGCCGCCCGACTTTCAATGCGTCGAGAACCGTCTCGCCTAAGGCAACGTCGTGTGTGCCGGGAACACCACGCGTAGCGAACATCGGGCTGACACTATGAGCCAGCCGCCCGCGCGCCTCACGCGACAGATAGAGATCGTCTAACGACAGGACGGCAACGCGCACGCCCCGTTCCTCGAAATGTTCAGCCAGATCGCGCGATAGGGTCGACTTGCCCGAACCCTGTGCTCCACAAATGCCGACGATCAAGGGGCTGGCGGCCGTGAGCCAGCCCGCGATCACTGGCGCAACGATCTCAAACGATCCGGTCACGCGGGCCTTCACCACGGAAAAAGGCGTCGATATTGGTCGCGGCGCGCATCCCCATTGCGTTACGCGTCTCGATGGTCGCGCTGCCGAGGTGCGGCAGCAGGACGACATTGTCGAGCCCCAGCAGGTCGGGATGGACGACCGGCTCTTTCTCGTAAACATCCAGGCCGGCCGCCCAGATGACATTGTCCTTCAAGGCCTGCGCCAGTTCGGCTTCGTGGACGACCGATCCGCGCGCCGTATTGATCAGGATGGCCGTCGGCTTCATCAGCCCCAGCAGGCGGGCATTGACCAGATGCCGCGTCGCGTCGCCGCCCGGGCAGTGCATAGACAGCACGTCCGATCGCGCCGCCAGTTCGTCGAGGCTCTCGACATAGGTCGCGCCCAATCCGGCTTCAATATCGGGCGCCGCGCGGCTGCGGCTGGCATAGACGATGTTCATGGACAGCCCTAAGCTGGCGCGGCGCGCCACTGCCTGCGCAATGCGGCCAAAACCGAACAGGCCCAGCGTCTTGCCCTGCAAGGACTGCCCCAGCATATGGGTTGTGCCCCAGCCCTTCCAGCCGTGGGCGCGCACCTGGCGCTCGCCTTCACCACCACGCCGGCTGGTCATCAGCATGAGCAGCAGCGCGATATCGGCGGTGGCGTCGGTCAGCACGTCGGGCGTATTGGCGACGACGATGCCTGCGGATTTCGCCGCCTGAAGATCGATATGTTCAAAACCGACGCCGAAATTGGCGATGACCTTTACGCGCACGCCCGGCTGGCCCAGGATTTCGGCATCCAGCTTGTCGGTCACTGTCGGGCACAGGCCGTCATAGGCCTGCATCGCCGCCTTCAGCTCATCACGGTTGAGCGGCTGGCCGGACCGGTTGACGGTCACGTCATAGCGTTCGGAAATCCATTGTTCGGCGGCCTGCGGCCACGGGCGGGTCAGGAGAATCTTCGGTCTGGTCATGACGCGTTCTTAGCCGCCCAACGCCTGCGGCACAATTTCAGAATAGCGCCGGCGATACGAACATAAGCCGCTCGCCCGACACCGGATGCGGCACCTCAATTCGTTCGGCATGCAGCAGCAGGCGGGGGCTCTGTGCGATGACCTCTGGCGGGGCATAAAGCGCATCTCCGACAATCGGATGCCCCAGGGCCAGCATATGAACACGCAACTGATGCGACCGTCCCGTTACGGGTTCCAACGCCACACGTGTCACCCCCTCTCCGCGCCATAGGACACGATACCGCGTCAGCGACGGCTTGCCTGTCGCATGATCAACCATCTGCCTGGGGCGGTTGGGCCAGTCGGTAATCAACGGCAAGTCGACCTCGCCGGCGTCAACCGTCATCTCTCCTGCCACAATCGCCACATAGGACTTCGCTACCTGGCGATCGGCAAAGGCCATTGACAGGGTGCGATGCGCCTCAGGCCCGCGCGCCATGACCATGATGCCTGACGTGGCCATGTCCAGCCGGTGCACGATCAAGGCGTCGGGATAGTCGGCCTGGACACGCCGGATCAGGCAGTCTTCGCCCGCCGGCCCCTTGCCGGGCACGCTCAAAAGGCCGTGGGGCTTGTCCACGACCAGCATATGTTCATCTATATGGAAGAGTCTCAACACCGGCGGACTGGCGCACATATCAGGATCATGCGCAAGGTCCGCCGGCCTCTGAGAGAGGGGCGCCGGGGTCCCGACGGTCAACAGACCTCCCCGGCGCTCATGCAGGCTCGCACCGCCGCGCGCGTCCTACGAT
>CBFGPQ010000096.1:0-14063 GCA_965650705.1 uncultured Asticcacaulis sp. | reverse complement strand
GAGATCCTGCACGGCTATCCGCTCGACGCGGTCGTGTTGACGACGGGCTGCGACAAGACCACGCCCGCCGGCATCATGGCGGCGACCGCCGTCGATATCCCGGCCATCGTCCTGAGCGGCGGGCCGATGCTCGACGGCTATCACAATGGCGACCTCGTCGGCTCCGGCACGGTCATCTGGCGTTCGCGCCGCGCCTTGGCCGCCGGCCAGATCACCGAGGAAGAGTTTTTCGAAGCCGCGACCTCGTCGGCGCCTTCGGCCGGCCACTGCAACACCATGGGCACGGCCTCGACCATGAACGCCGTCGCCGAAGCCATGGGCCTGTCGTTGCCGGGCTGCTCGGCCATTCCGGCGCCGTACCGTGAGCGCGGCCAGATGGCCTATGAGACCGGCCGCCGCATAGTCGAGATGGCCTATGAGGACCTCAAGCCTTCCAAGATACTGACCAAGGCGTCCTTCCTGAACGCGATTGCTGCGGTCGCCGCCATCGGCGGATCGACCAACGCCCAGCCGCACATCGTTGCCATGGCGCGCCATGCGGGGGTCGAGATCACTGATGCCGACTGGATGGCCGCGCACGACCTGCCGCTGATCCTTAACATGCAGCCGTCGGGCAAGTATCTTGGCGAGCGCTTCCACCGCGCCGGCGGCGTGCCCGCCATCCTGCACGAGCTGGCCGTCGCCAACAAGATCGAAACGGGCGCCTTGACCGTCACCGGCAGGACGATCGGTGAGAACATCGCGGGCAAGGAAACCAAGGATCGCGAAATGATCCGCACGGTTGCCGACCCGATCATGGAACGCGCCGGCTTCATGGTGCTGAAGGGGAATTTGTTCGACTTCGCCATCATGAAGACGAGCGTGATTTCCAAGGAGTTCCGCGACCGCTACCTGTCCCGTCCGGGCCAGGAAAACATCCTGGAATGCCGGGCGGTCGTCTTCGACGGCTCGACCGACTATCACAACCGTATCAACGACCCATCGCTGAATATCGACGAGAACACCATCCTGGTCATTCGCGGTTCCGGCCCGATCGGCTGGCCGGGCTCGGCCGAGGTCGTCAACATGCAGCCGCCCGACGCGTTGCTGAAGGCAGGCATCACCTCGTTGCCGACGCTTGGCGACGGCCGTCAGTCGGGTACCTCCGATTCGCCTTCGATACTGAACGCTTCGCCGGAAAGCGCGGCGGGCGGGGGGCTGGCTTGGCTCAGGACCGGCGACGTGATCCGTATCGACCTTAACACAGGCGCTTGCAATGCGTTGGTCGACGACGCCGTCATCGCCGAACGCAAGAAGGACGGCATTCCTGCGGTGCCTGAGTCGATGACACCGTGGCAGGAGATCTATCGCGCTACGGTTTCGCAGTTGCATACCGGCGCCGTCATGGAGCCGGCTTTGAAATTCACGAAGATTGCCGAGAAGCTTCCCCGGCATAACCACTAAGCTAAGTTATTGATTTTTCGCGATATTTTGGCGAAAGCCCCAAAAACGCTTCTTGGCACTTTTCGCCATATCGCTCCAGCAGGCCCCGCTCATACGGGGCCTGTTTTATTCCGGCAGCACCAGTTCGGGCCTGATCGAAACCGCTTCGGCGGTCGGGAAATCGGCGGGGAGCGGATAGTCAACTTTTCGCCTTGCCAGCCATTGCAGGGCGCGGATCAGAATCACCTGAACATCGGCGCTGCGCAAAGTGACCGGCTGGGTGTCGCCTTTCCAGACGTGGCCATAGTTGGCGATGTAGGACCGTCCCTCGCCATAGGTCACTGTCCATTCCATCGGCCAGTTCTTCGCGGTTTGGGGCTCCAATGCGTAGGACAGTACGGTAAGGTTACGCGCGGGGCCCCGGCCGTATCGGTAGAGTTCGACGTCGGCCGTCATCCAGGCGCGCGGGAAACCCTCGTGGACCGGATGATTGCCAATGCGGTGGACCACGGCGTCGAAGCGCTGACCGTGGCCGGTATCTTCGCCGTCTCCGGCGGGCACCGCGACCAGTTTTTCACGCTCGTCGACATATATAGCCGGCCCAAAGTCCTTTTTGCGCCATCCCAGGCCGATCATCTCGTTATAGGCCGGCCAGTCCGGGAAAGCGTTGTTGGCCGAATGCAGGAAGTAGACGCCGCCACCTTCCCGGACATAGGCTTCGAAATCGGCTTTGACGGTGTCCGGCCAGGATGGGCCGCCATTGATGTCGTTGTAGGTCTGAAGGACGACATCGCAGGCGCCGAAGTCGGGCCGCCAGCGGTTCCATCCCGGGGCTTCGGCCGTAGGAGGCGATGTGGAGACCGAGACGTCGAACAAGCCGGTCGGTTCCAGAATGGCGCGAAGCATCCGGGTTGTCATTTGCCAGTCGTGATTGCTGACGCCGTCAATAATTAGAACGCGGATGCGACGGCTGGCGCTCAAGGCGGCATCTGGTGCCAGGAGGAGGGTGGCGGTCATCAGGATGCGGCGGCGATCGACAAGCATGGACATGTGACGTTTCCTTTACGTTACATGTAGCGCTGTTTCAGCGAGGCGAAAAGGCCGTAATCCGGACCGCGTGCCCGCTAACGTCGCAACGAAGGTCACGGCTGGTACCGCTATCTCACGACTAGTCCAGAAAAGTTGCGAACGAGCCGTTAGATTACACCCGGCATCCGGTCGAATGATTTTCTGTGGCCGGTGTTGCGGTTGCACATCGTGCGCCAATGACTTGGACATTGAAATATAGTGAGATTTCCGTAGTTGTGACCGTCGAAGGAAGGTAAGCGCTGTCAGTTTATTGCGCCGCCGCATGCGGTCTCTGTTGTTACCGTTAACAATTACACGGTATCATAAGGCCGGTTTCGGCGTTAACTCTTTATGTTTTATGGGAGTTTTGCCGGGCGGGGCTTGCTGAAACCGGCTTTCGGAGTTAAGGTTTCGTTAAGCGGAAAACACGGGTGCGTTCAAGCGCCGGGCCGCAGAGACCAGGGAATATGGTGCGGGTAGAAGCCCGCAAATTAGGGAGAATTTCATGTCCACAGCAAAGTCTGTGAATACGGGCCTGATCCTCGGATTGGCCGTAGGCGCGTCGCTGGGCGGTTTGTTGTTCGGTTACGACACGGCCGTTATTTCCGGCGCTGAGCAGTCCATCAAGTACAACTTCGTGCTGCCGCACACCGATTGGTCGGTCGATTACCAGAACACGGTGCATGGCTTTGCCGTCGGCATCGCGCTCCTGGGCTGCGTCATCGGTTCGGCGATTGCCGGTCCGCTGGCCACCGCGCTTGGCCGCCGCGTCGGCATGATCATTGCCGCCGGCCTCTTCTTCTTCTCGTCCCTGTTGTCAGCCTATCCGGAAACCTTCATCGCTCCGGTCGGGCAACTGGGCGTCGAAGGCATCTGGCCGTTCATGATCTACCGTATGTTCGGTGGCGTCGCCATCGGCATGGCGTCGCTGATTTCGCCGATGTACATTTCGGAAATCTCGCCGGCGAAGCAGCGTGGCCTGTTCGTTTCGCTTGAACAGATTGCCATCGTGGTCGGTATTACGCTGGTCTACTTCGTCAACATGCAGATCGCCAAGATGGGCTCGCAGGAATGGATCCATGCGACCGGCTGGCGCTACATGCTGGCTTCGTGCGCGATTCCGGCCGCCATGTTCCTGATCGCGGCCTTCCTGATGCCGGACACACCGCGCTGGTACATGCTGAAGGGCAAGGAAGACAAGGCGCGGGAAGTGCTGCAAAAGGTTAATGATCCCGCCACGATCGACGCCACCATGGACGAAATCCGCGGCAGCCTGACCAAGCATTCCGGTAAGTTGTTCTCCTTCGGCGGCGCGGTCCTGCTTGTGGGTATCCTACTGTCGGTCTTCCAGCAGGTCGTCGGCATCAACGCCGTCCTCTACTACGCGCCGACCATGTTCGAGAACCTGGGGCTCGGCAAGGACGCGGCCATGATGAACACCGTCATCCTCGGCCTAGACATGGTGCTGTTCACCTTCGTCGCCCTGTTCACCGTCGACAAGCTAGGCCGCAAGCCGCTGCTGATCTGGGGTGCGGTTATCATGGCGGCCTCGCTGATCTATCTCGGCTTCCTGTACAACACCCATCAGCAAGGCATCACCTTCCTGATCGCCGCCATCGTCTACATCGCCGGCTTCTCGCTGTCTTGGGGGCCGATCGTGTGGGTCATGCTGGCGGAAATGTTCCCGAACTCGATCAAGGGCAAGGCCATGTCGGTGGCGGTCGCCGCCCAGTGGATCGCCAACTTCATCGTGTCGCAAACCTTCCCGATGATGGACGGCAACCCCCAACTGGTCGCCATGTTCAACCACGGCTTCTCTTTCTACGTCTACGGCGCCTGCGCCATCCTGGCGGCGCTGTTCGTCTGGAAGTTCGTGCCGGAAACCAAGGGCAAGACGCTGGAAGCCATCGAAGGCCTCTGGAAGAAGTCGTAAGCTTTTCCATATAAGTATGCATAATTGCGGGGGCTCCTCGACGAGCCCCCGCTTTCGTTTCAACGACAATAAAATGCCATCGGGGAATGACCATGATACGTCTCACGGCGGGAGACACGGTACTCGACATTAATCCGGCTATTGCCGGGGCGATGTGGCGCCTTACACACAAGGGCAGGGACGCCCTGCGGCCGACGGCGGACGGTACGACCGACGCGTTGATGACGGCCAATTTTCCGCTTGTGCCCTGGTGCAATCGGCTGCGCGATGGCGCTTTTGTCGCCGAGGGCCGCAAGGTGCAGTTGCCGGCCAATTTTGGCGACAGTCCACATCCCCTGCATGGCCATGGCTGGCAGACGGCCTGGACGGTCGTGGAGGCCTCTCCGACGCGGGCGGTGCTGTCTTATCGTCATGTGCCTGATGCCTGGCCGTGGGATTATGAGGCGACCGTCGTCTATGAACTGAGGCCTGCGGGCGTGCGCTGCTTTGTAACCGTCAAGAACCTGGCGCGCGGGACGATGCCGGCGGGACTGGGCTTCCACCCCTATTTCAACCGCACGCCGCAGACGCGCCTGAAGGCTGCAGTCGACGGCGTGTGGCTGGTCGATGACCAGACCCTGCCGCGCAACTGGCATGCCGGCGTGGTCAAGAAGGACTGGACGCACGGCGATGTGGTGACGCACGATATCACCATCGACAACTGCTATACGGGCTTCAAGGGCAAGGCCGAGATTTTCGAAGGCGAGCGGCTAACGCATACCTTGCGCGCTTCGCCGAACTGCCATTGGCTGCATATCTTCGCGCCGACGCACGATCCTGGGATTTTCTGTGCCGAACCGGTCAACCATATGCCCGATCCGTTCAACAAGCCGAACTCGGGCTTGCACTGTCTGAAAAGCGGCCAGACGGACATGGTGTGGATGGACCTGACGCTGCATGACTGACAGCGCAGATAACTAACGAGGGTGGGGCCTGCGGTCCCAAGGCCTTTATAATCAAAAGAACAGCCTGGCCTTTTTCGGGCCAGGCTGTTCTTTTGATATCAGAAGGTTTGAAAGCAAATCGGCGCTCTACGCCCTTTTAGTTTATCCAGCCGCCGTCAATTATGTGCGTCTGGCCCGTCGTAAAGCTCGACTCGTCCGAGCCGAGGTAAACGGCCAGCGCCGCCAGTTCATCCACCTTGCCGAAGCGGCCCATGGCCTGGCGCGCCGTGAACTCGGCATAGGCCTTGTCGAAGTCGCCGGTGTCGCGCAGGCGCTGCAACAGCGACGGCGTTTCCACAGTGCCTGGGCAGATGGCGTTACAGCGGATGCCCTGCGTCACGAAGTCGGCGGCCACGGCCTTGGTCAGGCCGATCACGGCCGCCTTGGTGGCGCCATAGGCGAAGCGGTTGGGGATGCCTTTGACGGAAGACGCAATCGACGACATGTTGATGATCGACCCGCCACCGCGTTCAAGCATGCCCGGCAAGAAGGCGCGCACCATGCGGTACATGGCCGTGACATTCAGATTGAGCGAGAACTGCCAGGCATCCTCGTCGCATTCCAGGATGTTGCCGGCATGGACCGTACCCGCGCAATTATAGAGCACGTTCACATCCGGGAACCTGGCCGCCAGCGCCTTGACGGCTTCGGCGTCGGTGATGTCGGCGACATGGCCGATGCCGCCGAAATCCTTCAGCGTCTCGCCATTGATATCGACGGCGATGACCGTGGCGCCTTCCGCCAAGTAGGCGTCCGCCGTGGCGCGACCGATTCCTTGCCCCGCTGCGGTGATCAGCGCGGTTTTTCCAGCTAGTCTTCCCATTTCTAACCTCTGTAGAATTTCCAAAGCTGTGGCTTTGGCAAGGCCGACCGGCCGCCGCCGCTTGTGCGGCGAGCCTGCGCGGCCTCTGAGCGCATATAAAAAGCGAAGCCGCTATCCCGCTTGTGGTGCGGTAGCAGGGCGGAGCGGCAGGCAGGCGGGACCCACGGGATCGAACGCCTTGTAGGTGAGAATGAATTCCTGGTGGCCCATGGCTTCCGACTTACTGGGCTCGCCTGAGGACACACGCAGGATCAGGTCGGTGATCTCGGCGCCGACCTCATCCAACGTCGCGCGGCCTTCCATGATCCGGCCGGCATCGACGTCCATGTCGCCTTCAAGCCGGCGGTAAGTCTCCGGATTGGCGCAGACCTTGATAACCGGAGAGATGGCGGAACCGACGACACTGCCGCGGCCGGTGGTGAACAGGGTCAGGTGGCAACCGCAGGCAATCATCTCGACGATCTCGGCATTGTCCGAGATGTTCGGAAAGCCGAAGCGCGGCTCGCCGTCCGGCACGACGTCGAGCAGATAAAGCCCGCCGGTCGGCGGCACGTCGCCGGGCTTAAGAATGCCGCAGATCGGCGCCGAGCCCGACTTGGAATAGGCGCCCATGGACTTTTCCTCGAGCGTCGTCAGGCCGCCATCGGAATTGCCAGGGGCGAACGAGCCGAAGCCCATGATCGAATAGTATGTCTCGGCCTTCTGCACGCAGGCTTCAAGCTCCGCGCCCAGTTCCGGCGTGATGGCGCGGCTGGCCATGATCTTCTCGCAGCCGATCAGTTCGCCCGTCTCTTCGAAGACGCAGGTAGCGCCGATGGCGCCCAAGGTATCGAAGGCGCGGCCGACCGCCGGATTGGCAGTGATGCCCGACGTGCCGTCCGAGCCGCCGCAGATGGTGCCGATGACCAGCTCCGACGTCTTCATCTGGGTCTTAGGTGCTGCGTCGGCAATGGCGCGGATACGGGATACCGCATCGACGCCTTTTTGAATTGTCGAAGCCGTGCCGCCTTCATGCTGGATGACGAAGACCTCGACAGGGCGACCGGAGGCTTCGATGGCCTTGCGCAGGGCTTCGCGGTTGAAGCTTTCGCAGCCGAGCGACACCAGGACGACCCCGCCGATATTCGGATGGGTGCACAGGGCCTGCATCATCGTCAGGGCATACTGGTTGGGATAGCAACCGGGGAAGCCGATCAGATGGACGTCATCGCGTCCAGATTTATCCACGATGCGGCGCGCGACGTGGTGCGCGCATTCCACCAGGTAGGCAACGGCGACGATATTGCGGATACCCTTACGTCCGTCGGCGCGCTGCCAGGCGGGGAAGGTAAAGGTTGTCGGATCGATATGTGCGGGCACCGCAATGGGGCTTAGGCTATCCATGGGTTGCCTCACGGGTATGGGTTTTGATGTAATCGCTTTGCATGTTGTGCATATGGACATGGTCGCCGGCTTTTGCATCGGTCGTCATCGAACCGATCGGAGCGCCATACTTATAGATCTTGTCCCCGATCTTCAGGTCGCGGCGCGCGATCTTGTGGCCAACCTCGACCGGAGACGTCAATGTCAGGATCTGATCGTCCACCGCGACCGTCTCGCCGGTCTCGGCGCGGGCGCGGCAGACGAGGACATTGTCGTCTCCGTGCAAAAGGATGAAGGACGCGTGCGTACTCATGTGTGAACTTTCTCCGGCGCCGGTGTCGGCGCGTCATCGGGCAGCAGGTTTTCGGCCTTGAGATCGCTCCAAAGGCCAGCGGGGATGGACCGGTCAAACCAGTCGATATTTTGCGTCACCTCGGTCGGGCTGGCCATACCGACGACTGCACCGGCAATAGCCGGGTGCGCGAGTGGAAATTGCAGGGCGACCGCAGACAGCGGGACGTCATGGCTGTCACATACGGCTTTCAGAGCCTGAACGCGTGACCGGACGGCTTCTGGTGCGGGCGCGTAATTGTAGGCCGTTCCGCCACTGAGGATTCCGGAATTGAAGACCCCGGCGGCCAGCACACTCACTTCGCGGCGTTCGCATAAGGGCAGGAAGCTCGATAGCGCGGTCTGTTCCAGCAGGGTGTAGCGTCCGGCCAGCAGAACGACATCGATGTCGGCGTGGCTGAGGATCTCTTCGCAGATCTGCCATTCATTGACACCCAGTCCGATCGCCTGGACCTGGCCGGAGTCCTTCAGTTCAGACATGGCGCGGTAGCCGCCGTCGAGGAAGGCCTTCAGATGATGGGCGTGGGCGTCTCCATGCGTCACCACGCCCAGGTCGTGGGCCAGAAGGATACCTATGGGCGCGCCGCCCAGCCGCTGGCGGCTGTCGTCGAAAGATCGCATGACGCCGTCATAGGAGTAGTCGAACACCGGTTCATACGGGTCACCATCAATAAAGCCGTGGCGTTCGGTCCCTGGGACGTACGGTCCGGCAGGTTTCAGGACACGGCCGACCTTGGTCGACAGGATGACATCGTGGCCGGAAACCGCAGCGCCGACACGGCGTTCGCTTAAGCCCTGGCCGTAATGCGGCGCGGTGTCAAATAGGGCGATGCCGTTATCCAGCGCGCATTGCAGGGTCGCCCGGGCGGCCTCATCGCTCATGGCGCGGTAGAGGTTGCCGACCGACGCCGCGCCAAACCCGAGCGCGGGAACGGTAAGATCTGTGCGGCCTATCGATGTTCTGTGAAGGCGGTTCACGGGTGGATACATCTCCTAGGCTCCCATGCTGCGGCTGAGCGCGGCGGCGGTGGCGCGGAGGTGGGCGGTCGTCTCTTCTATGCCTGCGCTTTCCGTTGAGCGGATGAACGGCATGGTCAGGGCGGCGATAACTGAAACGTCGTTATGGATCGGGCAGGAGATATCGACGATTCCTTCGGCGTAGCCGCTCTTGACGGCAATAAATCCTTGCGCGATGGCACGGTCAGCCTGGGCGTCGAATTCCTGCCATTCCTCGGGTGTCAGGATCGGATGCATCTGGTTGCGCCAGCTTTCGCGGACCTTCGGCTTCTGGAAGGCGTAGAGGATGATGCCCGAGGTCGACTTGCACAGCGGGCGCTGATAGCCGACACGCACTGAAAAACCGATGTCGCCGGGGGCTTCGACGCGGGCGATGACCACGATGCGGTCGTCGGAGGCAATGACGAGATGACAGGCCTGGCGTGTCTGCTCGCTCAGTTCCTGCATCATAGGCAGGGCGCTCAGCAAGAGGTTCTGGTTCGGGCCGCGTGAAATGCCGAGCGAGAACAGTTTGTTGGTCAGTTCAAAGCCGTCGCCGCGCGCTGAAGGCCCGACGTAACCGCGCGCCTCCAGCACCTGAACCATGCGGAACAGTTCGCTGACCGAGCGATCGAGCCGCGTGGAAATCTGCGACAGGGTCAACGGCGCCTTGGCGGAAGCCAGCAGTTCCAGGACGTCGAGCCCTTTCTCCAGAGCGGGCGCGCGGTATTTGGCGGTCTTGTCGGATTCGGAATCGAGCATGTTGGGTCTTAAGTCAGTTGATAAAAGCTGCGGGCGGTACCGCCGAAAACAGCGGCGCGGACAGCTTCGGATTGCGGCGCCAGCCACGCCGATGTCCAGTCCTGCCATGTGTCGTAGGTCGTGCGCAAGTTCACGACTGGCCAGTCTGAGCCCCACATGAGGCGATCGGGGCCAAAACAGGCCAGAACATGATCGGCATAAGGTTTGGCGGCGTCAAGCGACAGGCTGCCCGCCATTTCGGTCGCCAGGCCTGACAGTTTGCAGAAAACGTTGGAATTCTCCGCCACCCGCGCCATGCCATCGCGCCACTGGCCGTCATTGCCGCTGCCGATTTGAGGCTTGGCGCAGTGGTCGATGACGATGGGCAGGGTCGGGTAAGCGCGCGCCAGCCGGTCAATGATTGGCAGGTGGCGCGGAAAGATCAGGGCGTCGAAACGCAAACCAAGGTCAGTAATCGCGCTGAGCGCGGGACGCACCGTCCCACGCAAGATCCACGCGTCGTCGGCAAGGCCCTGTAACATCGGACGTATGCCCTTCACCTTGGGGCTGCGAGACAGTTTCGCCAGCCGGGCAGGCGCTGACGGCGCCTCCAGATCCGCCCAGGCGACGATGCCCTTTATGAACGGGGTGCGCTCCGCGACCTCACACATCCAGTCGGTGTCGAGATCGCTGGGCTGCGATTGCACCAGCACGCTTGCGTCCACACCCATGGCTTCGGCCCGGAAGTCTTCCGGGCCGAAATCGCGATGAATGGCAGTAAGATCGGGTGTCGGCCATTCATGGCCGTTGCGCCCGATCTGCCAAAGATGCTGGTGCGAATCGACGATCATCAATGCCCCGTCATGGCGACAGGCGTCACCGTCTTGGGCGAGCGGAAGGCGTAAAATGCGATAACCGCGAAGCAGACGACCGTAACGACAAAGGCTGTCCGAATGTGGCTGGCGTCCGAAATCAGGCCCATCACCATGGTCAGGGCGCCGCCGCCAATGATGCTCATCACCAATAGCGAAGAGCCGGTCTTCGTGAGATTGCCCAGCCCCTGCACCGAGGTGGCGAAGATGGTCGGGAACATGATGGACATGAAGAAGGAGGACGCGACAAGGGCGTACAGGCCGTTTTGCCCGCCGGCGACAACAGCATAAAGGGTCAGGCCGATGTTGATGACGGCAAAAACGCCGAGGATCAGAGAAGCACTGACACGGCTCATCAGCGCGGTGCCGAAGAACCGGCCGATGGCAAAGGCGATAAGGGCGAAATAGAGGTAGTTGGCGGCTTCCTTTTCCCCGAGGCCGATCTCAGCCTGGGCGTAACGGATGGTGAAGCTCCAGATACCGACCTGGGCGCCGACGTAAAAGAACTGCGCCACGACGCCGAAAAGGAAGTGCGGTTTGCTGAACAGCCGGGTAATCGATGTGAAGAAGCCAATGTCCTCACCCGTGTCCTCGTGCGAGTTCTGCGTCGCCGCGGCGGGGAATTTCGACAACAGAACCAGCGCTGCCCAGGCCAGGACGACGCAGCCAATGACCAGGTAAGGGCCCTGAACGGCCTTGACTTCGGAGACGTAGAAGGCCTGGCGCGCGGCCTCGCTCATGGCCGCCAGGGCCTGCTCATCGTGCTCGATGCCGGACAGGATAAAGTGCTGGCCGATGAAGATGCCCGAAAGGGCGCCAAGCGGGTTGAAACTTTGGGCGAGATTGAGCCGGAAGGCGGCTTTTTCCGGAGAACCCAGGACGGTGATTAGGGGGTTCGCCGAAGTTTCCAGGAAAGCCAGCCCCGAAGCGATGACGAACAGGCCGCCGAGGAACCAGCTATATTGATGATTGTCGGCCGCCGGATAGAAGAGGAAGGCGCCGGCCGCGTAGAGCAGGAGGCCGATGACCACCGAGAACTTGTAACCCAAGGTGCGCATGACAAAGGCGGCGGGCAGGGCCAGCAGGAAATAGCCGAGATAAAAGGCCCACTGGACCAGTCCCGTCTGAAGGTCGGTCAGGATGAAGGCCTTCTTGAATTGCGGGATCAGAATGTCGTTGAGGTTGTTGGCCACGCCCCAGAAAAAGAACAGGCTGGTAATTAATATAATGGGCCAAAGGCCTGTTGACGCTTTTGCGTCCGTCTTCGCTTCCGACATGGTCCGAGATCCCTCCTGTGCGCGGCGTCTTTCGTTGGCCGCTTTGAGGAAATAGCTCATCACATATGAACGAACGCGTCAAATATGAAATTTACTTAAGGTGAGGAATGTGGAACGAGTAGCGCAAAAGGATATACCCTGAAACAATGGAGGACGCCTCATGAACAAGCTCTATTTTTGCCTCGATCTCAAGGATGACGCCGCTGCTATCGAGCGCTACAAGCAGTGGCATGCGCCGGGTCAAGTGCCGGCGCCTATCAACGCCTCGATTCGCGATGCCGGTATCGAAGCCCTGGAAATCTTCCTCGCCGGTAATCGGATGGTCATGGTCCTGACGCCAGGGGCAGGCTTCGATCCCGCGGCAAAGGCGGCGGCCGACGCCGCCAGTCCCGACGTCCAGGCGTGGGAGAAGCTTATGTGGGACTTCCAGCAGCCCTTGCCCTTTGCCGCACCGGGCGAAAAATGGGTACCTATGACGCGAATATACGCACTGTCTGAGCAACCGCTATAATATGATAATTGCCAAGCTGGCACGTCGTGCTAAGAGGACAAAAACTCTGACAAATGCAGGCACAGCGATACTCCGAAAAGTGTGCAGCGGTTTTCGGCTAAAATATCGCGAATAACAGGCAAGCGCTCACACAAGGGACTTTTGGTAATGTTCGGCAGTAAACCCCTCAAAATCGGTTTGATCGGCCTCGGCAAGATTGCGGTGGATCAGCATATCCCCTCGATCAACGCCAACAGGAAGCTGACCCTGGTCGCCGGTTGTTCGCCCAGCTCGCGCCCTGACGGCGTCAAGGCCTACAACACCTATGAGGAAATGGTCGCGGCCCATCCCGAGATCGAGGCCATCGCCATCTGCACCCCGCCGCAGGTCCGTCACGTCATCGCCCAGCAGGTGATCAATGACGGCCGTCATGTGTTTCTGGAAAAGCCGCCCGCGGCGACGCTCGGCGAGGCCATGGCGATCAAGGCCCTCGCCGCCCAAAAAGGCGTCAGCCTGCTGGCCAGCTGGCACTCGCGCTTCGCCCCGGCGGTCGAGCGTACGCGCCAGTGGATCGCGTCGCGTAAGCTGAAGTCGGTGGTCGTCCACTGGAAGGAAAACGTCCGCCAGTGGCACCCAGGCCAGAGGTGGATTTTCGAAGCCGGTGGCATGGGGGTCTTTGATCCGGGCATTAATTCACTGTCGATCGTAACGCGCATCCTGCCGGGCGCCGTTATGGTCAAGAAGGCAGACCTGCACATTCCGGGCAATTGCGAAGCCCCGATCCAGGTCGAGATGGACATGCTGACGACCAACGGCGTGCCGGTGCGTGCCGAGTACGACTTCCTGCAGACCGGCATCCAGACCTGGAGCATCTTCGTCGAGTCCGAAGCCGGGGAAAAGCTGACCCTGTCGATGGGCGGCGCCGAGCTGGAAATCGACGGCCAGGTCATGACCAAGGAAAAGGAGGCCGAATATCCGGGCCTCTATGCGCACTTCCACGACCTGATCAAGTCGAAGTCGTCGGATGCGGATTTTGAGCCGCTGCGTATCGTGGCGGATGCCATGTTGCTCGGCAAAAGGATTACTGCCCCCGACTACATCGAATAGCCGAAAATCCTCGAATTTGGCGATCTGCGTCGCAGTCCGCGCTTGCAGGTACCAGAGTACCTGCGGCGCTAGCCGGCTAGCATCTCATCCAAATTGGAGGATTTTCCCCGGGTGGCTTAAAAAAACGCTGCGCTCTTTCCGGAGCGCGGCGTTTTTTTCAGATGTCCGAAGACCTATTTCGTTTCGGCCGCGCCGTCGTCGAACTCGGCTTCGACGGCGTTGGTGCGGGTGACGCGGGCGACGCGGAGCGCATTGGTCGAGCCCGACTTGCCGAACGGCATGCCGGCGACGATGACGATGTCCTGGCCAGGTTCCGCGACGCCTTCCGAACGCGCCAGCTTGGAGGCCACGGCCACCGTTTCGGTCATCGAGTGGGTGATTGGGGTTACAACCGGGTGCACGCCCCAAGTCAGGGCCAGACGGCGCGACGTTTCCACGTTTGGCGTCAGTCCCAGGATCAGAGAGGTCGGGCGTTCACGGGCGACGTGCAGCGCGGTCGCCGCCGAATTGGTCATGGCGGCAATGGCGACGGCGTCAATCGTCTGGGCAACCTGGCGGGCGGCTGCGGCAATGGCGCCTGACGTCGATTTTTCCGGCTCCGGACGGCGGCGGTCGGTCAGGCCGCGCCAGCCATCGTC
>CBFGPQ010000095.1:0-14078 GCA_965650705.1 uncultured Asticcacaulis sp. | reverse complement strand
TGCTGGCCATGGCCTGCGCCCTGTCGGCCGGCGGCCTGTTCCTGATGTCGGACGCCACCGGTGGTGTGATCCTGGCGGCCGCGACCCTCTACGGCATCGGCAAGAGCTTCTTCTGGGGCACGACGCTGGCCGTCGCCTCCGAACAGTTCCCCAAGGGCGGCGCCGTCACCATCAACATGCTGGGTGGCGGCGGCATGCTGGCGGCCGGTATCCTGGGGTCGGTGCTGTTGGGCGCGGCGCAGGACCATTCGACGCGTGAAGGCCTGCGGGCACACGATACGGCCAACCAGACCAACCTGACGCAGCAATATCTCAGCGCGCCCAAGGTCAGCATCTTCGGCACCTACCAGGCGCTCGATGAGGCTAAGGTCGCGGCGGCACCCGAAGCCGACAAGGCTGTGCTCGACGGCCTGTCGGCCAGCGCCAAGAAGGACGCGCTCAAGGAAGTGTCGCTGATCCCGGTGGTGACCGGTATCGTCTTCCTGTTGCTTATCTTCTGGTTCCAAAGCAAGGGCGGTTACAAACCGGTGATTCTAGGGCGTAACGAAGGCGAAAATATCGATGGTTAAGTCTAACAGTCCGCTTCGGCTTGCAATGGTTGGTGGTGGGCCGGGCGCCTTTATCGGCCCCGTTCACCTGAAGGCCACGGGGATGGACCGGCGTTATGAACTGGTCGCCGGCGCCTTCAGCCGCGATCCGGCCAAGAACGCGGCGGCGGGGGAGGGCTATAATCTTGCCCCCGATCGCGTCCATACCGACTGGCGCGACCTGCTTGCGAAGGAACAGGGCAAGGTCGACGTCGTCTGCGTTGTGACGCCGAACGATACTCACTTTCCGGTCAGCAAGGCCGCGCTCGAGGCTGGCTTTGACGTCATGTGCGACAAGCCGGCGACGCTCAACCTTGATCAGGCCCTGGCTCTGCGCGATGTCATCCGCAAGACCGGCCGGAACTATGGTCTGACCTACACCTATAGCGGCTATCCATTGGTGCGTGAGGCCCAGGCCCTGGTCGCCAAGGGCAAGCTTGGCAAGATCCGGAAGGTCGTTGTCGAATATCCGCAAGGCTGGCTGTCGCAGGACGTCCATTCCAAGCAGGCCGACTGGCGTGTCGACCCCAAACAGGCCGGCCTCGGCGGCTGCATCGGTGATATCGGCGTCCACGCCTTCCATCTGGCCGAATTCATCACGGGCCTGCGCGTTACCGAACTGTGCGCCGATCTCGGCAAGGTCGTGCCGGGCCGTCTGCTCGACGACGACTGCAACATCCTCTTGCGCTTCGACAACGGGGCCCGGGGCGCGCTGATCGCGTCGCAGATTTCGGCCGGCGAACGCAATGCCTTGCGCATCCGCGTTTACGGTGAACTGGGTGGCCTGGATTGGAGCCAGGAAACGCCGAACACCCTGACGCTGAACTATGGCGACAGGCCAACGGAGGTCCTGCACGCCGGCGGCGGCTATCTGTCGCCCGAGGTGCAGGCGATGATCCGCATTCCGGCGGGCCATCCCGAGGGCTATCTTGAAGCCTTCGCCAACATCTATCGCGACTTCGCCGACCAGATCACGGTCGGTGGCAAGGCCGTGCCCGGCATAGACGATGGCGTGCGCGGCATGCACTTTGTCGCTGTCGCGGTCGAGTCGAGCAATGCCCGCCAGTGGCGACTGTTTAAAGACGTGTGATTTCCTTCCCCGCCTTGCCTGTGGGTATGGCGGGGACTAGGCACCGCTAAGGATTAAATCATGAAGACCATCAAAGGCCCGGCCATTTTCATCGCCCAGTTCCTGAGCGACAAGGCGCCGTTCAACCGGCTCGACACCATCGCCGAATGGGCGGCGAACCTGGGTTATAAAGGCATTCAGGTGCCGACCAGCGACCCGCATATCTTCGACCTGAAGCAGGCCGCGGAATCGCAAGCCTATTGTGATGAGATCAAGGGCGGACTGGCGGCCTATGGCCTCGAGATCACCGAGCTGTCGACCCACCTCCAGGGTCAGCTCGTGGCGGTCCATCCGGCCTATGACACCCTGTTCGACGGCTTCGCGGCGCCGGAAGTGCGCAACAATCCGGCTGCGCGCCAGGCGTGGGCGGTCGATCAGGTCAAGCTGGCCGCCAAGGCCTCGCAACGCCTGGGCCTGAAGGCCTCAGTCACCTTCTCTGGCGCCCTGGCCTGGCCATACTTCTACGCTTGGCCGCAGCGCCCGCCCGGCCTGGTCGAAGAGGCCTTTGCCGAACTCGGCCGGCGCTGGAAGCCGATCCTTGACGTCTACGAAGACTGTGGAGTCGACTGCTGCTACGAAATCCATCCCGGCGAAGACCTGCATGACGGCGCGACGTTTGAGCGCTTCCTGGATGTCGTTGGCGGCCACCGCCGCGCTAATATCCTGTACGATCCCAGCCACTTCGTCCTGCAACAGCTCGACTATCTGAGCTACATCGACATCTATCACGAGCGGATCAAGATGTTCCACGTCAAGGACGCGGAGTTCAACCCGAACGGCCGTTCGGGCGTCTATGGCGGCTATCAGGGCTGGGTGGAACGTCCCGGCCGCTTCCGTAGCCTCGGTGACGGCCAGGTCGACTTCAAGGCCATCTTCTCCAAGATGGCCCAGTACAATTACGACGGCTGGGCGGTGCTGGAGTGGGAATGCGCGCTCAAGCATCCGGAAGACGGCGCGCGCGAAGGTGCGACCTTCATCCGTGACCACATCATCCGCGTGACGGAAAAGGCTTTCGACGACTTCGCCGGCTCCGGCGCATCGAAGGAATCCCTGCGCAAGCTGATGGGGTACTAGG
The DNA here is from genome assembly GCA_965650705.1 of uncultured Asticcacaulis sp. Taxonomy (GTDB): domain Bacteria; phylum Pseudomonadota; class Alphaproteobacteria; order Caulobacterales; family Caulobacteraceae; genus Asticcacaulis. The sequence goes on along the minus strand of CBFGPQ010000095.1, from coordinate 11,287 downwards.
GTGGACGTCGTGCGCCGCAGCCTGCTGATGACCCCGCTGGCGCTGGCGGCGACTGCGGCGTCCGCCCAGACCGCGGCCCCAACCGTGCCTGGCGATACGCGGCAGCTCACCTGGCCCGAGCCCGTTGGCACAATAGATCTGTGGCCCAATGATCGCTTTCCAGGCGATCTCAAAGCGCCCGCCAATCTGAAAGAGGTGGTCGAGGAGGTCTCGACCAATCCGGCCGACCACCTGCGCCGTGTCCAGGGCATCGCGAAGCCGCGCCTGGCCGTCTTCCCGGCGGCCAAGCCCAATGGCGGCGCCATGCTGATCATCCCGGGTGGCGGCTTTTCGTGGAACTATTTCGACCACGAAGGCTATGAACTGGCCGCCAGGCTGAACGCCGAGGGCTTGACCTGCTTCGTTCTGTTCTACCGCCTGGCCAATGACGGCTGGGCCGATCGCGCCGATGTCGGCACGATTGACGCCCTGCGCGCCATGCGGGTTATTCGCGCCAATGCCGAGCGCTTCAAGCTCGACGCAGCGCGTGTTGGTGTCGCGGGTTTCAGCGCCGGCGGTTTCCTGACAGCGTCGGTCGCCACGCGTCATACCTCGTTCGTCTATCCCAGGACCGACGCGACCGACGATTTGAGTGCGCGCCCGTTCCTGGCCGCGCCCATCTATCCGGTGCAGTCGCTCGATCCCGCCATTGCCTATTCCGGCACGGCGCCGTCTTTGTTTGGCGGTCCGGCGACCGCTGAACAGATCGCTCGCTATAACCCTGACCGCAATGTCGATGCCGACACGCCGCCGGTTTTCCTGGTCCACGCCGAAGACGATACGACCGTGCCCGTCGAAAACACGACGACCCTGCGTGATGCGCTTAAGGCTAAGGGCCGGACCGTCGAAAGCCATCTGTTCGCCACGGGTGGTCATGGTTTCGGCATGAAGAAGCCTGGCAACGGCGAACCATGGGGGCTATGGCCGGACCTGCTGGTCGCCTTCGCGCGCCGTCGGGGACTGATGGGATAATGCGCAAAGGGGGGCATCTGGCGGCGCTCGGCCTTGTCCTTATCTTGGCCGGCTGCGGCCAGAAGCCGATCGACGGGACCGCTTCGGCCTCGGGCGCCGACTGGCCGCACTATCACGGCAATCCCAACGGCACGCACTACTCGACGCTCGATCAGATCACGCCGCAGAACGTCAAAAACCTGAAAGTCGCCTGGGAGTTCGACTCAGGCGATGCCTTCGGCGAGGGCGCCAGCCAGTCCGAGATGGAAGGCAACCCGATGGTCGTCCGTGGGCGGCTGTATTTCATTTCCCCCAAGGGCAAGCTCTTCTGCCTCGATGCCGCCACCGGCAAACAGATCTGGGTGTTCGATCCGTCCTTCGGCGATGACATCGTCACGCGCCAGCGTCTGCGCGGTATTTCCTACTGGGAAGGCGATGGAAAAGGACGCATCCTCTTCACCTTTCGCGGCAAGCTGATCGCCGTCGATGTCAAGACGGGCCGGCTGATCAACACCTTCGGCAAGAACGGCGAGGTCGACCTGCGCGAGGGCCTTGGCCGTGACTTCGACACGATCAGCGTCGGCAATGTCACGCCGGGCGTGGTCTATAAGGACCTGATCGTCATGGGCTCGACCGGCAATACGCCGGGTCATATCCGCGCCTTCGACGTCCGCACGGGTAAGCTGCGCTGGATCTTCCATACCATCCCGCACCCGGGCGAATATGGTTATGCAACCTGGCCCAAGGACGCCTGGAAGACGGCAAAAGGGGCGAATGCCTGGTCGGGCCTGACGCTCGATCCGGAACGCGGCCTGGTCTTCGTGCCGCTGGCGTCGGCCGGCATGGGCAACAAGGACTTCTATGGCGGCGATCGCGAGGGCGACAATCTGTTTGGCACATCGCTGGTGGCACTCGATGCCAATACCGGCAAGCGGGTGTGGCACTTCCAACTGGTCAAGCATGACCTGTGGGATCGCGATCCGCCGACACCGCCAACGCTCATCACCGTCAAGGGGCGACCGGCGGTGGCCCAGGTCACCAAGGCGGGTCTGGTTTTTATCCTCGACCGCGAAACGGGCAAGCCGCTCTATCCAATCAAAGAGATCGCGGTGCCGGCGACCGATGTGCCGGGCGAAACCACATCGCCGACGCAGGTTGTGACGATCAGCCCGGAGCCATTTGCACGCCAGCACCTGACCGAAGACCTTTTGACCGACCGCACGCCGGAAGCCAATGCAGCGGTCAGGAAGGTGTTCGCCGGTTTACGATCGCGTGGGCCTTTCGATCCGCCTTCGGTGCAGGGGACGATCCTGTTGCCCGGCATGGACGGCGGCGCCGAGTATGGCGGCGCATCCTTCGATCCGGAAACAGGCCTGCTTTATATCAACGCCAACGAGATGGCGTGGATACTCAAGGTCAAGCCGCAACCGCCGAAGATGGGCGGGACGAGCGGCGAAGCCCTCTACCAGAATAATTGTGCTTCCTGCCACCGCGATGATCGCACCGGTAGCCCGCCGGAGTTTCCGTCGCTCATTGGCGTCCATACGCGTCTCGACGATCAGCAATTGACGCGCCAGATCACCAATGGCGCCGGCCGCATGCCGGGCTTCGGCACGCAGCTGAGCGCCGCCGAAATCGCCAATGTCGTGGGCTACCTGAAGGGCGATCCGGCTCAGAAGGCCAAAAAGGTCGCGGGCGAATACCCGTCGACCGACAACGACGCCTATGTCTTCGACGGCTATGTCCGCTTTCTGGATCCGGATGGCTATCCAGCCATCAAGCCGCCTTGGGGCACTTTGAGCGCGCTCGACGTCAATACCGGCAAGTATGTCTGGAAGAGGCCCTTGGGCGAATATCCGGAACTGGCCGACAAGACGACCGGGAGCGAGAACTATGGCGGCGCGGTGGTGACCAAAGGCGGGGTGCTGTTTATTGCCGCCACCATCTTTGACAACCGGTTCAGAGCTTTCGATAAAAAGACCGGCGCCCTGCTGTGGCAGGCGCAACTTCCGGCCTCGAGCATCGCCACGCCCGCCACCTATGCCGTCAAAGGCAAGCAGTACGTTGTCGTCCAGGCCGGCGGCGGCAAGAACCCCAAGATCAAGCCGTCGGGCAAGGTGATCGCTTATAGCTTGCCGTAGCTACGCATCCGGAAAGAGGATTGCCTCATAGTCCTGTGCGCTGTGCAGGATGGCGTCGATGATCACCTTGTCGCCGGCGATTGTATAGATGATCAGGTAGGCCCTGAACGGTTTGCGACGGTGACCGTAAGTTTCGTAGCCCAGAATAAGCGGATGGGCGCGCGGGTGGTCACCCAAGGCCAGCGCTGCCTCCCGCAGTTCCTGGACAAAAGACAGGGCGCGCTTCTTATTGCCCCGAGCGATGTATAGTGCGATGGACCGAAGGTTTGCTCTGGCCTCGTCGCTGAAGACGACCTTCATTCGGCGTTGGAATCCGGCAAGGCATTGATCTCGGCTTCCAGTTCGTCGAACACCTGCTCCGCCGGTGTCAGGCGTCCGGCCTGAACATCCGCACGGCTGCGGGTCAGGATGGCGTCGAGAGTCGCCACGCGACGTTCGCGCTCTTCAACCATCCGCAGGCCGTCGCGTACGATCTCGCTGGTATTGTTATAGCGTCCGCTTTGCAGCATCAACTGCACGAAGCTTTCGAAATGGTCGCCCAGGCTGACTGTCGTTCCCATGATATCCTCACAAGTATTATTAGATCATACTCGCAAGCTGCTCCGAAGCAAAGGACTATCTTGGCGCCGCCGTACTTGCGCGTACCACCAGTTCGTGACCAAGCGTCAGGTTAACCCGCTCTGTGGCGCCATTTTCGATGATGTCAAGCAGCAGTTCCACTGTCTTGACGCCAATCTCGTGCATAGGCTGGCGGATGGTCGTCAGGGCCGGCTGGGCGTACTTAGCCAGGCGCAGGTCGTCAAAACCGGCCACCGAGACATCGTCCGGGCAGCTCAGACCGGCCTCACGCAGGGCATGGATGGCGCCAAACGCCATATCGTCGCTGAAGCAGAAGATTGCCGTCGGCCGTTGCGCGCCCTGGATCAGTTCCGTGGCGCGTGCAATACCCGACTCGATCGTATAGTCGCCGTTGACGATCTGCATGTCCGTGATGCCTAACGCTTTAGCCGCATCCTCGACGCCGCTCAGGCGGCCGCGGCTGGTCGGGCTGCGCATATCGCCGGTGATGACGCCGATACGGCGGTGCCCCAGTCTATGCAGGTGCTCGATCATTTCACGCGCCGCGGCGGTGTTGTCGATATTGACGCTCGATACCGGCAGGCTGCCGCTGAATTCGCAGCCATTGACGACGGGGGCGGCCGCGCCTTCGCGCGTCACGCGTTCCTGGAGTGAGTCGGGCAGACTGTGGCCCAGAAAGATCAGGCCGTCGGCCTCTTTCCGTTTCAGCAAGGCCGCATAGGCTTCGTCGCTGCCGGCGGCTGACCCGATGTCGCCGAGCAAGACCGCATAGCCGGCGGCCGACGCGGTCTCTTCGACCCCACGGATAATATTGGCGTAGAAGGGGTTGGCGATGTCCGGGACGGTGACGACGATGCGGTTGCTTTTCAGCGTGCGCAGGGATTTCGCCATGGCATTGGGCTCGTAGCCCAACTCGGCGATCGCTTTTTCGACCCTTTCCAGCACGCGTGGCGATACATGCGTATAACCGTTAAGTACGCGCGACACGGTTGCCGTAGAGACGCCGGCCAGATTGGCGACATCGGAGATGGTCGACATATATAAATCCTGTTGCGGCGCGTTCCCGCGCGCCGCAAAGGCAATCCCTAGACTGCGGTGGCGAAAATGCCAACCTTTAACTTATCCAAGCTTTGACTTACAAAGCCTTAAGGTAGGCGACGCTCTCCGCCAGGGATTCGAAGATCGGCCGGAGATAGGGCTCTTCCTGCTCGACGAAGAACGCCTTCACGCCCTCGGCCTTGGCGGCTTCGAAAGCGGGCTTCCATTTGACGATACCTTTGCCCAGTTCGACCGATCGATAGCTCGCGCCATCCTTGACCATGTCCTTGATGTGCAGAAGGTCGACGCGGCCCCTGTACTTTTTGATCATGGCTGCCGGATCGTGGCCAGCCGCGGCAACCCAGCCAAGGTCGAGTTCCAGGCGAGCCTTGTCCGAGCCGGTCAGCATAATGTCGAGGCCTGACTGGCCATCGAAATCATCGAATTCCATCGGATGGTTGTGATAGGCGAACCTCAGTCCCGCCGCTTCGATCTTGGGTACGATCTGGGAGATGATCTCGGCGTTCTGCTGATAGGCGTCCTTGGTCATGGCTTCGCTCATGGCCTGGACCCACGGCTTGGTCGTATCGATCGGGCCGGGCGTCTTGGGCGAGGAGGCGACCAGCCAGCCAGCGCCCAAAACCAGGGTGTCGCTGATGTGCTTGTCGATATCGGTCGATAGCGCGCCCATATTCATATGGCAGGCGCGCGCTTTCAGGCCGGCATCGGCCAACTGGCCCTTGAGCACTTGAGCCGTGCTGCCGTAGAGTCCTGCGGTCTCGATGACGTCGAAGCCCAGGCTCTTCAGCTTTTTCAGCGTGCCGGGAATGTCTTCCTTCATCTGGGCATTGACGGTCCACAACTGGACACCCAGCGGCCAGTTGGCCTTGATCAGGCCCGCCGCGGCGCCCGCCTGGCCCGCTGCCGCGAAGGCCGCCAGCGCGCCCGAAGCGCCCAGAAAATAACGCCGTGATACGTCCATGATGCTGATTCCTCTTATAAGTCCTACCCTTGCGGTCGAGCATAGCATTGCCTTTGGCCGGTCATAGCCTTAACAGAGTTGTAATCGATTTCAAGTTATGATAACCACAATGTTGGATCCTTCTCCCCGTAAGGTTTTCCCCCAACTGTCTTGCCCCCGGTGGTCCGCCTCCGGGGATTTTTTTATCCGGAATCGGATCGAATCATTATGCGCGCGCGGTCTAGTCTTTCCGTCCATCAGAAAGGAAAGGCATGCCGAAGGTTCTTGTCGCCATTGACGTCCAGAAAGGTTTCGTCAGCCCGTCCTCGCGCCACGTGCTGAAACCCATCGAAGACATCCAATACCGCTTCGACCACGTCGTCTTCACGCGTTTCTACAATCCCGACCCGTCGCCCTTTCGGCGTATTCTCGGTTATCACGACCTGGCGCCGGGCAGTGAAGGCATCGAACTGGCCATTGCGCCGCGCCCTGACGCCGTGATCATCGACAAGCCCGACTACAGCGGCTGCAATGACGAACTGAAACGCCACCTGGCCTTGTGGCGGGCGCGGGAGGTCCACATCGCCGGCATAGCTACCGAGGCCTGCGTGCTTAAGACGGTTGGTGACCTGTTCGAACAGGACATGCTGACCTGGGTCATTGCCGATCTGTGCGCCAGCGACAAGGAGCACCGGTTCCACGACATGGCGATCTCGATCCTTGGCACGCTGATAGGCACGAAGCACCTGGTCAACAGCGCCGAAATCATGCCCGAAGCGACCTGAAGCGCCACGTCGGAACGAAGCAACACTCAAAACACTTTGCCGATTTTTTTCCGTCCGCCCGGGTGTGGGTCATTTCCGCCTTACGGGCCCGCCGTCAGGGTTACGCCGAGACTGATGGCTACGGAGTTAAATCGTGACGGCGTACGAGCAGATCAGCAGTAATTTGACATTGTTCTGGAACCATCTGGTCGGTTTGGGCCCGCAAGGGCTTGCGGTCAATGCCGGGTTGACGGCGCTTATCCTTGTCGCGGCCTTCCTGCTCATTAGGGGCCTGAACTGGCTGTTGTGCCGGGCCATCGCCCACCTGCCGGGAGAAAGTTCCGAAGAGCGCAGAAAGCGCGCGAACAAGGCGCTGAAACTAACGCGCTCGGTCATTGGCCTGGTGGTCTGGCTGATCGCCATCATCCTGGCCGCCAATGTCTGGGGCATCGATATCATTGCGTGGGCGTCGGAAGGTTCAGGCCGACATATTGCCTCCACGACATTGCGCGTTTTGGCGGTGCTGGTTCTGGCAACGCTTGCTGTCGAAGCCGTTGGCCTGTTCACCCGCAAGACGCTGAACCGGCTGCGCCGTGAAGGCGACCCGCGCCGCGGCGCGCAGTTGGATACCCTGGGACCACTGGTTCGCCGTCTGCTGCAGGTCGTCATTATCGTCCTGGCCATCATCACCCTGCTGAGCCAGGTCGGCGTCGAAATCGCGCCCGTCCTGGCCGGCGCCGGCGTTGTCGGCGTGGCGGTGGGCTTTGGCGCCCAGACCATCGTCAAGGACATGTTGACTGGGCTTTTTCTTATTCTGGAAGACATCGTCGCCGTCGGCGACATCGTCCAGATCGGCGCCTTCAGTGGCGAGGTCGAGGACATGACCCTGCGCACCATCCGCCTGCGCGGTTCTGACGGTACGCTGCACATCTTCCCCTATGGTGAAAGCCAGGTCATTCACAATATGACCAAGACCTTCTCCTATGCGGCCTCCGATCTCCCGCTCAAATACGATACCGACATCGACCACGCTATGCAGGTCATGCGCGAAACGGCGGCAGAGCTTCGTAAGGACGCGCAATATGGGCCACTCATCCTGGCTGATCTGGAAATCGCGGGGGTCGACCTGCTGTCGGATATTGGTGTGATCGTCAAATCGCGAATGCGGACCCAGCCGACGTCGCGCTGGAAGGTCCTGCGTGAATATAACCGTCGGATTAAAAAGGCCTTTGACGCTGCCGGCATCCAGATCACACACAAATAGAATTGAGAGTAATTCTCAAGCGCAATCAAGGTTTTACGTAGGTCTTATAGTCGGCCGTGGCGGCGGCCATATCGATCTTACCGTCATCTTGGCATCATGGTCATCAACGGGGCGAACGACCTTCCCTAAGACGCTTACAACAAGCTCTATAGTATGATGAGGAGAGTATCATGGATATCTACAACTACCTGAAAAAGGACCACCAGAAGGTGGCGGACCTTATGGAACAGGTCATTGCCAGCAAGGACCCGGCCGAGCGTCAGAGTCTGTTCGAAACCATCAAGCTTGAACTGACGCTCCACGCCGACACCGAGGAACAAACTTTCTACAAGGCCATCGAGGACGCGACGCGGTCCAAGCAGGTCGAAGAGAAGATCGAACATGCCAATCACGAGCACGACGAGATTCGCGAATACCTCGAAAAACTGAGTACCACGCCGGTCACTGACGAGTTGTGGCTTGAGACCTTCGGCGAGTTCAAGCACTCGGTCACGCACCACGTCGAGGAAGAAGAAGGCGAGATTTTCGAAAAGGCCAAGAAGTACCTGTCCAGCCAGGAAGCCAAGGATCTGGCCAAGGAGATGGACGCTCTCAAGAAACAGGCCCAATCCGAGATCATGGCGCCAGCAGAAGCCATGGGTTAAGCCTTAATCCCCTCTCCCCGCTTGCGGGGAGAGGGTTAGGGTGAGGGGCAGCGTCGTAGGCGAGGGTGCGGAAATAGTTTTTGCCCCTCATCCGGCCCTACGGGCCACCTTCTCCCCGTAAACGGGGAGAAGGAATAAGATTAAAGCCCGGTCGGATAGGTCTCGTCGACCTGGGGTACGGTCGCCAACGCGGGTTCCTCCGCCAGCGGCGACAGGGCCTGTGTTTCATCGATATGCAGCACGGCGTCGAACTGTTCGGGCATGACGACATCGATATAGTGGCTGAGCCGTTCGCTGTCTGGCCGGTAGATGACGCCGATAAACCGCGCCAGCCGTGAGTCCTTCAGCAGGTGCCGCGCCATGCCCTTATCGCGCATGTTGAGCAGGAAACCAGGCTCCCCTACCTTATGGAACAACTCCTCCACGCTGCCGCTGAGGCCAGGGCGCACTGTCTTGACCTGCGCGGCCTCATCCCAGTCATCCGCGGCCATGACCGTGCCATTGTAGGTCGAAAAGCCGATGAGCAGGCTTTCATCGGGGTGACGCTGACGAACCAGTTGCCCCAGGTTCAGTTCGCCGCGCGCTTTGGCGCCGGTCGCGCGCGCGTCGCCGATATGCGAATTGTGCGCCCAGACGACGATCTTGGCCGGCCGACCACGTTGTTTCGACAGAAAAAGGTCGAGCTCGTCCAGCGTATCCGCCATGTGGGTATCGCGGATATTCCAGGAATTTGGCCGGCCCCGGAACATGGCGCGGTAATAGTTCTCGGCATTCTTCACCAAGCGCGCATTCTGTTCGGCGGAGAAGAACGCCTCGCCGGCGAGGGCGCCGTCGCGGCGCATATAGTCGTAGGTGTGTTTCTGCAGGTCGCGCAGCTGGGCGATCAGCGCGTCCTCACAGGTCTGTGCGCCGCCGCGTCCGGTCATGTAGCCATAGCGCTGAGGGTCATTGCCGAAGGCATCAAAACAGCCGTAGCGGTTGCGCGCCGCCTTGGCGGCGGCTGGATCGACGCCCTCCAGATAGCCGATGACGGCCTCGATCGAAGTGTTGAGGCTGTAGAGATCGAGACCATAGAAACCGGCATTGCGCGTGGCGTAGGACGCATTGTGATCGTGCAGCCAGTCGATAAAGTCGCGCGTTTCCTTGTTGCGCCACATCCATTGCGGAAAACGTTTGAAGTCGCTCAAAGCATCAGTGGGGCCGCCGATTTTGTCGCCGCGCACATAGCGGTTCACCCGAAAAGCGTCGGGCCAGTCGGCTTCGACGGCTACCGCCAAAAACCCCTTCTCGGCGATCAGCCGCTTGGTAATATCGGCGCGGATCTTATAGAATTCATGCGTACCGTGGCTGGCCTCGCCGATCAGCACGAAACGTGCGTTTTCTGCCATCACCATCAGTTCGTCGTAATCGGCCTTCTTTCCGGTCAGCGGCGTGACGTGGCGGCGCAACTTGTCGGCCAGGATATCGGCCTCGCCGCGCGGCGCGTCGGGAGCGAAGATTTCCGCATCCTTGAGCAGCAACTGCACCTCCTTGTCACTGACTTGCTCGAAGCGCTCGTACCACAGGCCGACGCTGTGAAACGGTTCAGGCCGCATGAGGGTGAAAACCATGTCGGCATCTGGCAGGTCGTTGCCGTCGGATGGCGCGGCCACGGGCACAGCGCAGATCAGTTCCTTCGGCCCTTCGCGGCGCAGCGCCGTCAGCGCGGCACGCATGCTGGCGCCCGTCGCCAAGCCGTCATCGACGACGATAACCGTCTTGCCGCGCATGGCGGGGTAGGGGCGATCGCCGCGATAAGCGGTTTCTCGCCGGGCCAACTCCTCGGTCTCGACGCGTGCGACGGCTTCGACATCTTCGTCGCGAATGCCGTAGGTCTTGACAATGTCCGGATTCATCACCCGTATCCCGCCGCTGGCGACCGCGCCCATGGCGATTTCGGGAAAGCGCGGCAGGCCCAGCTTGCGCACCAGGAAGACATCGAGCGGCAGGCGCAGACTTCGGGCAATTTCATAGGCGACTGGCACGCCGCCGCGCGGCAGGGCCAGGATAAATGTATCGGGCTTTCTGGAAAAGTTCTCAAGCCGCCGGGCAAGCGCTTGCCCCGCCGCCTTCCGGTCGTGCAGCCGCATGGTGCACTCCTCCGCCTGTTTGTTGATTTTGCTTCGGCAGTCCCTGTGACAACTTTCAGGGTATCTCTTGCAACCTAAGGGAAATATCAGGAAGCCATACGGCGGGATCAAAATTCCGTAAATTCGGATAGCTTACGGCGAATTTACGCAAAGCTCCGGCCATGCGCAGCCTCTTCTTACGTCTCGGCGCCTATCCTTCGCGCGCCCCCAACAATCCCACTTCACCAGTAGCGGAGATACCCCATGAAAGTCAGCGAAGTCATGTGTCCCGAGTTCGAAATCGCCACGCCCGAAACCACCTTGCGCGAAGCCGCGCGGATGATGCGCGATGGCGATTTTGGTTACCTCCCCGTCGGCGAGAACGACCGCCTGAGCGGCGCCCTGACAGATCGCGACATCGTTATTCGAGCTGTTGCCGAAGGTCTTAACGCCGATACGCCAGTTCGCCAGGTCATGACCGAAAATGTCGTCTATTGCTTTGAAGACAATGACGTAACCGAAGCCGGCGACGTCATGCGCACACGCCAGATCCGCCGCCTTGTCGTGCTGGACCGCGACAAGCGCATGGTCGGCATTCTGTCGATCGGCGATATCGCCCGCGACACTGACGACAGTCAGCTGACCGGCAAGATCGAAACCGGCGTTGCGCAGGAAACCTAAGCATTTCCGCCGGACAAACCAAATTCCAAAGGCATTGCTTCGCTTCGTTTGAATTCGGAGCAATGCTTGTCTTATGACATATCCGTCCGTTTGGGTCATGATGGCTTGCCCGGACCG
>CBFGPQ010000094.1:0-14117 GCA_965650705.1 uncultured Asticcacaulis sp. | reverse complement strand
CTGGCGCTCAATGCCATCGAACTCATCGACCGCAATCTTTATGAACGCACCTGCGACGTCCGCTGGTGGGCGACCGACGCCGCTATGGTCGCGGCTGCATCCGACCGTTCGGCCTGCGCCAAGGCCTCGCAGCGCCTGGGCGTCATCCTCGACGCCTATACGGTCTATCTCGACCTGTGGCTGTGCGACCTTGACGGCACTATCATCGCCAATGGCCGGCCGAACCGTTACAGCGTCGAAGGCGCCAATGTCGCAGACCAGGCGTGGTTCCAGCGCGCCCGCGCACTCTCAAGCGGCGATGATTTCGCTGTCGCCGACATCACTACCGAACGCCACCTGAACGGCGCCCAGGTCGCGACCTACGCCACTGCCGTGCGCGAGGATGGCCTGTCAGATGGCAAGGCGATCGGCGTGCTGGGCGTCCACTTCGACTGGCAACCCCAGGCCGCCGCGATCACGCAAGGGATTCGCTTGACCGAAGCCGAGCGTCAGACCACACGCGCCCTGCTGGTCGACTCGTCGGGCCGGGTGATCGCGTCTTCGGATGGCAAGGGTATCCTGCACGACCGCATCGCCCTACGAACGGGCGGCCAGCCTTTTGGAACCTATCAGGATGGTGGCAATCTGATCGCGTTTCACCGCACGCCGGGTTACGAGACCTATGCCGGGCTCGGCTGGTACGGCGTCATAATCCAGAAAATTTAGCGCCAGAACTGGAAGCGATCCATCGCTTCAGCGATCTGATCCAGGTCGATACTCATACCGAAGACTGTCGCAGCCCCCATGACCAGCGGCAGGATGATGCGATAGCCAAAAAAGAACACGCCCAGCAATGCGGCAATGATCACCAGGCCCCCCACCTGGGGTGGCACGGCCCTGGTCAAGGCTTGAGGAAGGAAGGGCCGCAACGCCGCGAAGCCATCCAGTCCCGGGACCGGCAGGATGTTCAGCACAAAGGCCATCATCAGGAAGAAAGCCAGCAGCATTAGTCCGTCATAGAGCAAAGGCGTGCCACTGACGGCCTGCGACACCCAGTAGCAGATGAGCGCACTGACCAGGCTCATGGCCGGACCGGCCAGGGCGACCAGGGACTGCTGCCATTTCCGCTGGATCAGGTCGGTGCGAATCATGACCGCGCCGCCCGGAAGGGCAATCCCGCCGAGTACCAGCGCAATGACGGGCAGGATCAGGCTGCCGAAGCCGTGGAAATAATGGACGGGATTGAGTGTCAGATAGCCGCGCTCAACGATACTGGTGTCGCCGAACGCCGAAGCCGTGGCGGCATGGCCATATTCGTGGAAACACAGGCTGATCACCCAGCCCAGCAGCACGAAAGCGAAGGTGGCCAAGGCCGCATATTCCGGCGCCACAACAAGCGCCGCCCCGGCAAGACCGAAGGCGGCAAAAAGCCCGATAAAGGCCCAACTGATCTCTGTTTTCATGCGCTCAGATATGACCGCAGATCATGACAATTACAACGCCTGCAATACCGGTTCAGCTTCGTTCAGCGACATTTCAATCGTGTCCACGATCCGGTCGATTTCGGGTTCGCTGATGATCAGCGGCGGACACATGACCAGGCTGTCGCGTATGCCGCGCACCATCAGGCCATTCTTGATGCAGATGTCGCGGACGATCGGTCCCGCCGCCCCCTCCTTACCCGTAAAGCGCCTGTTGGTGCCTTTCTCCGCCACGATCTCGACCGCGCCGATCAGTCCCAGCGAACGCGCCTCGCCGACCATCGGATGGGAGTCGAGGCGTTTTAACGCGTTGGCCAGGTACGGCCCGGTCACCGTCCGCGTCCGTTCGATCAGGTTCTCGCGTTCCAGGATGTCGATATTGGCCAGCGCTACGGCCGCGCATGCCGGATGCCCCGAATAGGTGTAGCCGTGGACGAAGTCGCCGCCCTTGTCGACCAGGACATCGACGATCTTGCTGGAGACGCCGACCGCCGAGATCGGCAGATAGCCCGACGACAGCCCCTTGGCCATGGCGATCAGGTCGGGTTTGATGCCCCAGTGCTGGTGCCCGAACCAATGGCCCAGGCGCCCGAAGCCGCATATGACTTCATCGCAGATCAGCAGGATACCGTACTTGCGGCAGATGGCTTCGACACGCGGCCAATAGCTGTCCGGCGGGATGATGACCCCGCCGGCGCCCTGGACCGGCTCACCGATAAAGGCCGCGACGTTTTCCGGGCCGACCTTGAGGATACGGTCTTCAATCGACTGGGCGACACGTGCGGCAAAGGCATCCGGATCCTCGCCGAAGCCTTCGCCGAACAGATAAGGCTGGTCAACGTGCTCGACGCCAGGGATCGGCAGATCGCCCTGTTCGTGCATGAAGGTCATGCCGCCCAGCGACGCGCCGGCCACCGTCGAACCATGATAGGCATTGCGGCGGCTGATAAAGATCTTGCGTTTCGGCTCGCCTTTAAGGTCCCAGTAGTAGCGCACAAGGCGGAAGATGGTGTCGTTGGCTTCACTGCCCGACGAATTGAAAAAGACGTGCTTCAGGTCCGGATTGGACTGCTGCATCAGGCCGGCGATGCGCGCCGCCAGGCGCACAGGCGGCGGGGTCGCCGTCTTGAAGAAGGTGTTGTAGTAGGGCAGTTCCAGCATCTGCTCATAGGCGACACGGGCCAGCTCCTCGCGGCCATAGCCGACATTGACGCACCACAGACCGGCCATGCCGTCCAGCAGCGACTTGCCCTCGGCGTCGGTGATGACGCAGCCTTCTGCGCGCGTAATGATGCGCGATCCACCCAGTTCGTGCTGCAGCCTGTAGTCCGACTGCGCCGGCAGGTGGTGCGCCATGTCGAGCTGGCGCAGTTCGTTCATGTCGTAATTGCGGATGGGCGTGGCGGCGGTCATCGAGCGGTCCTTAAAAGTCGGAAACCGCAGAAGTTCCTCCCCCCGTTCGGCTGCCGCCGAGGCCGGGGAAGGTGTCATCGCGGCCTGGGCCGAAGATGACGGAAGGGGCATGGTGCCGGTGGCCTGCCCCTCCCACCGCTACGCGGTCCCCCCTCCCCGCAAAGCCGGGAGGGAAAAGTGGTATAGGTCGTCACTTTCCTAAATACGGCCGCCAAAGTCAAATATTGTGATCACAATTTTGCGTGTTTCCCGGCCATACCGGCGACCGGAGCGCCGCGCAGCGCCTGTCCCATCAACTGGAAGAATATCTGACTGTCCGGATAGCGGTCCGCCTGCCATTCCGGATGCCACTGCACTCCCAAGACCTGGGAGCCGCTGATATTGGCGCTAAAGGCTTCGACCTGACCGTCCGGCGCTACGGCCTCGATCGTCAGTCCGTCGCCAAGCTTGTCGACGCCCTGGAAATGGACGGAATTCACCATCAATTGGTCACGATCATAGATATCGTGCAAAACTCCGCCAGGCGTCAGGGTCACGGGATGCGTGTGATCGAACATCTCCTCGAAACCTGCCGTCTCAGGCGCATGATGGCCCAGCCGGTTGCCGACGGCCGAACCGATGTCCCGCCGCAACGACCCGCCCAACAGGACATTGATTTCCTGAAATCCGCGGCAAATACCGAAGACCGGCTTGCCCATGGTGATCATGCATTCGATCATGGCCAGCGATACGTCGTCCCGGCCTTCGTCGTAAGGCCCGTCACCACCATCCTGGCCATAGCGGCGCGCGCCAATGTTGGACGGCGAGCCAGTCAGCATCAACCCGTCGAGACGGCGCGTCACCGTCCCGGATGAAAAGCCTTCCATGACGGGGGGGATAAGAAGCGCCTGGCAGTCGCCATAACGGATGGCAGCGCGAACATACCGTTCCATCACCGCATGGGCATTTTCCACACCGACCGTACGATTGCAGGCCATGATGCCGACGACAGGCTTATCCGCCATTATGCTCGTCCGTAATTACTTGCTACCCATCAAACTACCCCATTTCGGAGAAATTGGAAGTATAAATTCGTCCGCAGGCTGAATATCAGTTGAGCAATACCGCCGGCGAACAGGCGTGGAAGCTGATCCACACCTTCTCGTCCCAGGTGAAGTCTTCCTGGTCCCAGCGCGTCAGGTTGGGCCGGACAACCTTGATCAGCCGCCCGCTGGCGATCTCGACCTCGTAAATGGTCTCGGAGCCAAGATAAACCAGGTGCTTGATGACGCCAGCGACAACATTATAGCCTTCAGGCGCATCATCGACCTTGGGCGGCGTATCGGTGCGCTTGTGCAGCTCGATCTTTTCCGGCCGGACGGCGGCCCAGACCGTGCCCTTTTCCGGGCCGGTAACACCGTGGTCGAGATAGACCGGACCTATGTCGGCCGTACTGATCACGGCGTGGTCCTTGGCGTCGACATCAAGCGTACCTTCGAACATGTTCACGCTGCCGATGAAGTCGGCGACGAAGCGCGAATTGGGAAATTCGTACAGGTCCGACGGCGTCGCCACCTGCTGCAGCACGCCCTTGTTCATGACGGCGCAGCGCGTCGCCATGGCCAGGGCTTCGTCCTGGTCGTGGGTGACCATGATGAAGGTGATCCCGACCTTTTCCTGCAGGATGGCCAGTTCGGTGCGCATCTGGTCGCGCAGCTTGGCGTCGAGCGCCGACAACGGCTCATCGAGCAGCAGGACGCGCGGCTTTTTGACCAAGGCACGGGCGAGCGCTACGCGCTGACGCTGGCCGCCCGACATCTGGTCCGGCTTACGCGTGCCGAAACCACCGAGCTTGACCAGTTCCAGCGCCTCCTCGGCGCGGCGGCGACGCTCGTCTCCCGGAACGCCATCCATCTTCAGGCCGTAGGCAACATTATCCAACACGGTCATGTGCGGGAAGACGGCGTAGGACTGGAAGACCATATTAACCGGGCGCTTGTTCGGCGAGGTCGTCGACATGTCCTGGCCGTCGATCAGCACGCGGCCTTCGGTCGGCATCTCGAAGCCGGCCAGCATGCGCAAAAGCGTGGTCTTGCCGCACCCCGACGGCCCGAGCAGCGAAAAGAACTCGCCCTCATTGATGGTCAGCGAGACATTGTCCACGGCCGCGACCTTGCCAAAGCGCTTGGAGACATTCTCGAACTGGATGATCGGATTGGACATTCTGTTCTCTGAGCCAGTGGAAGCTATTTCTTTTCAGTCGCGCCGCCGTCATGGCCGGCGGTCAGGGCATCGGAGCCCTGGAATCTGAGGGCGAGGAAGGTCAGGAGCACGGTGACGATGATCAGGATGGTCGAGGCGGCATTGACTTCCGGCGTGACCGAGAAGCGCACCATCGAATAGACCTTGACCGGGAAGGTCACCGTGTCGGGACCTGCCGTAAAGAAGGTGATGACGAAGTCGTCGAGGCTGAGGGTAAAGGCCAAAAGCGCACCGGCCACCAGCGATGGCGCGATATGCGGAACAATGACATCCATCAGGGTGCGGAATTCTGATGCTCCAAGATCGCGCGCAGCCTCTTCCAACTCGCGGTTGAAGCTGGCCAGACGCGCCCGCACCACCACAGCCACGAAAGGAAAGGAGAACGACACGTGGGCGATGATGATGGCGCCGAGATTTAACGGCCAGATTAGGTCCTGCGGCCACGGCAGCACCTTGGCGAAGAAGACCAGCATGCCGACGCCCATGCAGATTTCAGGCACGACGATGGGGATGGCCAGGCCGGCATTGAAGGCCGTCTTGCCCGGGAAGCGGAACCGCCACAGCACGATGGCGGCCATGGCGCCGACGACGACCGAAATGATGGTCGACAAAAGCGCAATGGTCAGCGAGTTGCCGAAAGCCTCGATCAGGCTGGCATTCTTGAAGGCCTTTTCGTACCAGCGGAAGGTAAAGCCGCGCCACACGGTCGTGAACCGCGAGTCGTTGAAGCTGAAGACCATCAGAGAGATCAACGGCGCATAAAGGAAGAAAGCGACCAGGGCCAACCAGGCCTGCAGCGGCCAGCGGCGCAGATATTCCAGCGGCCCGGGCGGACTTTTGCGGGTTTTCACGGCTTCGCTCATGCCGCCCTCCCCGTATTTTTGCGCTCGATCAGGCCCTGGATAGCGATGCCTATGAAGGTCATGTAGACCAGCAGGAAGCTGAGCGCTGCACCGAACGGCCAGTTATTGGCGCGCTTGAACTGGCTTTCGATCACGTTGGCGATCATCTGCGAATCCGGCCCGCCCAGCATGTCGGGCGTCAGATAGGAACCCAGCGCCGGAATAAAGGTGATCAGGATGCCGGACGCGATCCCAGCTCCAGCCATCGGCACAACGACATTGAACAGGGTCGAGATATGCCCGGCGCCCAGGTCCAGCGACGCCTCAAGCAGCGACCGGTCCATACGATCGAGCGTCGAATAGAGCGGCAGGATCATGAATGGCAGGTTGACGAAGACCAGCCCCAGCACGACGGCAAAGTTGGTGTGCATCAATTCCATGGCGCGGAATTCGCCCAGCATACCGCCGGAAACCGCATTGATGCCGTCGAAGACCCAGTGCCAGGTGGTGTTTATGTACCCCTCTGTCCTTAGGAAAGCCATCAGCGCGTAGGTCCTGATCAACAGGTTCGTCCAGAACGGCAGCATGATCAGCAGCAATAGCCACGCCTTGGCTTTAGGGGGCGCAAAGGTAATGGCCAGCGCCACCGGAAAGCCAAGTACCAGGCACAGGAAGGTGGTAATCGCCGCGATCCAGATCGATTTGACGAATATGGCGAGATATAACGGCTCAAAAGCGCGTTTATAGTTGTCGAAGGTCGTGAAGACCGAGATATCGATCAGGCCGACATTCTGCCCAAAGCTGTAGGCGAAGACGATAGCCAGCGGGACGAAAAAGAAGACGACCAGCCAGAATAGAGGCGCACTGAGCATCGCCCCGAACATGCTTTTGGCCTGACGCCAACTCTGTTCCATGGAAGTCCCCAACCCCACCGAAGTGTAAAACGAAGAACGCGCCGGTGTGACCGGCGCGTCCTGTATTCTTTTAAGAGGCCTTGATGCGCGTCATCGCGGCGTCATAAACCTGCGCGCGCTCAGGGCCTTCAAAGGCCGCATACTCGCATTTCGCCATGACATCGGCTGGCGGGAAGATGACGGGATTGTTCTTGTAGTCTTCCGGCATCAGCGCTTTGGCGGCGGCGTTCGGCGTCGGATACAGAATCTGTTCGTAAATCTTGGCGCCGGCCTGGGCATCGAGAATGTAGTTGATGAAGGCGTGCGCCTCTTCCGGGTTCTTCGAGTCCTTCGGAATCGCCAGACAATCGGAATTGAGCTGCGAGCCCTCCTTGGGCACAACGAAAGCCAGGTCCGGATCTTCCTTCATGGCCTGGGCGATGTCGCCGTTATATTCCATGACGATATCGACCTCTTTGGACATCAGCATGTCCTGGCCATCATCGCTGTGGAAGGCTTTTATGTTCGGCTTCTGCTTGATCAGCATGGCCTCGACCTGCTTCAGAACGTCATCAGGGATACCGTTGACGCTGTGACCGAGATACTTGGCGCCCAGACGCATGAGGTCGCCCGACTCCGACAGAAGCGCGATGCGGCCTTTGTATTCAGGAGAGTCAAGCAGCCACTTCCATGAATCCGGCACTGCGCCGCCCTTCATCGCCGATTTGCGGTAGCCGATGCCGAGCACCAGCCAGGTGTAAGGCACCGAGAACTTCCGGCCGGGATCGTAGATCGGGTCCATGAAGGCCGGATCGACATTCTTGAGGTTCGGGATCTTGGCGTGGTCGAGCGGCAGAAGAAGGTCCGCCTGCGACATGTAGGTGACGAAGTCGTTCGACGGCACGATGACGTCGAAGCCCGAATTACCGGTCTTGATCTTGGCGAACAGTTCGTCGTTGGTGGCGAAGATCGACATATTGACCTTGATGCCCGACGCCGTCTGGAAGTCCGACAGCGTAGTGTCGCCGATATAGGTATCCCAGTTGTAGAAGTTGATTGTCTTGCCGCCCTTGCCTGCCGGCTTGGTACAGCCGGACAGGCCGGCGAAACTGATGCCCACGGCCGCGGCGCCGAGGCCAGCCAGAAGTGAACGACGTCCAATCTTGCTCATGAGGTGTCTCCTTAAGCGGGGCCCGACCGGCGATGTCCGGTGCGACAAATCGTTAACGAAGAGGAATACGGCTTTGACAGCTTGTCAATCGCAAAACGTGATCACAACCCGTCTTATCCGGCACTATTCGCAAGCGCGTAACAAAAAACACCCCGCCCCACACTGTTAGCGTCCGGCAATCATCCGTACGCGTGCAAATATTTCGTCGAAGGCCTGCTGCTGCGCCGCGGACGCGCGACGCCCGAACGGACACTTTTCAAGTTGCGCCTCGGAGGGAAAGATCACCGGATTGTCGCGATATTCCGCCGGCATCAGGGCGCGCGCCGCAGCATTCGGCGTCGGGTACATGATGGTGCTGGAGATATCGACACCCGCCTCGGCGCTCAGCATATAGTTCAGGAACTGGTGGGCCTCGTCCGGGTTGGGCGCGTTCTTAGGGATGGCCCAGCAGTCTACCCAGCGCGTGCTGCCCTCCTTGGGCACCGCAAAGCCTAGGTCCGGGTCCTCTCCCATGACCTGGGCGATGTCGCCATTGTATTCGATGACGATATCGACGTCGCCCGCGCGCAGCATGTCCTGGCCTTCGTCGTGATGAAAGATGACCCCGCGCCTTGCCTGTTTCGTCAGGATTTTTTCGATTGTCTTCAGCCCCTTGGCCGAAATGGCGTTCGGGTCCTCGCCGATATAGCTGGCGCACAGGCGGATCATGTCGGACGGCTCGGTCAGCCACCCGATACGGTATCGCTTCGAGTCAAAGACGTCTTCCCAGGACTTCGGCGGTTTTTTTCGCTTCATGGCCGAGCGGCGATAGCCAAGCCCCAGGATCAGCCAGGAAAACGGTACACTGTACGCGCACCCCGGATCGTAAAGCGGATCGCGAAACGGCTCCGCGATATTCTTAAGATTGGTCAAGCGGCTGTGATCGAGCTTCGTTAGCAACCCCTGCTCAACCATGCGCGTAACGAAATCACACGACGGCACGATGACGTCGTATGCTTCCGCACTGCCTGCCGTCCGTGCGAACAGTTCGTCATTGGTGGCGAACAGGGTCATCTCAACGTCGATGCCCGTCGCCGCCTTGAACTCCGACAGGGTGTTGTCGCCGATATAGGTGTCCCAGTTGTAAAAGCGCAAAGGGGCTGTTGCCGCACCGGCTTCACGTCCCAGCACAATGCCCGCCGCGACCGCTCCCGTACCTGCCAAGAAAGATCGCCGCGATACCATTTTATCCTCAGGCGTTGCGCAAGTACCAGTCGTAGTCGAGCGACGTCACTTCCTCGTAAAAGCGGGCCTGCTCGGTCCGCTTCACCTTGACATACATATCGACGAAGCGCTGCCCCAGATAGTCGCGCAGAACGCTGGACTTGTCGAGGTAATCTATGGCCGCGAACCAGTTGGTCGGCAGGATGGCGCCGCTTTCGGCCGCCGCCGCATAGCCGTTGCCGCTGACCGCCGGGCCGGGATCGGTTTTCTGCGTAATGCCGTGGTGGGCGCAGGCCAGGATCGCCGCCAGCACGAGGTAGGGATTGCCGTCCGCCCCCGCGACACGGTGTTCCACATGGCGCGTATGGGCCGGACCCGCCGTGACGCGCAAGGAGACCGTGCGGTTATTGACGCCCCAGGTCAGGCCGACGGGTGCATAGGAATTGGCTTTGAAGCGCTTATAGGAATTTGCGCCGGGCGCGAGAATACCCATGCAGTCGGCCAAGTGGTCCTTCATGCCGCCGATCATGTTATGCAGCAAGGGCGAGCCCGAGGGATCGTCGGCAGCGCACAGGTTCTTACCCTCCTTGTCCGCGACCGAGATATGGACGTGGAAGCCCGAACCGGCGCGGTCGGGCCATGGCTTGGCCATGAAAGTCGCTTCGATACCAAGGCTTAAGGCCACGCCCTTGGCGAGGCGCTTGTACATCACGGCGTCATCGGCGGCGCGCAGGGCGTCAGCCTTGTGCTTGAGTGTCAGTTCGACCTGGCCCGGCGCGAATTCCGAGATCGCCCCTTCCAGCGGGATGTTCTGAGCGTCGGCCGTTTCCCATAGCTGGCGGAAGAAGGCGCCGTGGGCCTCGATTTCCGGCAAGCCGTAGACCTGGATGCCGCGTGGTGTCTCGTCGGTATTGAAGGTCCGTGCCGGCTTCAGTTCGCCGCCCTCGCCGCGCTCGATATCAACCAGATAATATTCCAGTTCGCAGGCCACGACCGGCGTCAGGCCATCGGCCTTATAGCGATCGAGCACGCCTTGCAGCACATGGCGCGGATCGAGATCGTTGGGCGTGCCATCCAGCTCATAGATCGACAGCATGACCTGGCCGACATCGTCGCCCAGCCACGGCGTGGGCACCAGCGTCCCCGGTACCGGCCGCGCCACGCGATCGGCGTCGCCGTCTTCCCAGACCAGCCCCGTCTCTTCGCAATCCGCGCCCAGCGTATCAACAACCAGGATCGAACCCGGCAGGAAGCGGCCATACTCATAGATGGGCAAAAGCTCGTGGCGGCGCAGGCGTTTGCCACGCGGCACGCCTGTCATCGACGTGAACAGGATCTCGAAATAGTTGATGTGCGGATGGGCGTCGAGAAAGGCCTTGGCCTCGTCAGGCGTGGCAACCATGGGGTGCGGGGGCAGGCTCATTGGAAGTCCTTATAGTGGGGCACGAAGGCCTCGACCGCGGAGATCAGGCGCTGGGTAGCGTCCGCCCCGGTTTGCGGCGAAATAAGCATCATATTGTGGAAGGGTGCAATTAATACGCCCCGGTTGATCAGGAAGATGTGGAAGGCTTCCAGCAGGTCGTGGTCAAGATAGGGCCGCATGCCGGCAGCATCGCGCGGAGGCTGGGGCGCGAAGATCAGCTCGGCGCGAGCGCCGACGTGGACGACACTCCACGGCAGGGCGTGGCGGTCGATCAGGTCGCGCAAACCGTGCACCAATTCGTCGGTGCCAGCCAACATGTGGGCATAGGCCGCGTCGGTCATGACCTCGGTCAGCATGCATTTGATCGCCGCCATGACCAGGGCATTGCCGGACAGCGTCGTACCTATGCCCGACTGGCCTGGGCCGACCTCTTTTTGCGTCGCGTCCATGCGCGCGGCGACGTCAGCGGTGACGCCCCAAACGGCGGCGGGGATGCCGCCGGCGATTGCCTTGCCGCAGGTGAAGATATCGGGCTGCAAGCCGTGCGCGCCGATATAGCCTGCCGGGCCGGAGGACAGGGTGTGGGTCTCATCGAGGATCAGCAGCGTGCCATATTGCGCGGTCAACTCCCGCAAGGCCTTGTGAAAGCCCGGCTCCGGCAGGATCATGCCGAAATTGGTCATCACCAGCTCGGCCAGCACGGCGGCGATATCGCCCGTCGCCAAAGCTGTTTCAAGCGCGGCGATGTCATTGAACGGGATAACGACCGTGGTTTCGGTCTGATCGCGGACCTGGCCGATCAGCCCCTTCTTGTTGGCGGGCTGGCCGTCATAGAGGGCGACGAAACAGTCATCGACCATGCCGTGATAGCAGCCATCGAAGACGAGGATCCTGTCGCGTTTGGTGATGCCGCGCGCCCAGCGGATGGCGGCGCGATTGGCATCCGATGCGGTGGTGGCCACCTGCCATTGCGGGAGGCCGAAGCGCTGTTGCAAGAGGTCCCCAACCTCATTGGCGAGTTCCGTCGGCAGCATGAAGCCGACGCCTTCGCCCGCCTGTCTGGCGATGGCGGCCTGAAGCTCGGCGCGGGCATGGCCGAACATCGATGGCGTGTCGCCGAGGCAGAAATCGTCATAGACGTGACCATCGACATCGGTCAGGGTCGCGGCCTTGGCATTGTTCACATATATCGGAAATGGCGTTGCCCAATCGCGCATCCAATGCATGGGCACCCCACCACGCCACGCCGAAGCCTTTTGTGACAAGGCTCTTGAAATAGGATTGGCGACGGCAAACAATTCACGTTGTTCGGAAATGAAGGATTGGAGTGTGGTCATAGAAAGGCCCCCACCACCTCGCCTTCGGCGCGGTCCCCCTCCCCAGCAAGCTGGGGAGGTATAGAAAAGGTCAATCTTATACCTCCCCAGCTTGCTGGGGAGGGGGACCATTTGCGGAGCAAATGGTGGTGGGGGCCTTTGCTGTCGATGATCAAATCGCCCCCAGCCCACCATAGGAAATATATTTGATATTCAGATACTCATCCAGACCTTCGGCAGCGCCTTCGCGGCCAAGGCCCGATTCCTTGACGCCGCCGAACGGCGTCACCTCAGTCGAGATCAGGCCGTCATTCATGCCGACCATGCCGTACTCAAGCTTCGCCGCGACCCGCATGGCGCGGCCGATATCGCGCGTATAGGCATAGGCCGCCAGGCCAAACGGCGTATCGTTAGCCAGTGCAATCCCCTCCTCTTCCGTCTCGAAACGGAAGAGCGGCGCCACCGGTCCGAAGATTTCGGTGTCGAAAATCTCCATGTCGTGGGTCACGCCGGTCAGCACCGTTCCTTCATAAAACAGGCCCGAAACATGACCGCCGACCTCGACCTGCGCGCCCTTGCTGACCGCGTCATCGACCAGGCCCTTGACCTTATCGACGGCCTTCTGGTTGATCAGTGGTCCCAATTGCGCGCTCTCGTTCCAGCCGGCCTCGAGCTTCATCGCCTTGACACGCTCGGTCAGGCGGGCCGCGAAGCTGTCATAGATGCCAGACTGGACCAGCAGCCGGTTGGCGCAGACGCAGGTCTGGCCGGTATTGCGGTATTTCGACGCCAAAGCGCCTTCGACGGCTTCTTCAATGTCGGCGTCGTCGAACACCAGGAAAGGTGCATTGCCACCCAGTTCCATCGATATCTTCTTCATGGTCGGGGCGCACTGGGCGTAGAGTAGCTTGCCGACCGGCGTCGAGCCGGTGAAGCTCAGCTTCTTGACACGCGGGTCCGAGGTCATTGCCTCGCCCACTGCCTTGGCCGTCGTCGAATTGACGACATTGATGACGCCGTCCGGCAGGCCGGCCTTGCGCGCCAGCACATAAAGCGCCAGGGCCGACAGCGGCGTCTCTTCCGACGGCTTTATGACGACGGTGCAACCGGCCGCCAGGGCTGGCGATACCTTGCGCGTGATCATCGAGATCGGGAAGTTCCACGGCGTAATCGCCGCGCAGACGCCGACCGCCTGCTTGATGGTCTGCAGGTGCTTGCCAGGCGCCGTCGCCGGAATGGTGCGGCCATAGGCGCGCTTGGCCTCTTCGGCGAACCATTCGATGAACGATGCGCCATAGGCGACTTCGCCGCGCGTCTCCTTGATCGGCCGCCCCTGCTCAAGCGTCACCAGCAGCGCCAGGTCCTCGAGGTGGCTGACAACCAGATCATTCCATTTTTTTAGAAGTATTGAACGCGCCTTGGCGGTCATGCCCGACCACGCCGCAAAGGCCTGATCAGCGGCAACGATAGCCGCCGTGGTGTCAGCAGCCGAGCCATCCCTGACATAGGCCAGGACACTGCCATCGGCCGGGTTCGTGACAGCAAACCAGCCAGGTTTGGATTCGAGCGAAATGGTCTCGCCCAGCAGCGAAACCTGAGTAGGTGTGAGTTTCATCTTATGCCTTGAAGCTGATCGAAACGGCCTTGAGGTCGGCATACTTATATAGGGCGTGCAGCGAGCGGTCGCGACCGAAGCCCGACTGTTTCACGCCGCCGAACGGCGAAGTGATGTCGCAGGCGTCCCAGCCATTGACCCAAACCAGGCCGGCCTTCAACGCCTTGGCGGCGCGCATCGCCTTGTTGATGTTCGACGTCCAGACGCCCGAGGCCAGGCCGTAGATGGTGTCGTTGGCGATACGGTAAGCCTCCGCCTCGTCCTTGAAGGTCATAACCGACAGGACAGGCCCGAAGACCTCTTCCTGGGCCAGGATGTTTGCTGGGTCGATATTGTCGAGCAGAGACGGTTCGACGTAGTAACCACCGGTCTCGGCGCGCACCTGCTTGCCCCCCATGACAAGCCGGCCGCCCTCGGCCTGGCCGCGCTCGATATATTCCAGGGCCGTGTGCATCTGGCGCGAAGAGATCATGGCGCCGAACTGTGTCGCCGGATCGAACGGATCGCCGACCTTTATCGTCTTGGCGACAGCGGCGACGC
>CBFGPQ010000093.1:0-14224 GCA_965650705.1 uncultured Asticcacaulis sp. | reverse complement strand
TGGCCGGCGGGCCGCGTCGATGTCGACCTGGGCGCCTACATGATCCGCGCCCATCAGCAATGGACGGTTACGCCGGTTGCGGAGGCCGGCGGGGTCTGGGGAACGCCCTATTACAAGATCGTCCTGGCCGGCACCGAACGCACCCTGACCGCGGCGGCCAATGGCAAGGTCGAGGCTTTGCCCGCCTTTACCGGCGCGCCGGAGCAACTGTGGATGATCGATCAACTTATCGACGGCACCTACCGCATCATCCCTAAGGCCGCGCCGGGCGCCACGACGTCTGTAGCCCTGGTGGCCATCGGCGCCAGCACACCCGCCCTGGTCAAGTTCGACCCGAAAAGCGCCACCGGCCGCTGGCGTTTCCGGACGCCGTGATAAAGCGACTCCACTCTGGGTGGGCTTAAAAATGAAACGGGCAGCCTGGCGCGCAAAAATACCTTGTCGATGGTTGGGTGATGATACAATTTCCACCTGTAGATGCGGGCGCCAGACGACGATTCTGAAGCCCTCTGATGGGAAGGACTTATACCATGGTCTTGGAGCGGACACATTTTCGCGTTGAGGTATCCGATACAAGTAAGGATCGGAATTATTGGGCGTCGAAATTAGGCCTATCCGTAGATACGGTCGCCGCAATCCGAGCGTCGGATATAATTCTGACGCCTTGGGAAGACCGAGCGGGCGCAGAGGTTCCTTCCTTTCCCACTGGCACCGGTGAATTTTATCGAGCTTTGCAGAAGGGGATGCTTGGCGGCCAATTGGCGCTTGCAAGCGAGCCGGAAGCATACCGAGAACTTGCATTGCATGCTAATGAAGCGCGTTGGCCGTCAATTTTTGTAAGATGGATCGCCGTTCCGATACTTATTAACTTGCTGAGCAGCCAAATTTTTGCGCTCATGACGGAGCCGGTGCCACCTAAGACTATCGAACTAAATCTCACAATCGAGAATACTGAAGGAAAATGCATAGTGATCGCCTATAAAGGTGAGCCAAGCCGTTTGATAGAGACTTTAGTGAACGAGGCTAAGAGATGCTTTCCGCAAGAAAATAGCGTAAAAATAGATGAGTCACTAAAAAAAGTCTCCGACACTGAATAATCTTCCAAGGCTAAGTAATGACTGCGGTATTTGCAGATTTGTCGGTATATGAAGATCTGATTGTTGCAGATGCTAAAAACGTAAATGTGGATCATTGGCGCGAGCTCGGAAGCGCGATCGAAAGTCGTTTGATCGTCTTTCGCGAGTCAAAAGACGAAGAGCAAGCAAACAAGGCTTGGTATCTGCTCAGGTTGGTAAATGCTAGGCTGGCATATCTGAGTTGCTTCAAAGATCTCAAGGCGCAAAATTTTTATGAAGCGTGGTGCGAACTTGAGCGCATTGAAATAGATTTGAATTCGTTACTGAGAAATAGTTTTTACTCGCCGGTGTTTTTTGGAATAGGTGAATTTCGAGACTTAATCGAACGATGGCAAGCGCTCTTTCCATACACTGTGTTTTTCAGTCCCGGCTTTCTGCATAAGCGCGTAGAATGCGGTATATGTAATACCCAGGTGTCACCATGGAATGATTGTGGACACGAAAAAGGTAAGGTTTACATGGGTGTAGAGTGCATACATCATGTAAAAGAAGTCGAGATTACCGAAATTTCGCTCGTCAAAGATCCTGTCCAAAAGTACTCAGTAGCCCTGTTCACGACGGACGGCGACGGGAACAAGTCTGAAATTCACAACTACGCAGTCCTGCGTTTTCTAGTTAATAGAATTGCGCAGCCATATGACGGTTGGCGTTGTTCGCAGACAATGGCGCTTCACCCCCACTCCTTGTTTCCCGACGCTACACCAGACTCAGCATGTCCGTGTGAAAGTGGGGCCTCCTACCAGCACTGTTGTTTAGGCCAATCAGGCGTGAAGCGCCCCCATGTACAATTCGAATTCCAGTTTGCTCCCCCGGAAGAACTGCCGGCTGTAGAGTTTTCAGGTTATGGAGAAGCTAATACTTCACCACCCTAATGAAGCAAGGCTGCACAAGAATAGGGAGGGATGACAAACCAGTGTAGTTGTATGACGAGGATAAGGATCTAAAAGCACGTACGGGTTTGTGATCCGCTTCCGGTCGAGGGCCTGGCGCACGGCGTGCTGACGGTGACAACGACTGGGGTTCTTGTATTAAAATTTCGGTGATAGGCTGAGGCGTCTTATCTCTGTCACCATCACCGAACAATATCGCCTCATAGTCCTGCGCGCCGTGCAGGATCGCATCGACACGCACGTGGTCGGCTTTGACCGTCTAGATGATCTGATAAGTGCGATAGGGTTTGCGGCGATGGCCGTATGCCTCGTAGCGCGGTATGAGCGGGTAAGCCTCCGGATGATCGCCCGGCGGGACTGACTTTGGCGATATAGTCGCCGATCTCTTCCAGCCCGGCCTCGGCTTCCGCCGGAAAAACCCTTACAGGTCCCCGCGCTCGGGGTTCTCCCGCGCCTCGGCCATGCGCGTATTTGGCTTCGAGGCGATCAACCACCTCTTCCGCTGGTTTGACACGACTAGTTTTTGCGTCGGCGCGGCAGCGTTCCAGCGCGGCGTCCAGCGCCGCCAACCGGCGTTCGAAATGCTCACCAAAATAATCGGAAGTCGCCATAACAAACCTCGCATGTACTCATATATCGGCATGGGTGGCGCTTGAAAGGCAATCGGGCGGTGTTTAGTGGCCTCAGTGCTTGCGTCGGCGCACGCCTTGACGTGCCGTGCCAATCCGCTGCTAATATGATGGCCATAGGGAGGGGACGCATGGCGCATCGTAAACTTCGGGTCTTGCTGGCTTCGAGCCTTGTCCTGAGCGGATTGCTTGGCGCAGATGCCTTTGCCACAATCATCCGGGCGCAGGATTTTACCTGCCCGGTCGGCGGCGAAAAATTCCGCGCGGCAGCCTACCTTACCTTTTTCAGTTATGGCGGCCGCCCGGACGGGAGGTCGTTGGGCACAATGCGCGGCTATGTCGCGCCGCCGGAATGTCCGGGCAACCGTCTTATCATGTACCGGGACTTTTCGGCGGCGGAACTGGAGCGGCTGCCGGCCATATTAGCTTCGGACGAATACCGGCGGCTTGTCGCTCAGGAGACCGAATTCTATCGCATCGCCTGGCTTGAGCACACGCTTGCTCCCCAATCGGCTGACTATGTCTGGCACCTGTTGCGGGCGACCTGGTATGTCGACCGCGATCCGGTAAAGAAGGCGCGTTATCGTGAGCGCTTCCTGGCGGTGGCCGAGCCCATGCCGGCAAAAGCGGCGGATGTGCAATCCATGTTCCTGCGGCTGCGTGTCCTGAACGTCTATCGTGAAACGGGTCAGTTCGACCGTGCGCTGAAGGAACTGAAGGCCCTGCCTATCGCCGAGGTGGCCCAGGGCTTGCCATCGGAAGAGGACGAGGCTGCACGTCTCAGTGACGCCGACCAGGAGCGCTGGGGCTTTGTGCAGGAGGTCCGGCAGATGGAGCGCCTGGTCCTGCGCAAGGAGACTTCGGTTAATCCGATCGATGTCCTGCCGGACTGGATGGCCGAGGAAGAGTGCTATTTCCGCGAGCCAAAGACGGTGTTCGAAACGGAATTCTGCTCAACGCCAAAGATGAAGGCGCGGCTGCAAGAAGAGAAGGCATTCTTTGAGTCCCAGCGCGAATATTATGCGTATGATGGGCCGATCATGGCGCCACCCCCACCGCCGCAAGGGGAGGAGTGAGATGGGCGTGCAGACCTGGATGCTGGACAATATCTGGATACTTCACTGGCTGGGATACGCCTTGCTGGTTTTGGCAGGCGCAAATCTCAAAGGCGTTTTTGACCGGTTTCGGTCGGGTGATCGCGAGGGACTTTGGCTAATGCTGTTTATCCCGGCGATAGGTATATGGATCGGCATTCGCGGCGCCTCTGCGACGCCATGACGGTATTGGCGGGCACTTGTAAAGGCGCGTGGATATGCAGACTGTGAAAATCCTGGAACGGCCCGATGGCTCCGAGCGCGTTGTTATTGTTCGCCGTGCTGACGGAAATTTCACTTACCAGAAACAATGGAGGGAAATCACCGACGGCGAAGTAACGTGGGATGCGGGCCTCGATCTTGGAATCTATGATTCACCGGAGACGGCCGAGCAGGAGGCGCGTCTTCGCACGCAGTGGCTGCGCGCGGGGTTTCAATAATTTCTCCCCCGGTCGTTAGCGATGAGAATGTGGCATCCGTCGTGAGCGAAGATGACAGTGTGGTTTGGAGGTCAGCGCAGCGTGATGTCCGAAGAGGGGTACGTACAGGGCGCGCCAAAGTTCCAAAGCCTGAGGTCCCCCGCCTGAAGCTTGGCGAATGCGTCTTCCATGATGGGACAGGCGTGCAGTTTGGCGGGAGCAGCCTTTTTCAGCTTCCTTTGAAGCGCCGCCGTAAAGCTCTGCAAGGCTTTCCAATCGACCTCGTTTAACGCCTCTTGCGGGTAGAACGACCGTTGGCGCGCGCCTTTCTCGGTCCAGCACGATATGGAGGACGAGGCGAGGCATCCGTTTTGATCATTGTTGCGACTGACGCCGATCATAGCAGGGCTGTCGAGCGCCGTTCGTCCCATCGCCCCGAGCTTACGTTGCGTATTCGGCTCAAACGCGATCCATCTTGCGGCTGGAGGTGCGCCCGTCGTTTCCAGCCAAGCGGAAAAGCTAATGGCACCTTCTCCAAGCAATTGGGCCACGTCCTCTATCGTGGCAAACCGGCGATTGGGCTGATCGGGACGCGAATGAGCCTCAAAGAGCCTCATCCCGGGTGCGTCAAGAAGCCATTGCGCGATCTGTAAGAGGTCCGCATTGGTGGCGAAGAATGTGATTTGCATGAACGCCCTGTGAGCCAGAGCGCCCAACATAAGGCAAAGCTCGTAGCCCGCAACGGGCCAAGGTCGGTAAAATCGAAGCTAAGTCTTTCCTGGGAGGAGCACGCGAAGCTTCATAATCCGCTTCGGCTCAATACTTGCCCGGTATCGGCGGGCTGCTCCATGGGCCGATATCGTAACCGGTGCGGACGATTTCGAACTGGCGTTGAACAGCCTCATCCAGCTCCGATTGCATCGATTGATAGTCGTCGATCACGCCATAGGTCGTCCACGGCGATGCGTTAAAGCCATGCTCAAAGTGGTTGTAATAGACCACCCGGCGGCCGATCAGCGCCACAACCCACATCGTGCCGTAACCGTCCATCCGCCATTCTTCAGGCGGCACGCAGATCGCGTCCCAGAACCGGCGCAGTGAGCCGTTCATGCGGTCGCGACCGTCATTGATATGGTCCCAAAGCCGGTCTTCGGGGAAGGCGGTCACAGGTCTTAAAACAACACGTGTGGGTTCATGATGCGCTTGGGATCAAGCGCCTGGCGGACGGCCTGCATGGCGGCGACGGCGACCGGGTCCTTGTACTGCAAGGCTTCCTGCGTCTTCATGCGGCCAAGACCGTGTTCCGCCGAGATCGAGCCTTCGTAAGCGTGCGCCAGGTCGTGGACGACCTTTGAGCCCGCGTCGCGCATGGCGTTGAATTCGCCCGCGTCCATACCTTCCGGCACGATGACGTTGAAGTGGACATTGCCGTCGCCGACGTGGCCGAACGCCACCAGGCGCGCGCCCGGCAGGAAGGCCTGGATCGCCTTGTCGCCTTCGTCCATATATTCGGCCATGCGCGACAGGGGCACCGACACGTCGTGCTTCCAGGCGGCGCCCTCGGCCTTTTCGGCGGCGGAGTGGTCCTCGCGCAGGCGCCAGAATTCGGCGGCCTGGGTTTCGTTCTGGGCGATGGTGGCGTCGAGCACCAGTTCTTCTTCGAAGGCCGCTTCCAGCAGGCGTTCCATAGAGGCTTGGGCACCTTCCGGATCGCCTGAGGCGACTTCGATCAGGGCGTACCACGGATATTCGGCGGAGAGCGGCTCACGCGTGTCGGGGATGTGCTTGAGGACCAGGGATAGGCCATAGCGGCCCATCAGCTCGAAGGCTTCGACCGTGCCGCCGGTTTCCTGCTTGGCGCGGACCAGAAGCTCGATGGCTTTCTGGGCGGTCTCGAAGCCGACAATGGCGACGCTGCGCGAGTTCATGATCGGGAAGAGCTTCAGCGACGCCGCGGTGATGATGCCCAGCGTGCCTTCGGCGCCGATGAACATCTGCTTGAGGTCGTAGCCGGTATTGTCCTTGCGCAGGCGCTTCAGGCCGTTGAAGACCTCGCCATTGGGCAGGACGACTTCGAGGCCCGAAACCAGGTCGCGCGTCACGCCATAGCGCAGCACGGCCGTGCCGCCGGCATTGGTCGAGATGACGCCGCCGACCGTGGCCGTGCCTTCGGCGGCCAGCGACAGCGGGAAGTAGCGGTTGGCGCCCTCGGCGATCTGTTGCGCCTCAAGCAGCGTCAGGCCGCTTTCCAGCACCATGGTGTCATCGGTCGGCGCCACGTCGCGGATCGCCTTCATGCGCTCGAGCGAGATGAGGATTTCGCCGAACGGGATCTGGCCGCCCACAAGCCCGGTATTGCCGCCCTGCGGCGTGATCGCCACGCCATTTTCGAAGCAGATCCTGACGACCTTGGAGACTTCTTCGGTCGATTTCGGTAGGACGAGGAGGGGGGTGTGGCCCTTCCACTTGCCGCGCCATTCGGTCAGCTTGGGATCGAGGCGCGAAGCGTCCTGGCTCCAGCCGGCATCGCCCACGACGGCCTTGATTTGCGCAATGACGTCTTCGGCGACGGCAGGCGTTTCGGCAAAGGCGGTTACGGTGGACATCCGGGGGCTCTCCATTAACAGTGACGTCGCGTTAAATCAGCGAGTCGTCCTTTGCAAGCCACAAAACCTAATGAAGGCGCGCAGCGCCGGTATCCCATCCCCTGTGTCGGCGTCGTGTGCTGGCGCGGGGATGAGGTGCTGCTGATCAAGCGGGGCAGGGCGCCGCGCCTGGGCGAATGGTCGATCCCCGGCGGCAAGGTCGAGCTGAATGAGGCCCTGGCGGATGCGGCCTTGCGCGAGCTGCTGGAAGAGACGGGCGTGACGGCCAAGATGGCGGGGCTTGTCGAAGTCTATGAAATCCTTGAGCCCGAATTCCATTATGTGTTGATCGACTATGCCGCGCATTGGGTGGCCGGCGAGCCCAGGGCTGGGGACGATGCCGACGA
This sequence comes from uncultured Asticcacaulis sp., assembly GCA_965650705.1. Classification (GTDB taxonomy): domain Bacteria; phylum Pseudomonadota; class Alphaproteobacteria; order Caulobacterales; family Caulobacteraceae; genus Asticcacaulis. Next base: position 7,064 of record CBFGPQ010000093.1, on the reverse strand, counting down.
GGCGCGATTCGTTTCCATCGACGAAGCTGTGTTAATGGTTAGCCGCGCTGATATCCTTGATGTTTTGCTGAAATCAAAGGTCGTTGTTCGCCGAACACGCGAAATGCCCTGACGTCAATTTTCGACCAGGCGAGTGGCCCATTCTGCAACAGAATTCGCGCCCTGCCTCACTTCCCGCAATTATTTACGCCGATTCAGATTCTCGTCTTGATGGTTTTTTTATTTTGTGGTTAAAGTTTCGTTAACGGTAACCATCTATGCAAACCTTTGCTTAAGGTTACCGTTCGGTGCGAATTTTTTATGACAACGGCCTCGGCCGGCGTTCGGGAATTGGCGTCCGCAAAGAAAAAAGGAAGTCAACACAAGGTTGAACTTCCGGGTTTTGGTGAGTCTATTATCAGGAGTACAGTCATGAAGAAGTTTGTTATCACGGTCGCCGCTCTGGTTTCCGTCATGGGTATGGCCGCTGCCACCAGCCAAGCCCTGGCTAAGCCTCCGCCCTGCACCGACGCAACTTGCGGCTGGTAAGCAGTGCCAAACGGGTAAGCGCGTTGGCTCTTACCCGTCATTTGTTTTTAACCCGTCATTTATCTCCGGAAATCCGGAAATCCCGACGCGGTTTAAGCCAATCCTAATGTCTTTGTGATTTAAGTCGCCCCTGATGGGTATCAGGAGGCGACATGAGTCGCTTATATAAAGACGGTGGTTGGGTGAAAAGCTTGCGCGGTTTTATACTGCCGCTGGCGGTCATGGTGTGCACCGCCCAGGCTGTGCCGGAGCAGGTCCACGCCGCCCCCGTAGCTGCCGCTGACAAACAGGGCTATGCGCAAAGCCTGAACGATATCCAGGCCCAAATCTCCGCCCTGCCATTCGCCTACAGCGACGACGAAATTGATGCCTATGGCCAAAAGGCCGTGAAGCTGTCGGGGGACGCGCGCGTCTATGCCCTGTGGCGCATCCTCAATGCCTACAAGAGCGACCAGAACGAAGCCAGGATGCAGGCCTGGCATAACCGCATCCTTGCCCTGGCGCAAAGCGAGCGTGACAGCCGCCTCGATCTGCTGGCGCGCTTCATGTACCAGGCCTACCAGAACGACGTTTCGGGCTATACATTGATGACGCCGGCCGATTGGCAGACCTATCAGTCAGCATCGAGCGCCGCCCTGCAGAACATCGTCATACTGGAACGCCAACGCGTGCTCCAGTACCAGGCCAACTGGGCCGGGGCCATCGACCTGGGCGACTCGCTGATCGTGCGTCTCCAGGCCGAAGGCAGCCAGGCGCAGAGCCTGATGATGGCCGCCCAGCAGGCCATGGCCTATAACATGCTGAAGGTCGGCGATTATAATTCCTATGCGTCGCACATGCTGGCGGCGGCCCGCCTCGCGCGTGGCAACGCCTTTTATCGGCAACAGATGGACCTGGTCTACGATCTAGCCTTCTTTGCCGCCCAGGACAACAATGTGGCCCTGGCGTCGCCATTACAGAAGCTCTATGCCGCTCAGGTGGCGAAGCACGACATCAGTGATCTCAAGCCGTGGAGCCAGCAGCTCTGTGCGATTGTCGAGGACAAGGCCGGCCGGTATCGCGCGGTCATCGACTGCCTGAGCGGCACGGCGGTCGCGCGCGGCGCTATCGCCACTGGCCACGACGCCTTCCAACTGATGCTTCTGACCAAGGCTTACGCCCGTGAGGGCAGGGTGGCCCAGGCCCGTCAATCGCTGGCCCGCCTTGACGCAGTGCCGTCGGCGTTACGTACGCCCAATCCGATATTCAACAGCTATGTCGAAGCCTACCTGAAGGCCCATGAAGGACAAACGGCGGCCGCCTTCCAAGAGATGGGTGACCTCTTCCAGCCCATGCAGCGCGAAGCCGACCAGCGCCGTGTCGCCGCCACTCAGGACATGTACCGTGCCCTGCGCAAGCAGCTGGACAGCAAGACCGCCGAAAGCCGCCTGCTCAACAAGCAGGTCGAGATGCAGCGCGTCATGCTTATCCTGGCGATCGCGATCGGCCTGCTGCTGACGGCCCTGGCCGCGGTCAGCTTCGTCTGGGTCATGCGCATGCGCCGCATGCAGTGGCAGCTCAGGGACGCCCATGAGCACGCCCAGGCCGCCAATGCCGCCAAGTCGCGCTTCCTGGCGGTGATGAGCCATGAATTGCGCACGCCGTTGAATGGCGTGCTGGGCATGGCCCAGGCCCTGCGCAAAGGCAAGCTCAGCGAGGAGCAGCACAGCCAGGTCGATATCCTGATCGAGTCGGGCGAGACCCTGATGGTCCTGCTCAACGACGTGCTCGACATGTCGCGCATCGAGGCCGGCAAGGTCGAGTTGGCGCCGACGGCCGCGTCGATGAAGGACATGATCGAACGCGTCATCAACACTTATCTCCCGACCGTCCAGGACAAGCCGGTGGCGCTGCGCTACGACATCGACGACAGCGCGCAGGCGCCGATGATGTTCGATGTGCTGCGCGTCTATCAGTGCCTGTCGAACCTGGTGTCCAACGCCACCAAGTTCACAGAACGCGGCACGATCCGCGTCGTCGCCTCAGCCACGCCTCATGCGGACCGCCCGGGTTACCTGGTCCGTGTCGAGGTCCGCGATACGGGTATCGGCATGAGCCGCGCCACGGTCGACAAGCTGTTCGAAGCCTATGCCCAGGCCGATGCCGGCACGGCGCGCAAGTATGGCGGCTCAGGGCTGGGCCTCAGCATCAGCCGCCGTCTGACCGAACTGATGCAAGGCACGCTCAGCGTCACCAGCGAGGAGGGCGTGGGCTCGATCTTCGTGATGACCTTCCACGCCGGCGAGGTGGTCAACGTCGCGGGCAGGGTGCCCGAACCGGCGCCGGAAGCCGAAGCGGCGCACGCGCGCGGCTACCGCATCCTGCTGGTTGACGACCATCCTGTGAACCGCAAGGTCGCCCGCCTGTTCCTGGAGCCGTTCGGATTCGAGATCACCGAGGCGGTCGATGGCCAGGAGGCGCTGGACGCCCACATGGAAAACTTCGACCTGGTGCTGATGGACATCAACATGCCGCGCCTGGGCGGGATGGACGCCACGCGCCTGTTCCGCGAAACCGAAGCGCCGGGCCACCACGTGCCAATCGTGGCGCTGACGGCCGATGCCATGCCGGAGCAGATCGAGGCCTGCCTGGCGGCGGGTATGGACGCACACATTTCCAAGCCGATCATCATGGACAAGCTGGTCGAAACGGTGACCACACTGCTGCATATCGGCAGCCAGCAGGGCGAGGCGCCCGCGCCGATGGCGAAGACGGCCTGATTATCCGTTAGCGGGGCGAACCGATTCCCGTTATAATCCGGGGACGGACGGGCATCAGACCCGGCGCCGTTACGGGGGCTAAATCATGATTGTCAGCGTATTTCTCGGTATCCTGTTCGTCCTGGCGATCTTCATCGTCTTTTCGATCATCAAGATCGTGCCACAGGGCTTCGAATTCACCGTCGAACGGTTCGGCCGCTACATGCGTACCCTGAAACCTGGCATAAGCTTTCTCACGCCCTTCGTGGAGACGGTCGGCCGCAAGGTGAACATGATGGAGCGCGTGTATGACGTGCCCCAGCAGGACGTGATCACCAAGGACAATGTGAATGTCCGCGTCGACGGCATCGTTTTCGTCCAGGTCATGAACGCGGCCGAAGCCGCCTATCGCGTCGACAATCTCGACAATGCGGTCATCCAGTTGGCCATGACCAACCTCCGCACCGTTGTCGGTTCGATGGAGCTGGACGAAGTTTTGTCGCAGCGCGACTCGATCAATACACGCCTGCTGACCGTCATCGACCACGCGACTTCGCCGTGGGGCATCAAGGTCAATCGCATCGAGATCAAGGACCTCAAGCCGCCAGCGGACATCACCGACGCCATGGCGCGCCAGATGAAGGCCGAGCGCGAACGCCGCGCCCTGATCATCGAGGCCGACGGCGAAAAGCAGGCGGCGATCGCCCGCGCCGAAGGCCTTAAGCAGGCGACGGTGCTGGAGGCCGAGGGCCGCCGCGAAGCCGCTTTCCGCGACGCCGAAGCCCGCGAACGCTCGGCCCAGGCCGAAGCGACCGCCACCGACCTGGTGTCGCAGGCCATCGCCAAGGGCGACGTCAACGCCATCAACTACTTCGTGGCGCAAAAGTACGTCGAGGCGTTCGGCAAGTTCGCCGAGTCGAACAACACCAAGACGCTGATCGTCCCGGCCGACCTGTCTTCGATCGCCGGCGCGATCAGCGGCGTCACCGAGCTGATCCAGCAAACGGGCAACAATGGGCCGAAAATGCAGCCGGCCCAGCCGCCGCGCAAGACCAGCGTTCCCACCACTTAGGGCCGACCGCGATGGACATGGTATCGATCTTCCTGATGGGGCCGATGGGCACCCAGGCCTTCTGGATCTGGCTGACGCTGGGCATACTGCTGCTTGGCGTCGAGGTGTTCATGGGGACCCAGTGGCTCTTGTGGTCGGCGGCGTCGGCCGGTGTGGTAGCGGTCGTCTGCCTGACCGGCCTGCCGTTCGGCATCGTTGCCCAGGTCATAACGTTTGCGACCTTGAGCCTTCTCATGTCGGTGATGACGCGCAAGTTCATGAAGGTCCCCGGCGCCGGCCCCGACCTCAATGCGCCCAATGACCGGTTGGTGGGCAAGCAGGCCGAGGTCCTGAGCGGTTTCGAGTTCGTCGCGGGCGGCGAGCGCACGGGCCGGGTCAGCTTCGAAGGCGTCGAATGGCCGGCCGTGCTGACCGCCGGGGCAGACGATGCCGTGCTCAACAAGGCCGACCGCGTGGTCATCGATGCGGTCCATGAAGGCCGCCTGTTCGTTACACCGGCGAGTTAGATCGAACGGCTGTTGCGTATTCTGACGGCGGAGGCATCCCCTTCCGTCCGCTTCGCGTCCACCTTCCCCGTCAGGGCGAAGATGACGGAAGGGGCGACTCTCAACCTGCTTCGTTTCCCTTACGTAAGAAGGCTTTCCGCGCGAAGATTTCATTTGCGCGAGGCCTGGAACACGCGCCATATGTCCTCAAAAAAGAGGAAACGCCATGCCCGATACCCAAACCATCCCGCGCCCCGGTGTGTCCGAAGCCGAATGGAAGCTGCGCTGCGATCTGGCGGCACTTTACCGCGCCGTGGCCCTCTATGGCTGGGACGACCTGATCTTCACCCATATCTCGTCACGCGTGCCGGCCAGGGACTCGCTCGTCAAACAGGCCGACGGGACCTTCGCGCCGTCTGAAACCGACCACTTCCTGATTAATCCGTACGGCGTCTTCTTCGCCGAGATGACGGCGTCCGCCCTGGTCAAGATCGATATCGACGGCCGCGTGGTCGATGGCAGCGGGTCCATGGTCAATCCGGCGGGCTTTACGATCCACAGCGCCATCCACGGCGCCATCAAGGACGCGCACTGCGTCATCCACCTGCATACTGACGCCATGACCGGCGTATCGGCGCAGCGCGAAGGCCTGCTGCCGCTGACCCAGAACGCGCTGCTGATCCGGCCGCAACTGGCCTATCACGACTATGAAGGCGTGGCGCTGGAATTGGATGAGCGCGAACGGCTGGTGGCCGATATTGGCACCAAGCGCTTCCTGATGCTGCGCAATCACGGGGCCTTGGCCTGGGGAGGCACGGCGGGTGAGGCGTTCACCGCCATCTACTTCCTCGAACAGGCGTGCCGCCAGCAGATCGCGGCCTTGAGCGCCGGACGCGAGCTGGTGCTTGAGGTCGGGCAAGAGGTGCAGGACAAGGTCGCGCCTTTGGCTGCGGGTGTTGGGTTTGTCGGCGTGCTGGTCTGGCCGGGCCTGATCCGGCGGCTGGACCGCGAAATGCCGGGGTACGCGGTTTAGGGACTTTTCCCTCTACTGCCTCCCCAAATCCAATAGATTTGGGGAGGGGGACAGCAAGCGCAGCGCAGCGGTGGAGGGGCGTTTCCTGAGGTGCCTCGAACACCGGTGATGGCAATTCCAACCTAAAGTCCCACCACCATCTCGCTCATATTGCGTGTGCAACGTCTCAGTCGTGTTGACAGTCGCCCCCCGGATATGCAAAGTTAACTTTGCATTATGCCAAACATACTGTGCTGACCCGTTCAGGGCGCCATCATTCAGGAGACACGAGCATGTCTACCCAACGTCAATCCGGACTGCCCAAAGCGTTGCTTTTCGGGCTCATGATCATTCCGCCGGTCTGCGTTGTCGCAACCATGCCGTGGCTCGCGCAGCAGCCGGACACGGTGGTATTCCTCATCACAGGCGTCGCCGCGGCGGTTACGGTCGTGGCGAGTTTTATCCTCGCCATCCTCCAGGACCGTGGCATCGATGAATGGAACCGGAGCAATGCGCGCTTTTCCAGCCAGTGGGGCTGGACCGCCGGCGCCAGCCTCGTGGCGCTGCTTCTGGCCCTGCCGCCGTTTCGTGACGTGATTGTTGCCTGGGTTTCGGCCTGGACCAAGGTGGCGGATCCGGACCCGACCCTTGTGATATTAACCTTCACCTTCGGCTTCATGGCGACGGTCTTCGCGCAACTCATCTGCACGGCCTTGCTCAGTGTCGCCTGGACGGCGTGGAAGTCGCGCGGCCCCCGCGATCTTGCATGAAAAACAGGATCAGGGTGTTGCGCGCGGAGCGCCGATGGAGCCAGGCGGAACTGGCGGCACAGGTCGGTGTCTCCCGCAATTCCATCATCTCGATCGAGAACGGCCACTTTGACCCTTCGCTGTCGCTGGCCTTCGCCATAGCCGATGCATTCGGCTGCAGGATCGAGGACATTTTCGAGCGCGACCCGCCAAGGCCGAAGGCGTGATCGCGGTGGCGCTTTTCGGGCGACTGCCCCGGCAGATGCGGGCTGGGTTTTAAGGCCGTCCACAGATTACACAGATTGGCACAGATTATTCGAGCGTGCGGTCGAGACCGAGCCATAGCGACAGCAACTCCCGACAGCGCAAAGCGCTGTCAAACAATCCATTCAGTGCACGCGGACGCATCCACGCACGCGAATAATCTTGGACTGCGCCCCATGTTTGAGACGACTAATCACGGACTCGGTTGATTAAATG
>CBFGPQ010000092.1:0-14232 GCA_965650705.1 uncultured Asticcacaulis sp. | reverse complement strand
ATTGGTCCAGTCCATTCAGGAGAATGTCATGCTTAACTGGATAGTCACCTTCTTTATACTTGCCGTGGCTGCGGCGTTCCTTGGCTTTACGGGACTAGCCGGCACATTTGCGGATATTGCCAAGTTCATCGCCATTATCTTCGTCGTCCTGTTCATCGCAGGTCTGGTGTACAGGATGATTACGGGGCGGAATGCAAATCCGCCGTTGTGACGAAACTTATGGGGTTTGGGGCCTGTGGCCCCAAAGTCTTTCCTGATCCAATAAGAAAGCCTCGCCCAAAAGGGCGAGGCTTTCTTATTGGAAAAGAGCAGGTTTATGGGGCCACAGACCCCAAACCCCATAAGCTATTCATCTCAATCGGCTCGATGGTCCTTGTAGAACAACGTAAACACCGCGCCGCCTTCGGGATGATTGGCCAGTTCGATGCGGCCATCAAGTAGCTTCATAATATGCCGGCAAATGGTCAAGCCGAGCCCCGTGCCGGCGTTTTGCTGATCCGCCCGCTGAAGCCGCGTGTACTTGTCGAAGACCAGCGCCTGCTTGTCCTGCGGAATACCGTCGCCATGGTCGCGGATACGGACAAAGCCTTCAGCCCCTGTCACGCCGTGTTCGATTTCGACATAGGGCTCGGCGGTGTCGTACTTGCGTATCCCATGCTTAAAGGCGTTGTGCAGCACCAGGCCGACGGCGCGGCTACCCAGCATCGGATCGGTATAGATTTCGTCGCGCTCGCCGACCTGCCGGACGTCCAGTTCGCCGCGCGCTTTGAGCGGCCCCAGGCGCGACAGGCTGTCCTGGACGAGCTGGCCCATGCGGCAAGCTTCGAAGCGTGGTTTCACCGCCGCGGCTTCGAACTTAGCCATGTCGAGGATATTGGTGATGAAGTAATCTAGTCGAAAGGCTTCGGTGAGGGCCGAGCTGATCAGCGAGCGCCGCTTTTCCTCCGGCAGCTTGTCATACAGCATGGTCATGACTTCGAGCGAACCGATAATCGTCGCCAGTGGAGTCTTCAGGTCGTGCGATACCGACGAAAGCATCTGCCGATGCAGGTACTCACGCATTTCATCATGCGACAGAGACGACAAATCATCGGGAGTCATGGGCAAAATCATATCAGACAAATAGGGTGCGAACAAATGGCTTTAAGGGAAAAGGGGAGCCTGGCGGCGGCGCCCGACTCCCCCTGAAACCAATGCTCATACAAGCATTCTGTTGTGACGGCAAATGTGTGATCACTTATGGATTGCGCTTTTCAGCACGCTCCTGCCGCTCCTGTTTATCACGTGCCGCCTTCAGGTCGGCGGAGGTTTCCGAAGCTGCCTCGCGCGCCTCGTGGCCGACCTTCGAGATAGCTGATTCGGCCGCCTGCCCGGCATTTTCGAGAGCATCCTCCGCCTTGGCCAATGGCGATGACTCACTAAATTCGGCTGCCGCGCTTTCGACGACCTCCGGTACGGCGTCGATCGCGTCACCGACCTTTTCTCCCGTTGTGCGCCCATCCGTTCGATTGAGAAAGAACGATGCGCCGATGATCACAACGACCAGGATGATAATGACAACCAGGATGCGGGCGATGGTGCTCATATTTTAATCGTCAATGTGATCGGCAATATGGTGAAATACCGCCAGTTCCTCATCGTCTTCCTGAGGGTCGAACAGTTCCGGCGGCAGGTCTTCTTCATAGAACTCTCCGTCGTAGCGAACCTGATGCGTGTAATCAGGTTTGTGGCCGGGAGCGGGGTAGGGATTGGGAAAGGCCATAAGAGTCTCCGGACTCAACCGTGCGGTCGAGTGATTTCGGGGCGATCGACGGGCGGAATATCCGGCAGGACATCGGGATTGCTTTCGGGCGCCGGCTCGGGGTTGATTTCCGGAGACGCTGGCTCTGCGGGCTCGACCTCAGGATTGGGCGGATCGTTGGGGCCGCTGAAGGTCATCTGGGCGGCCGGAATAAGGGTATTCAGACGGCGGAGAGCCTGGCTGAGGTCATCGGTGTAACGTTGCTGGGAGGGGCTGGCGACGTTACCGCCTTCGCCTTCCAGACGCAGGAACTCGTCGAGCGCCAGCGACAGTTCCCGCTGAGCCTCGCTGAGCGCGCCACCGGCGTTTTCCGAAAGCTTGCGCGCGGCATCGAGGCCGGCCAGATAGTCGTCAGCCCACTTACTGACCTGGGCCAGGTAACCGGCGGCCTCGGGCTTGAGGCGGCTGGTCGTGTTCATAATGCGCTTCAGGTCGCGCGACACCTTATGGACAGCGTCGATCTGGCTGGTATCCAGGCCGGTTTGTGCCGCCGCCGGCGCAGTTTCGACAGTTGGTTTTTGGGCGGTGGCCAGTGATGGCTGATGCAGCCCGCTGTCCGGCTTGACCTTGAAATTGAAATCGTCGGCCATGTGGCGTGTCCTCAAAATTGACCCCTCAATTGGGGCTTTGAGAAGACGATAGGTCAAAGACTGCAAAGGCTCAGTGCCGTTCGCCGGGACGGCCTATAAGCGGCCCGTAAGCCTTAACATTATTGGGTTTGATGACGGCGCAAAATGGCGGTGGTGATGGCCTCGCCCGCCAGGAGGATCAGGAGGTAAAAGGCGAAATTGGCCATATATGGCCCCGCACGAAAATCGTCCTCACCGACCGATAGCTTCCATTCAACCGAAACGCCCGGAGTGTCGTAAAGAAACGGCGCCGGCCAGCCGCCGTTCAGCTTGAGTTCCGGACAATAGACCTCAACGCCGTTGACCTTGCCGATAGCGCAATAAACGCCGTGGTCTGGTCCACGGCGTTCGATCATGGCAGATAACAAGGCCAGGCATGCCGCCATGGCGGCAGTAACACCCAGTCGTACAGGGCGGGACGCCACTCAGGTGGCGCTGGAACGCGCAAGGTCGTCAACGCGCTTGTTTTCAGCCTTCTTGCTTTTCAAGCCTTTTACGAAAGAAGCCACGGCAACGGCGGCGAGGCCGACCGTGGCAACGGCGCTGAGCCCGGGCGCGACACGGCGGACAAAGGGCGTGTTGACCAGCGCGGCCGCCGTCATCAGGGTCGGAGAGGCTGGCGTCTTGGTCAGGGCCTGGGCGAAGGGAAGCAGGCTGAGGACCCGCGTCGAACCGTAAAGCAAGGTGTGTTTCATGGAAGGCTCCCATAAGCGATACATAGAAATGCGTGAGGCGCGGAGCGTACCTCCTGCTGCATAAGGATGGCGTTGGGTTAGCGACGGCCATGATGAAAAAGCACGTTAAACAGTTGACGTCATACGCCTGGTCCGGAGACAATGCGGCCGGGGAGGCCTCAACCCGAAAGGCACTTCACATGACAATCGCCAATCGCCGCCTGTTCACTGCGGGTCTCACTGCGACCATGCTGCTCACAGCCGCCTCCGCCATGGCGCACCATGGCTGGGACTGGGCCGAGGAGAAGCAGAGCCAGATAGAGGGTAAAATCGAGGCCATATCGATGGCACCGCCGCATCCATCGCTAAAGGTCAGGACCGCCGACGGCAAGACCTGGCAAGTCGATCTCGGCAATCCGAACCAGACGGCGCGCTCCGGTTTCACTGGCGATACGGCCAAGGCCGGCGACGCCATCACTGTGCTCGGCAACCGCAATAAGGACAAGGCGAAGCTGCACATGAAGGCGGTGCGCATCACGCTGGCGGGCAAGAATTACGACATGTATCCCGAACGGATTCAGGCCCATTGAGCGGCGATGTCGTTGAACTGATCGCCGGATGGCCGGGCGCGCGATGGCTGCGCGCGTCCAGCTTCGCTTACCCGTTCGTCAACGCCGCGCACATCCTTGGGATCGGCCTGTTGCTGGGCGCCATCCTGCCTCTGGACCTGAGGCTGCTGGGCTGGTTCAACGCCGTGCCGCTGCGGGTGATCGGGCCATTCCTGTCGCGCGCCGCGGCCGTCGGCGCGGGCTTGGCCGCCCTGACTGGCCTGTGGCTGTTTTCAGTTCAACCGGCGGATTACCTCGGCAATCCCGCTTTCCAAGTGAAGGCCGGGCTTCTGGCGCTGGCTGTCGTCAATATTATTGCGCAGCATTTGGGGCCGCAATACCGGGTGGCCGTCGGCGGGGGAAGGATCGGAACGACGGTGCGCGTTCATGCGACCCTGTCCGTCGTGCTGTGGCTGTCGGTACTGGTCGCTGGCCGCTGGATCGGGTTCGTCTAGGGTTCTAACGCAGCTGGCCCAGCTTTAGCGCCAGTATGTCCGGCAGGACGGGTTTGGAGATATATTCGTCCATTCCGGCCTGCAGGCAGCGCTCGCGGTCGCCGGCCAGGGCGTGCGCCGTCACGCCGATAATGGTGTTGCGATAACCCCGGCCGGTCGCCTCCTTGGCGGCCTCGAGATCGCGGATCCAGCGCGTGGTTTCCAGCCCGTCCATACCCTGCATCTGCACGTCCATCAGGATGGCGTAGTGCGGGCCGGCGGCGGCCTTGATGATATCGATCGCCTCCGTGCCCGACATGGCCGACACGGTGTCGTAGCCGAGTTCCTCCAGCATCAGGCTGAGCACCATGATATTGGGCGCATAGTCCTCGACGATGAGCACGCAGGGGCGGCCATTCTCGCCGGTGATGGGCTTGAAGGCGCGCCGCTGGCTGTACAGCGCGGTCAGATTGGCCGACATCGGGCGGACATTTCCGGCTGGAGTGGCGACGACGGGCTCCTCGCTGGTGGCGCGATTCTGGTTGAGCGTGACCTTGAACACGGACCCGCGTCCCTGCTGGCTTTCGACGCGGATGGCGCCGCCCATCAGCTCGACCAGCGAGCGGGCGATTGACAGGCCCAGCCCCGATCCCCCGAAGCGGCGCGTGATGGTTTCGTCGGCCTGGGTGAACTTGTCGAAGATCAGCGGCAGCTTTTCCGCCGGGATGCCGATGCCGGTATCACGGACCGACAGGTCGAGCGTTACCGAATCATCGCCGGCCGGATGGGTCTCGGCAGTGATAACGATCTCGCCTTCGTCGGTGAACTTCAGCGCGTTGCTGACGAGGTTCATCAGGACCTGCTGCAAACGCGTCCGGTCGCCCATCAGGACTTCACCATGGGTGCGGTCATCGAGCACGAGGCGCAGGTTCTTGCGCCCGGCATCCGGCTCGAACATCAGGTGGATATCCTTGAGGATCTCCGCCGGTTCATAACGGATGCTTTCCAGTGCGATCCGGTCGTCCTCAATGCGGCTGATGTCCAGCAGGTCATTGATCAGCTTGAGCAGCAGGTCGGCATTGGTGCGCAGGGTTTCGACGATCTTCTTCTGGTCGTCATTGAGCGGCGACTTGGCCAGGACGGTCGCAAGGCCTGTCACCACATTCATAGGCGTGCGGATTTCGTGGCTCATGGTCGCCAGGAAGCGACTCTTGGCTTCACTGGCCTGCTCGGCGCGCTCCTTGGCCTGCACCAGCTCTTCACGCTGGCGCGCATTCTCGCGCAGCAGGCGTTCCTTGGTGTAGGCCGCCTGCATGATGGCTGGCAGCAGGTCGAGATAGGTCTGGTTGACGTCCTTGACGGCGTAGTCGGCGGCGCCACGCTGCAGGGCTTCCAGTGCGATCCGTTCGTCGCCGCCGACGGTCAGGATGACGGCGGGCGGCGATCCCGGCACCTTGCCCAACTGCTCCAGCAGTTCAAGTCCGCTCATGCCCGGCAGATTGTAATCGACCAGAAGCAGGTCGTACGCCTTGCCATCGCGCATGATCAGGTCCAGCGCCTTTTCGGCCGTCTCGACCGTATCGACGGCCAGGCCGGCCCGATCCATGCGCTTCTGCAACAGACGCGCCAGCGCCGCGTCATCCTCGACATACAGGATCTGCTGCATGCCGGACAACGGGTGGGATTGCGGGTCTATTTCGGCGTCAAGCGGCATGAGAATCAGTCATTGATATGGGGTACGCGAACTATGGTCATCATAAGGCCGAGTTTCTGGATGGCCTCGGAAAATTCATCATAGCCGACCGGTTTATTCATGAAAACATTGCAGCCCAGAGCATAGCAGCGATCGATGTCCTTGGGGCTGTCGGTCGTCGTCAGAACGATGACGGGCATTCGCCGCGTTGTTTCTGACGCCTTGAGATGCTTCAGGATCTCGAACCCGTCGATGTCCGGCAGGTTGAGATCCAGGACGGCGACCATCTTGTCGTAATGGCGTTCGGGCTGGTCGGGTCCGAAGAAATAGTCCATGGCCGCCCGGCCCGAATCCAGGTGCTCGATGGTGTTCTGTACGCCGCTGCGTTTCAGGTTGCGGCGGATGAGGCTGGCATGGCCGGCGTCGTCTTCGACCAGCACAAGCGAAAAGGGTTCCGAAAAAGGCGTGCTCATTGGATATCCTAACTCGCCAGGGCCCGGGTTTCGTGAGGCAGTTCGGCATTGGCGGCGGCGGGGAGTTTCTTCGGCAGGCTGAAATAGAAGGTCGTGCCGACATCGACGGTCGAGTCGAACCAGATGGCGCCGGAAAGCTTGCGCAGCGTCGCCTTGACGAAGGCCATCCCCAACCCCAGTCCGCGCACATCGCCGGTGTTGCGGGCCCGGCGGAAGATGTGAAACACCTTCTGGCGATCATCGGCCTCTATGCCTCGACCATTGTCGCGAATGGAAAAGACGTACTCGCGGCTGGTCTCGACGCAACCGACCTCGATGCGCCCTGGCCGTCCCGGCTGCAGGTACTTGACCGCATTGTCGAGCAGGTTGGAGAAAATCTGTTCCAGCGCCACCGGATCGGTAATCAGTTCGGGCAGGTGGCCGACCACAACCTCGACACCCTTGCCGGTCAGTTCGTAGCTCTGCGCGCCCAGGCATTTGTCGAATATGGCCCGCGAACTGACGCGGTCCTCGCGGTAGACGTACTTGCCGATTCGCGACAGGTCGAGGATGGCGGTGGTCAGCGTATCCATGCGATCGACCGCCTTGCCGATGAAGCCGAGCGATTCCGGAATGTCCGCCTTGAGCAGGGCTTCGAGCCGTGTCCAGCTATCGGCGCTCATCTTCTTTTTCTGCGGTTCGATAAGCTCGCGGACTTCTTCGACAGCCATGGCCAGTTCGTGGCTGAAACCCTTTAGGTTGACCAGGGGCGAGCGCATGTCGTGCGAGGTAATGTAGGTGAAGGCTTCCATGTCTGCGTGAAGCTGCTTGTACTCCTCCTCGCGTTCCTTCTGCTCGGTGATGTCCGTGTGCGTGCCGATAAGGGTGCGGATCTGGCCGAACTTGTCCCAGGTGCCGACGCCGCGCGAAAGGACCCAGCGCCAGGTGCCATCCTTGTGCTTCATGCGGAAGACGTTGGCGTAGACTGGCGACTGACGCATGATGTACTGGCGCCGCACCTCCAGGACCTTGGGCAGGTCGTCAGGATGGATGAGGCCCATGACGGCGTCGATCGTGTCGGCGATCTCGTCTTCGCCATAGCCAAGCATCGCCTTGAACTCGCGTGACGCGTAGAATGTCTCGCTGACGAAGTTCAGTTCGTAGAGACCGTCATTGATGCCGTTCATGACGGTGCGGAAGCGCATTTCGGCTTTGCGGCTCTCGTCCTCGAAGGCCTGGTTCTCGGTCTCCAGCTTGATGATGGTGATGGTGCCGATCAGAACGATGCCGATGCCGATAATGGCGCCGATAATCAGGATATAGATGAAGTTCGCACGCTGTGACTCGACCTGCTTAACGTGTGCCTTGAGACCGGACAGGCGCTGCGCGACACTGTCGTCGAGCCGTTCGCGCAAACTATCCATGGCCGCCTTTTGCCGGCTCAGGTCCTGGACCGACACCGCGCCCCGGCCGTGCGTCCCCACAGCGGCAATCTGGCGCTCATAGGTCTTCTGGATGTCGTCAATCGAGTCGAGCCAGACATTGGTCTGGGCGAAAAAGGCCTTTTCGCGATAGGTGACGTTGCGCAGGGTCACGACTTGGGCCCGCAGCCGGGAGCCGGCTTCGCGGTAGGGCTTCAGGAAACGGTCGTCGCCGGACAGGATGTATCCACGCACGCCGTTTTCCATCTCCAGAGTGCCAATGTAGATATTTCGCGTCTGGCCGATGGTTTCATACTGATAGACGGTATCGTCATTCAGGTCCTCGACGGTCTTATACTGGCCGTGGATGATCATGGTGAAGGCGCACAGCGCGATCGACACGATGCTGAAGAAGGCCAGATAGATGTGCTTGACGTTAATGCCCCAGGGTAACCACATCGTTTTCGGCCGTTAATGATGCCTTCTGCCCATATTATCCCAGCTGGCGGGTCACCGGCCCACTGGAATTCGGCGGCATGCCGAAGACGGGTCTGCTGCAGCCCGAAAGTGAACGCTAACGCGCGCGATCACAAGCAGCAATAAGTGACACGGCGCAAAAAATAAAAAACCCGTAAGAGCATCGCTCCTACGGGCAATTTTGCAGGCAGGGGAGAAAGCTTGGCATGGAACCGCCCCAAGAAAAATCATGGGGCGGTTTAAAGGCTTAGCGGCGGGTCAGAAGCGCACCAAGGATAAACCCGGCACCCAGCGCGATGGCGCTGGAACGGATGGGGTTCGACTTGATTTCGGCCTCTACGGTCTGTGAAAAGCGCGAGGTTTGGTCGAGAGTCTTGTCGAGTGCGCCACGAACCCTCTGGCCGGCTTCGCTGGCATAGTCCGAAATACCGCTGAGGGCGTCCTTGCCTTCATTCGCAGCGTCCTGAGCGGCGTTGCGGAGGTCGTTCTCGGCGGACGCCTTGGTCACATTGGCGGCGGCTTTGGTGGCGGAGGACAGCATTGAAGGGACTCCTATCGTTTAACAAAAACGGTTCAGCGATGTCGGGGAGAAAATGGGGTCGCGTTCACGGAGGCCTTGTCTGAGGTCTTAGGCTAGGGGGGGGCGATGAAGAGCCCCAAACCCGGCGTCCGTGAACGCGATGATGTTAGATTACAGGCCGCTCCCTCAAAGGACCATGCGCTGCGCCGGCAGTGAAAATAAAATAGCCATAAGGAGTCGCCTCCCAATTTATTGGTAATTTTGCGGGCAATGGTTTGCAGTTGCGACTTACCCCATATTTACCCCGGTTGCGGCGATGAGGTGCGTCAATTTTACGCCGGTCCTGATAGGTTGAGGGCGATCGCACTTGCGATATCGTTCATTCAGGAGAAGTTCACATGTCAGTCAAGTCGAGCATAAAGGAAACCGCCGGGGCCGCCGAAGAAGAACTGGGCGAGGCCCTGCACAATGACAAGATGGCCGAAAAGGGCCGCCGTATGCGCAACGAAGGCCGCGTCGGCAACGGCAAGATGCCCAAGGTTACCAAGGTTGGCTCCGAGAAACCGTAAGGGCTTCGACAGGAACCATAATGTCTACAAAAATGCCTCCCGGAATGACCGGGAGGCTTTTTTGACGTCAGATTATGGCTTGCCTTAAAATACCTGCGTTATGCCGTGGTTGTGCAACAGCCTCGTGACAGGGCTGAAACTGCTGCGTGGCGGTCAGCCTCTCTTAAACTCCCAGGTGCGCCAACAGATCGCTGATCTTGATCGAGGCGAAGTGGATGCTGGAATCGGCCACTCCATACGGCATGAACAGCCAGTCCCCGACCTTCAGCGCGCCGCAGGTATAGATGACGTTCGGCACATAGCCTTCGCGGTTGTCTTCCGATGGCGACAAAAGCGGCGTCTGCGATCGGGCGATCACTTTACGCGGATCGTCCTTGTCGAGCAGCGCCGCGCCCAGCGAATAGCGGCGCACGGGGCCGACGCCGTGGGTCAGGACCAGCCAGCCCTCGTCAAGCTCGATCGGCGAGCCGCAATTGCCCATCTGCACCAGTTCCCATGGATGTTCCGGCCCCAGGATTCGCTCGCCATTGTTCCAGATCAGCCGGTCGTCGCTTTCCAGATAGAAGATGCTCTCGTGGTCGAGGCGGGTGATGGCGGCGTAACGGCCATGCAGCCGGCGCGGAAACAGGGCCAAGCCCTTGTGATTGGCTGCGGCGCCGCGGAAGGGAATCAGTTTGAAGCTGCGGAAATCGCTCGTCTCGAAGCACTCGCAGGCGATTTCGCGGCCATTGTAGGCGGTATAGCTGCCGAGATAGATCTGGCTGCCGTCCTCTTCGGTGAACTTGACCATCCGCAAATCTTCCAGCCCATTGGTCTGGGAGCGCGTCACGGGGAAGAGAACTGTTTCCGAGACCGGGCAAGCCTGGTGGCTGTGGACCGTCACGGCGCCGTCGTAAGGCAGAGGGTCCTTGGGGCGGGCGGCGACGGCGAAATCCGTTTCGGGCTTCAATTCGATCGAGCCGTCAGCATGAAAAACGCCCTCGCGGAAAGAGATGGTCGAGATATGGCCTTCGCCGACCGTGCGTGTCGACAGGATGAAATTGACCGATCCGTTGCTGGCGCCGGTCTGATCCGGGTGGACGACGATCGACGGGTTCATGACCGCCGCGGCCTGATAACTGTACTCATGGCTGAAATAGGCGCCAATCAGGGCGCGATGGTCCTCGTCGATCGCCTCCATGCCGCCGTTGATCGCCTGGATCTGGTTGAAGCGTTCCAGGAATATGCCGCGCGTCTGCCAGTGCCGGCCGGTAAAGTCGCGATTGACCTCTTCCATGACGCTGCGCACCTGTTCCGCCGACAGGTTGATGATGGCGTCGCAGATGCGCGTAACGCGCGACATGGCGCCCTTGGCGCTGTCGCGCGCACTGCTTGCGATGGCAAAGGGCAGGATGACCACCCTTTCCGGATTGGCCCGGAGCATTAACGGGCTTTGCAGCATTTCCACATGGGTTGTCTTTGTCAGCTTCGCGCCGCCGTCCATAGTTTTAAGTCCCTCTCGAAAGCCGTCCAGGCACCAAGGCGGAGGCCATGGCGCCTGACATTATCATTCGTTCGTTGGCCGCGGCATTCAGGCTTCGGAATGCGCCGGCTGTTTCGGTTTGGGTGTCGCGATCACGGGAGCCTCTTTCAGAGCGTGTGCGACTTCCGCCTTCAGTTCGGTTTTCAGCGCGGTCCAGCTCAAGTGATAGGCCAGGATCGATTCCGCGCCCTGGTTTTCGTTGCAGCCACTGACCGTCAGGCCGTCATAGCAACCGCCGTCGGCGGTCACCGTCGCCACGCTGTGGCTGTTTTTGCCCTCGAACCAAGCCCAGGCACGCAAGGCTTCCTCACGCCATTCGGGTTCACCCGTGACGCGCCAGGCGGTCAGGCAGGCCTCGATGCTGGCGATGACCTCCAGCGGTTGCTGGTCGTAGAGCGGATGGACTTCACCGTCTTCCTTGAAGCGCGAGGTCGGGACCGGCAGGAAGCAGCCTTTTATGGGTACGGTCTGCTGCTTCATAAGCCAGTCGAGCGACACCAGGCCGTTACGCAGGGTGGTGCTGTCCGACAGGAACCGGCCGGCCAGAATCAGGCCATCGCTCAGGCGGGCATTGTCGTAGGACAGGGTAGGTTCGAACCACAGGCGGTCGGGGGTTGCTGTTTCCTTGTAATAGGCATTCAGCGTGCGCGTCAGGTCGCGGACCGCCGCCTGGATATCCTGGGGCTGGCCGACAACGCCAAAGGCGCGGATCAGCGTCTTGAGCACAATGGCGCGCGAGCGCATCGATGTCCAGGTCAGGGCGCGCGGCCAGACGCGCTGGCCCAGTTCGATCGCCCAGTTGCGCAGGTCAGCCGGCAGGTCGGAGCGGGCGACGTCGACCAGGGCTTCGAAGGCGCGGGCACAGCAGTCGTTCGAGCCGCCGTCGTCCAGCCATTGCCGGTCGAAACCCATGAAGTTGCGGAAACGGCCGGTATCCGGGTTCCAGGCGTGGTTGACGAAGCCGGCGTAGGTATAGGCCAGGCGCAGTTGCTGCGGGTCCAGCTTGCCGAGTCTGGACTGGCGCGCGGCCAGGCCAAGGGCGCGGCAGTTGTCGTCGGTGCAGTATCCATGCATGCGGTCCGGCAGGCGATACTTGCCGTGCTGATAGATGCCGGTGTCGTCGCTCATGCGCTGGATAGCATCCCAGGCAGGACGCTGTGCCGTGAAGGTGCTGCGCGCCTCGTCGACCTGGCGGCCGGCCTTAACGTCGTCTTCGGCGCGTGCGATATAGGCCTGCGCTACTGCCGACCAGCGCGACGACAGGCCGTACATGTAGGCCTTGCGTGACATGGCTTCGCGGGTGGCATCCTGCTCCATCAGTTCGGCAATTGCCTTACCGAAGGCCCGGCTGTCGTGGAAGGGGCACAGGACACCGACACCGTTGGCTAGCGCTTCCTGGGCGTGCCAGTAGGGCGTCGAGACGACGGGCCGCCCAAGTGCGATGGCGTAGGACAGGGTGCCTGAAGTGATCTGGGTTTCGGTCAGGTAGGGAGTCACGTAGACGTCGGTCGCCTGGAGAATATCGATGAGATCATTGTCATTGAGATACTTGTCGACGAAGCGTACGTGATTTTCGACACCTAGTTCGCGCGCCATGGCCTTGAGGCCGTCGCGGTACTTTTCACCCTCGTGACGAATCAGGTGCGGATGGGTGGCGCCGACGACCAGATACATGAGGTCGGGCGTGCCCTGCACGATTTCCGGCAAAGCGGAAATGATGGTCTCGATCCCCTTGTTGGGCGACAGAAGCCCAAATGTCGTCAGAACCTTGCGGCCGGAAAGATTCTGCTGGGCCTTGAAAATTTCCGTGTCCTGCAGAGGCCGCGATGGCGCGCCGTGCGGCACGATGGCGATCTTGGATTCCGGCACGCCGTAGACGCGTTTCAGGATATCGGCGCCCCGGCGCGCCATGGTGACCAGAGTTGCCGATATCCGGATAAGCCCGTCCATGACACGCTTCTGCTCTTCATTCGGGGTTTCCAGAATGGTGTGCAGCGTGGTCACGACCGGCATATGCAGCCGTTCCAGGCAATCGAGCAGGTACGCGCCTGACGGGCCGCCATAGATGCCGAACTCATGCTGTACGAACAGCACCTGAGTGCCTGACGCATTAAGTTCATCGGCCAGTTTGATATAAGCTTCGGCTTCGTTCTGCGGAATCTGTTTCGTCACTTCCGGCGGATAGTTGTAGGTGTTGCCGGGGTCGTTCATGGCGATGACGTCCCAGCGCGCGCCGGGCAGGGCCTTGTGCAGGCAGTTGTACATGTCACGAGTAAAGGTTGCCAGGCCGCACTGGCGCGGCGGGAAATTGCCGATGATGGCCGTTCGGGTAAGCGAGGTGCCAATACTCTGAGCCGCGGCGATCTGGGGGATATCAATGACGGTAAAGTCTTCACCCTGGGATTTGAACGTCGTGGCTTCGAGCATTTGGACCTCTGAAAAACGGCCGCGCAAACCACGAGAGGGAAATTATCGACCTCACCTGCCGGCCGGCGGGAACTAGGAGACTGAGGGCGCAAAGACTTGCGCCGCTTCGCATCGCACAATGTCCGGCAGCGGATAAAGAATCAGTAGGAAAATCCGGAAGCGCGGTAAGCGGCGCATGATTCCGGCGTTTTCGAATGCCATCTCAAGTGAACGTGATGGCGCACAGTAACCGCGTGATCGCAGGTTGCGTTTTTATTGTGCTCATAAAGCGTCTTAGACGGATTCCCATTTTCCGGAATATTCTGACCGGAACAGGGCGTCGATGATGCGCATATTGGCGCGGGCGTCATCCATGCCATAGGGCAGTGGGATTTCCCTTAAGATCGCGCGCGAGAAGTCCTCGCTCATCCGGGTATACTGGTCCGAGATGTCCATCGCATGCACCTTCGCCGCGGCGCCGGTCAGCGATTCGCCGGTATCGATAGTGAAGATGTTGGGCTCGTCCGGCTGGGCATTGTAAGGCACAGGGACGGTCAGGCGCGCGTCGGGGCCCCAGATGACGAGTTGCTGGCCGCGTGCCAGTTGCGTTGACACCGAGAAAGTCAGGTGCCGCCCGGCGCCGAAATCAAGCATGCCGCCGGTCACAACGTCGGTTTTCCATTCCGGGTGACGGCTGAAGATGGCAATGACGCGCACCGGTTCGGCTTCGAAGAAGAAGCGCCCGGCGACGATGGGATAGCAGCCGATGTCCATCAGCCCGCCGCCGCCCCATTCGACCTTGTTGCGGATATTGGCAGGGTCCTGGTTGTTGTAGCTGAAGAAGGACTGGATCATGAGAGGGGCGCCGCCCAATGCCCCGTTCCGCACCTGTTTGCGCGCCGCATTCCACTGCAGGGAATGGCGCACCATGAAGGCCTCCATGATGTGGACCTTGCCTTCGACCTCTTTCAGTTGGTCGATCTCGGCGGCGTTCAGGCTCATCGGCTTCTCGCACAGGACATGCTT
>CBFGPQ010000091.1:0-14243 GCA_965650705.1 uncultured Asticcacaulis sp. | reverse complement strand
CCGCGACATCGCCGCCCAGGCCATCTTCCCGGCCGTGGACCCGCTGGACTCGACCAGCCGGATCATGGACCCGCTGGTCATCGGTGAAGAGCACTATCAAGTTGCCCGCCGCACGCAGGAAATCCTGCAGCAGTACAAGGCCCTGAAGGACATCATCGCCATCCTGGGCATGGACGAACTGTCGGAAGAAGACAAGTTGACGGTCGCCCGCGCCCGTAAGATCCAGCGCTTCATGTCCCAGCCCTTCCACGTCGCCGAAATCTTCACCGGTACGCCAGGGGTCCTGATGTCGATTGAAGACACGATCAAGGGCTTCAAGGGCATCGCCAATGGTGACTACGATCACCTGCCGGAAGCCGCCTTCTACATGGTCGGCACCATCGAGGACGCCATCGCCAAGGCCGAGCGCCTGGCCGGGGAAGGCAAGTAATCATGGCTGAGAAGCTCCACGTCTCGCTGGTGACCCCCGAAGCCGAGCTGTTCTCGGGCGACGTCGATCAGGTCGTCGCACCGGGCGTTGAAGGCCAGTTCGGCGTTCTGGCGCGCCACGCGCCGTTCATGACCATCCTGGCCGAAGGCGAGGTCATTGTCATGAACGATGGGACGACGCGTGTCTTCCAGGTGCGCGGCGGCTTTGCCGACGTGAACGCCGAAGGCATGACGATCCTGGCGGAGCATGCCAGCGAGTACCTCGAAAGCGTGCACTAAAACTTACGGGGGGTGGGCGCTGCGCCCCCACAAACCTTTTCTATTCCAATAAGAAAGCCTCGCCCCTATGTAGGGCGAGGCTTTCTTATTGGATCAGGAAGACTTGGGGTCACGGACCCCAAACCCCTAAGTCTTAACTGAGCGGCACAAAGCCACCATAGATCATGCGCTTGCCGTCGAACGGCATTTCCATCTTCGCCATCTCCGGATCGTTCATCATCTCTTTGGTCGCAGCGTCACGTGTCGCCTTGTCCGGCCATTCGATCCAGGAAAAGCAGACGACTTCGCCTTCTTCCAGCTTCACGGCCATCGGAAAGGAGGTCAGCTTGCCGTCCGGAACATCGTCGCCCCAGCAATCGACCGTCTTCAACGCACCAAGCTTCTTGCAGTACGCGTTGTACCCCTTCGACATTTCGATATAGGCGTCCTTATTGGCCGCAGGCACGGCCGCGACAAATCCATCGATATACATGTGTAGCTCCTTGGGTGAGGTGGGCGCCCACACCTATCGGCCACGACATGTCAGGAAAAGTCAGCAGTGTCCGCTAAGCGGACACAACACCGTTACCCATTGACGATGACGCCGGAAAACTCCGCGATCACCTGGCGGTAGCTGTCGCGCTTGAAGTGAACGACACGATCGATGACGGTATCGAGCGCGCACCATTCCCAGCGCGAAAATTCCTGCTCGTGGTGGGCGGTCAGGTCGATCTCGCCATCGTCGCCGGTAAAGCGCATGGCGTACCACACCTGCTTCTGGCCGACGAAGTTGCGGCCGATGCGGCCCTGCGCCAGCACTTCGGGCGGGAAGTCGTAATAGATCCAGTCCACCGTCCGCGCCGCGATCTCGACCGAGCGAATGCCGGTTTCTTCATAAAGCTCGCGCAACGCCGCGGCTTCGAGGTCTTCGCCTTCATCCACCCCGCCTTGCGGAAACTGCCAGCTATGGTCGCCGGTCATGCCGTAGCGGTGGCCCAGCCACACCTTGCCCTCGTCATTGAAGACGATGATGCCGACATTGGGGCGGTAATTTTTGGGTGCTTCAGACATGCATCAGTGCTTGAGCAGGGCCGAGGCTGGCGCCAGTTGCAGGCCGCGGCCGTCGAGCTCCTGCGTCCACTTCAAAGCCACCGCCAGGGTCACCGGATAGGCGAAGCCGGTGCCGAGCGCGGCCCCCCGAGACTTGGCCTGCTGTTCCAGGCCCATGAGCTGGGCGCTGATGGCCGTGGCGTTGATCTGGCTGTCGACGACGCGGTCGGCCGAGGCCCTGCCCCAGGCGCCGCCTGTGCCGCGCAACTGACCATCATCGATAAAGCCTATGCCGCGCGCTTCCAGGTTCTGCATGAAGGTCCCAAGCGCCGCCTTGTCCTTGAAGAAGGCGCCGCCCTGGTAGTTCGACAGGGCGAAATAACCGCTGGCGCGGCTCATCACCCAGTTCATGCGCGCCATCAGGTCTTCCATGCGGCTATTGGCCATCAGGGTCTGCGGGCCTGTATCATTGTCGGGATAGTTGGTCGGCTGCATCGGCACTTCGACGATGACCTCGTGGCCATTGGCGCGCGCCAGGTCGATCCAGCCCTGCAGGCCGGGTGTGTAGGGCACGAAGGACAGGGTAACCTGCGGCGGCAGGCTCTCGATGGCTTCGCGCGTCGTCGTGGGATTAAGACCCAGGCCGCCGACGATCAGCGCCACCATAGGCCGGCCATCGCTTTTGAACGGGCGCGCATAGGCGGATGATACGGTCATGCCGTTCGAAGCGATGATCGGCATCGGGCCGCCAGGACTCTGTTGTGACAGGCCGGCAATCGGCGTTTGCGGCAGCGGCGTGACGCCGGGCTTGGGCGCCTTGATTGCCTTTTCGGCCAGATCGCCGGGCAAGGTGATCACTGCCTGGCCATCGGCCGGCGTCGCATAGCCGTTGGCAAAGGCGTCGGCGCCGGCTTCCGGGAACATGCCCATGGCGTCGAGCGTAAAGGTCTGTTCTTGCTCGGCATTGTAGGTGTTGACGTGCGCCGAAGTCGCCTTTTCGCGGTCGAGCTTGATGCGCACCGACGGCGAGGCGGCGTCGGGATCACCGGCCAGGGTCAGGAAGGCGACCAGGCACAGAGCGAATGCGCCGAGCGCCGTCAGGGGGGCGACATAGGGCTTCTTGAACAGCTCAACCGTTGCATCCAGAGTAGCGCGCGGGTCGAACTTCGCGGCCGATTTGAACGTGGTGGCGGTGGGGAATGACGGAAGTTTGGGCTTGGCGAACATGACGGGATTCCTCAACCGCAATGTGCCGGATTTCGGTTAACAAAGACTAACGAATGGAAAAGACGCGGCCTGTGGAGACCGCGTCTTTAAGATAAATCTGTTCTATCAGTTCTTCGAGGTGCTTGAGGAAGAACTCGACGACTCGGCCTTCTTGGCCTCACCCGTGGCGCCAGCCTTGGTCAGGTTCTCGAAGCGCTTGCCCGGCTTGTCGACCAGGTCGGCGTCGGCCAGTGCCTGGCCGCGCGGGTGCGCCGCGGCGATCTTGACGTCACCGCCATAGCCCAGCACGTCGAGTCCGCGCGTCAGGATGAAATCGCCGGTCTTGGTGTCGAAGCTGTCCGGCGGCACTTCCTGGACATTGTGAGACGCGCGGCGGGCCTTGCCTTCGTCGGAGTCGAGCGCGTTAGAATAGGCCGCTTCCGAATACTGCATGGCGGCGGTGGCGATGTACTTGGCCTGCTCCTTGGAGGCGGCGACTTCCAGGTCGGGTTCGATGCCGGTCTTCTGGATCGAGCGGCCCGAAGGCGTATAGTAGCGGGCGGTCGTCAGCTTGACAGCGCGGTTTTCACCCAGCGGAATGACGCTTTGGACCGAACCCTTGCCGAAGGTTGTCAGGCCGACGATCGCAGCGCGGTGATGGTCCTGAAGCGCACCGGCGACGATTTCCGCCGCCGAGGCCGAGCCCGGATTGGTCAGGACGACCATCGGCATGCCCTTGAGCATGTCGCCCTTCTTGGCCTGGTAGCGGATGATGTCCTTGGGATCGCGGCCACGCTGGGACACGATTTCGCCGCCGTCGATGAACAGGTCGGCCACGCCAACCGATTGATCGAGCAGGCCACCCGGATTGTTGCGCAGGTCGAGGACCAGGCCCTTCATGTTCTTGTTCTCGGCCATCAGCTTGGCCAGGGCGTCGCGCGTGTCGTTGGCCGTCGTTTCCGAGAAGCTGGCGATGCGCAGATAGCCGAAATTGCCTTCCATGCGGGTGCGGACCGAGCGGACCTTGATGATTTCGCGCGTCAGGCTGACGTCGAACGGCTCGTCCTTGCCGGCGCGAACCACAGTCAGAGTCACCTTCGTGTCGGGGTCGCCCTTCATCTTCGAGACAGCGTCGTTAAGGCGCATGCCCAAGATGCTGGTGCCATTGATGGCGGTGATATAATCGCCCGACTGGAGGCCGGCTTTCTGAGCCGGGGTTTCGTCGATCGGGGTCACGATCTTGACCGCGCCGTCCTCGCTCTGGACTTCCAGGCCGATGCCGCCGTAATTGCCGCGCGTCTTTTCCTGCAGCTCTTTGTAGTCCTCGTCCGACAGGTAGTTGGAGTGGGGATCGAGGCTGGCCAGCATGCCTTCCAGCGCCGACTGGATGAGCTT
Organism: uncultured Asticcacaulis sp.; assembly: GCA_965650705.1. Classification (GTDB taxonomy): domain Bacteria; phylum Pseudomonadota; class Alphaproteobacteria; order Caulobacterales; family Caulobacteraceae; genus Asticcacaulis. The sequence goes on along the minus strand of CBFGPQ010000091.1, from coordinate 9,905 downwards.
CTTGCTGTCGGTCTTGACGACGTAGTCCTGCTGGACGATGGCCATCACATTGCCGAACAGCTCAAGCTGCCGATAGGTGTCGGAACGGGGCGAAAAGACCGGCTGGTTGGCATAAGCCACGGCGCCGATGCTGAGAGCCAGGGCGGCGACGCCACCCAGAACGTAATTCTTCATGCGATCCTCAGGGGACGGGGTACTCAACTTAATGTCTCATATAAGAGTGTGAGTGTGGCGTAAACGGGGCCGGTGCGGCTGTGAATAAATTCTCCGCAAGTGTCAGCGCGAAGACACTTGCAGCGGCGTCTGAGGATTGACCGGCGTTTCCCCTTGCCTCAGTTCCATATAGAGGGTGACTTTCCGTTCTGAAAGGTTCGGCATGCGGCCGATCGGTTCATGGCGCCGCAGCGTCTGGCCTTTGTCGACGAAGACGCGGCCAATGCCGGTCAGGACGACGTGATAATTGTTGCCCGCGTTAAGAATCACCACCTGGCCGTAGGATTCGACCGGGCCGGCGAATTCGACCTCGCCTTCGATGGGGGCTGTCACCTGCGCGCCCGGCTGGACCGAGAAACGCACGCCGCGTTCGGGGCGGCCGCCTTCAATTTGGCCCCCCAAAACCTGACCGAAGTCTGAGACCTTTTCGCCGACGACCGGTTGTTGCAGCTGGTTCGGAGCCTTTTGCCCTATCCCCAACAGCCCGCGCAGCGGAAGTTCGCCGCGCATGCGGTTTTCCTGCGTCTTTAGCTCTTCGGCGCGCGCCTCAAGCTTGTCGGCCTGGCTCAGTAACTGGTCTTCCAGTGCCAGCTTCTGGCTGATCAGGGCTTCGATTTCGGACCGCTGGCGCGACACGTCGCTTTCAGCGACGAACAATGATTCGTTCTGCAAAGCCGCCTGTCGGCGCAGGCGGACCAGCTCGGCATTCTGGGCGGCCAGGGCCTGGGTGCGCTTTTGCAGTTCCGGCGTGATCTCGCGCATGATGATGGCGGCGACAACCGCGTCGTTGGCGCGGCGGGTCGAGATGAAGATGGCTGGCGGCGGGTTGCGCGTATAGATCTGCAGCGCCGACAGCAGACGCGCTTCCTTGGCGCGCATGGCTGTCAGCTTGCGCGTGATGTCGGCTTCCTGGAGGTTCAGTGTCTCCAGCCGGGCGCGGAAGACCGCCGAACGCGTCTCGGAAGCGCCCTGGCGGCGGGAAATGTCGATAATGCGCTGCCGCAGGTCCTCGATCTCGCGGCCGATCTGGCGGGCGGTCTGGCGCGTGGCATCGCGTTTGCGCGTATTGGCGCGGACCTCGGCCGACAGCCTTTCCAGTTCTTCCTGTTCCTGCGCCGTCAGGGCGCGCGTCCGCTGCTGGGCGTCGCCCTGCGCAACCGTTCCCAGCAGGAACAGGCAGGTAACGGTCAGGAACAGGACGGAGGTGCGCTTCATGGTTAGGAACTTATTGTACGCCGCATTAACCTTCAATAAACGCGAGTTGACTTTCACGGTAAGTTTGCCTTGCGTCGTGAACGATTTCGGCGTTCTCTCCGGTCCTTAAGTAACCGCCGATTCTGACACCCATGGACAGCCTGCGTCAGGCGCTGTTTCGCGCCCTAGCCAAATCCCACCTGCCGATGCTGCGCTCCGCGCTGGGACTGGGTGTGTCCCTGGCCTACGAGCCGGGCGATCCGGCACCGGTCTTTCACGCGGCCCTGAGCGGGCCGTTCGCCGATCTCGGCGTGCTGCAAACGCTTGAAGCCTCCGGCGCCGATCCCGCCACCTGCAACGCCTATGACGGCACTTCCCCCCTGCATCTGGCGATTGCCACGCCCGATGAGCGCGTGCTCAGCTGGTTCCTGAGCCAGGGGGTAGACGCCAATGTCCGCACCCATGCCGGCGAGACGCCCCTGATGCGCGCTGCCAGCGTCACCAAGGACGAGGACTGCGATCCAGCCGCCGGCGAATGGGCGTTGCGCGATGCGCGCGCGCTGGTCGCGGCGGGAGTCGATGTCAACCTGACCGATGCTGCCGGCCGTTCGGCCCTGCACCACGCCTGCGAAGCGGGGGCGGGCGATTTGGCGGCCCTGCTGGTCATGGCCGGCGCAGACCTGTCCGTAACCGACAGCAACGATGATACGCCGCTGCACCTGGCTGTCAGCGGCGGATACGACGGCATCGTCCGCCTGCTGCTCGAAAATGGCGCAGATCCGTTGGCGATCAATGCCCTGGGCTTCAGCGGTCTCCATATCCTGGCTGAGTATGCCAGCCTCGACATGACGCCGGCGCATCTGCGCATCGCCGACGCCCTGATCCAGGCGGGCGCCGACCTGATGCAGCACGACAATCGCGGCTTCACGCCGCTGGTGGCGGCAGCCGCCAGCGGCAATATTCCGATCGCGGCGGTGTTTGTGGCGCGCCACGCCGATGTCAGCGCCGAAGAGGGCGCGGCCCTGCGCCAGGCCGTAACGTTCGAAGACAACGACATGACTGATCTGCTCATCAAGGCAGGCGCCAGCGTCGACCAGCCGTCCTTCCCCGATCAGGACCAGCCACTGCATACGGCTGCCCAGGAAGGCTTCTTGCACGGCGTCAAGGTCCTGCTCGACAAGGGCGCGGACATCGAAGCGCGCAATATCGACGGCGAGACGCCGCTACTTGTGGCGGCGCGCTGCCGGAAATACGAGGTCGTATCGCTCCTGCTGGCGCGCGGCGCCTCGGTAGCCGCCGAGGACCATTATGGCGTCACGCCTTTGGCGTCGGCCGAGCAAAGGCGCGACCAGGTCCTGCTGCGCCTGCTTGCGCCCGTCGAAGAGCTTCAGGCCCGCTAATCAATCCCTGTGATACGGCAGGCCGGCCAGTATGGTCACGGCGCGGTACATCTGCTCGGCCAGCATGACGCGCACCAGGGCATGCGGCCAGGTCTGAGGCCCAAAGGCCAGCGAAAAGGCCGCTGAGTTGCGCAGATCCGGATCGAGCCCGTCGGCGCCGCCGATCAGGAAAGTGATGCGACGCTCGCCGCGATCCTTATATTTTTCAACGCGTTGTGCGATGACACGCGAAGTCAGCTGCTCGCCGCGTTCGTCGCAGGCAATCAGTATGCCGCCGTCGGCCAGGGCGGCGCGAATGGCTTCGGCTTCGGTGGTCTTCAACTGCGCGGAGGTGAGGTTTTTCGCCTTCTTCGCCTCGACCTCGATCAGGTCGGCGGGGCCCAGGCCCAATGATCGGCCTGTCTGGGTGGCCCGGCTCAAGTAATCTCGCGCCATGGCGTTTTCAGTGGTCGCGCCGAGCTTGCCGACGGCGCACAGGGTCAGCTTCATATCAGTTTTTCAAAACCGTCCGGTAAAGGCTGCGCAGCAGCTGAGTCCGGCCTTCCATCATTTCCACCTTGCAGCGCAAAGGTTCTATGGCCGCCAGAGTTCCGCCCTCGTAGAAACTCTCGACGGCTTTGCAGGTCAGGTTCATTTCCTTGAGCCAGAAGTCGTGAGCAGAATCAAAGGTCGTGGAGGCCGTGGCATCGGGGTCGAACTTGCCCTTGAGCTTGATCTCGGCGATGGTCGCTTCCAGCGATGCCGTGGCGGCGTCAAGGCGCGTGCCGTAACACGCCGCGGTAGTGCATTGGGTGGGAAGCTTGATGGCCTTGACAGGGCGCTGGGCGGACAGGGCGGGGGCGGCCAGACACAGAGACAGCCCTGCCGTAAGCATTGCCAACTGTTTCACGAAGCTCCCCCCTCAATGTTCTCAGGACAGGCTATGGTCCGAAGGCGACAGCGACCAGATCTTTTCGATATTGTAGAAGGCGCGGACTTCCGGACGGAAGACGTGGACGACGACGTCACCGACGTCGATCAGCACCCAGTCGCAGGCCGGCAGGCCTTCGACCTTGGCCTTGCCGTAGCCGGCTTCCTTGAGGGCGCGCAGGACGTGGTCGGCCAGAGCGCCGACATGGCGGTGCGAGCGCCCTGATGCGATGATCAGGGTATCGGCGACCGATGACTTGCCTTTGAGGTCGATGCAGACGATGTCCTGCGCCTTGTCGTCGTCAAGACGGTTGACGATCAGCGTTTCCAGCGACATGTCGGAATTCTGGCCTGCGGCCTCCCCTTCGGCCAGCGTGCTCAGAGTGGTGGTCTCAAGCGATTGAGACTCGATAACGGGCTTTTGCGCATCATGCGCGGGTTGAAGAGACAGGGTCAGGGTTCCTTTTGCGACTGTATCGGCAATAACCGTATCACAAACTTGGTTCCCGGTCATCCCTCGTTCAAGGTTCTGGCTTCACATTTAAGTTCTGCAAGCGTTTGTGGATGCCTAGAGTCTTGAATCGTCGCCGGAATTATTTCAATGGCGGGCGGCGCTGCGCGCGGATCACCGTCGAGGAGTGGCCGTGCAGGGGCCCCTTGATGTAGCTCCAGGCCGGCGCCTGGCGGTATGGCAGGATATGGCCGGCGCGTTCCGGGTGTCGGAAATGCTTGAAGCGTTTGGCGGCTGGCGACAGGCGCGCCTTCATCAGCGCGCCGGGACGCGACACGACGACGACCGGGACCATGTGCATGATCTGGACCCAGCCGCGCCAGCGGTGAAAGCTGGCCAGCGAGTCGCCGCCCATGATCCAGACGAAATGAACGCCGGGATAGCGCGTTTTCAGCGCCCGCAGGGTGTCGAGCGTATAGGTCGCGCCGATCCGGGTTTCGAAGTCGGAAATGACGTCCTTCGGCCCGATGAAGGGCTTGAGCTCTTCGATGCGTTCGTTGAGTGGCGCGGTCTCATGACGGTTTTTCAGCGGGTTTTGCGGCGAGACCAGCCAGATGATCTTGTCCAGTCCCAGCCGCGCGCGTGCCGTGTCGGCGACGTGGCGGTGACCCTCATGGGCCGGGTTGAACGAACCGCCGAACAGGCCGACCGTCATGCCGCGTTCCAGATGCGGCCCGCTGCGCAGGGCAGAGCCCATGGCGGGCGACATCGGGGCAGGACCGGCAAACCACATCAGCGGATCATTTGTCCCACGGGTCGTAAGGAACGGATGCCTCGGCCTCATCGGCTTCATTCGCGGGACGATTGCCCTGGATGGTTTCGAGTGCGGCGAACAACAGCTCGCGCACGCCTTCGCCAGTAACGCCGGAAATCATGTGCGGCGTCTGGCCAGAGGCGCGTTTGATCTTTTGCTTCAAAGACTTGCGCGTGTCGGCATCGATGGAATCGACCTTGTTGATCGCGACGATTTCCGGCCGTTCGGCCAGGTCCTCGGCATAGGCTTCCAGCTCACGGCGTATGATCTTGTAGGCCTCGACCGGATTATCCTGCGTGCCGTCGATCAGGTGGATCAGCACCTTGGTGCGTTCGACGTGTCCCAGGAACTTGGTACCGAGGCCCGCGCCCTCCGACGCGCCTTCGATCAGGCCCGGGATATCGGCCAGGACGAAGCGCTGTTCGGGGCCTAAGTCGATCACGCCGAGATTGGGAACAAGCGTGGTGAAGGGATAATCGGCGATCTTGGGCTTGGCGGCGCTGGAGGCCGCGAGAAAGGTCGACTTGCCGGCATTGGGCAGGCCGAGAAGTCCGGCGTCGGCGATCAGCTTAAGGCGCAACCAAATCCACTTTTCCTCGCCGTCCTGGCCGGGCAGGGCGAAGGTCGGGGCCTGGTTGATCGGACCCTTAAAGCGCGTATTGCCCCAGCCGCCATTGCCGCCCTTGGCCAGCAGGTGGCGCTTGCCGGGTTCATCGAGGTCAACGATCAGGGTTTCGAAGTCTTCCTCGAACACTTCGGTGCCGACAGGCACTTTCAGGACGATGTCCTCAGAATTGGCGCCGTGCATCTGGCGGCCCTTGCCGTGCTCGCCGGTCCTGGCCTTGAAATGCTGCTGGTAGCGATAGTCGATCAGCGTGTTCAGGCCATCGACCGCCTCGATCCACACGTCTCCGCCCTTGCCGCCGTCACCGCCGTCAGGGCCGCCGTTTGGGATAAACTTCTCCCTGCGGAAGGAGACGCTGCCGCCACCGCCGTTACCGGAACGGATAAAAATCTTGCACTGATCAAGGAACTTCATGGGGCCTACTTGTACGAAAACGAGCACAAGATCAACGACCTTGTGCTCAGAGGGAGAATAAGGAGGGTTAAGGCCCCCACCACCACATCTCGCCAATGCAAGCATTGTCTCGTGCGGTCCCCCTCCCCGCACGCATTCAATTCGCTGATAAAGTGAGGTGCTTGCAGGGAGGTATAAGACTATGTTCCTCTCCACGAGCGGCGCGATATATCAACGCAAAGACGCGAAGGGGAGGGGGGGGCGCGCCGTGAAACGGCGTGGTGGTTGGGGCAGATAAACCGCTACAGGATCCGGATCATGTGCAGGGCCTGATGTTCGCCATCACGCGCCCGCGACGTCTCCATCGTCTTGCGGCCGGTATAGAGGAAGTCGGCGTTGACCAACAGGCGCGCCGACGGTTCGTTATCCGCGAAGTGCGCCGCGTGGATAATGCGGTGCAGCTTGCGCTTCTTGACCCAGCGTAACAGCCCGTCGATGGCTTCCAGCGCATAGCCGCGGCCCTGATGCGCCGGGGCGATGAAGACGCTCAGGTTCGGACCGAAGCTGTGCATGCCGGGCGCCTTGCCGCAGGTCGACTTGGTCAGCGAAATGATGCCGATCAGTTGCTCGTCTTCGATCCGGATCGCCCAATAGGTCAGCTTCGATGCCGCCATGTCGGTCAAAAGCCTTGCGGCTTCGTCGCGGCTAAGCGGGTGGGGAATGGCGTGGGTCATGCGAGCCGCATTGCGATCTGCGAACACGGCCATGAAGTTGTCGATGTCGGCGGCGTTGAGCGGTGTCAGGCTGAGACGCGAGGTCTCGATGCTGATCTGCTCGGGCTTACCGATGGGTGGCTGCCGGTCAATGTCATGTCTGGTGATCATTGCTCATCTCCTTGGCCTTTTACCCGGTCCTTATGCGGAGGGGATGGGGCCTATTTAGGGTCGAACTGTGTCAGTTCGAGTGGTCGGGTGTCTGAGCGGGATCACTTTTTTGATTTCAGGTCTTTTTTCTGAAATCCAAATGCGAAAACGGGAGCCCGGTAAATCCGGACTCCCGCTCAAATCTCGGTCCGGATCGGCTTAATTGGCTAAGCACGATCCGAAATGTCTGATCAGTGCTTATTCGGCGGCTTCAGCAGCCGGAACGATCGACACGTAACAACGGTTGTTGCGCTTCGTCGTGAACTTCACCGCGCCTGTGGCTGTGGCGAAGAGCGTATGGTCGCGGCCGAGGCCGACATTGTTGCCCGGCCAGAACTTGGTGCCGCGCTGGCGCACCAGGATGTTGCCGGCGAGAACGTTCTCACCGCCAAAACGCTTTACGCCGAGGCGCTTGGCTTCTGAATCGCGGCCGTTGCGCGACGAACCGCCAGATTTTTTGTGTGCCATGGGACTAGCTCCTCAAATCTCTACTTACGCTTCGTCAGCGTTGGTTTCGGTCTTCTTCTTCGGCGCGGCCTTCTTCTTGGGGGCCGGAGCCTCCTCGGCGGCGACCGGAGCCGATTCGACGACCGGGGCTTCGACGGCGGCGGCCAGACCGCGCGGCGCCAGGTTACGGGCGCGGGCGTTCAGTTCGGCCTTCGTTGTCAGCGAAACGGTGCCGTCCCAGTTCGACGTCTTGCCGGCGCCGGAGATGCCGGTGACGCGCAGGACGGTTTCGAACTGGCGGTGACCCGTGGTGCGGCGATAGCCCTGACGGCGGATCTTCTTGAAGATACGGACCTTCTCGCCCTTGCGGGTTTCGATCAGGGTCGCGGTGACCGCGGCGCCGTCAACCAGCGGCGCGCCGACGACGTCGCCGAGCATCAGCACTTCGTTGAAGGTCACGGCAGCGCCGGGTTCGCCTTCGAGCTTTTCGACCTTGATCAGGTCGCCGGCGGCGACACGGTATTGCTTACCGCCTGTTTTGATGACCGCGTACATGGTCAAGTGCCTCATATATGGCGCAGGCGTTGTGAGCGATAAGCTCAACTGTCCGCGCGAGAAATGGAAAAACCGCCCCACGGACCGGTTAGGCCCTGGGCGAGAGGGCGCGACTTATACTCAGATGTCGCATAGAGTCAACGCCGGATACCCGAATTTCGTCAATTATTGTCAGGCTGGAATTCTGGCCGCGCTTACGCTGGATGGCTGGAGAGGACGGTTGCGACTTTCATCAGGAGATCGGCATTGGCGTACATGCGCTCATTGGCGAGTTTCAGCGCCTGGGCGATGCGGTCGGCCGGGGCGGGGTGCGCGTCGTCCTTCAGCCAGCGCTCGACCGAGCTTTCCGACACACCGATGGCTTCGGAGACCTGCTTCGCCAGGCTCTTGCGCGGATCGGTGCGCCAGGCCAGGTCCGCCAAACGGGCGAATTCGGCAGCGGTCAGCAGTTGCGGGCGGGCCTTGGCGGCGGGAACGGTCAGGGTATCGGGCATCAGGCTCTACTTAGGTTATTGTGCGGCGCAATGTAGCGCATTTCTTTTGAAAGCAGAAGCCGAATTTGGCCAGTCGGTTCAACGCTGCCTTTCTTGACTTGATTTCGCGCGGCAAAGGCTTAACTAACCGCCATACCCTTCTCTATTACAAAGTAACAGACACATGGCCGATACCGCTGCTGTTTCCCAAAAGACCCCTGTCACCGTGCTCACCGGCTATCTCGGCGCCGGCAAGACGACCCTGTTGAACCGCATCCTGTCGGAAAACCACGGCCAGAAATATGCTGTTATCGTCAACGAGTTCGGTGAAATCGGCATCGACAACGACCTGATCGTCGGCGCCGACGAAGAAGTCTTCGAGATGAACAATGGCTGCGTCTGCTGCACGGTGCGCGGCGACCTGATCCGCATCCTGTCCGGCCTTATGAAGCGCAAGGGCAAGTTCGACGCCATCATCGTCGAGACGACCGGCCTGGCCGATCCCGGCCCGGTGGCCCAGACCTTCTTCGTCGACGAGGAAATCAAGGCCAAGACGTATCTCGATTCGGTCACGGCCCTGGTCGACGCGCGCCACTTCGAACAGGCGCTCAAGGACGGCAAGGAAGCCAAGGAACAGGTCGCGTTCGCCGATCACATCATCCTCAACAAGACCGACCTGGTCACGCCGGAAAAGCTCGACGAGATCGAAGGCCGCCTGAAGGGACTGAACCCGCTGGCGTCGATCCAGCGCGCCCAGCGTTCGGACGTGCCGATCAAGAGCCTGCTCAACCAGCATCGCTTCGACCTGGCCAAGATGGAAACGGTCGAGAACCACGCACATCATCATCACGACCATGATCATGACCACCATCATCACGACAATCCGGCGCATGGCGAGCCGGGTCATGTTCATGACGAACACTGCGGCCATCACCATCATGGCTACGACCACGGCCATCATCACCACAATCCGGCGCACGGCGAAGCCGGCCACGTCCATGACGAGCATTGCAGCCACACCATCAATCCGATCCACGACGAAGAGATCAAGAGCGTGTCGCTCAGCTCCGATCGTCAGGTCGACGGCATGAAGTTCACCCAGTGGTTGGACAAGCTTCTGGCCGAAAAGGGCCAGGACATCTTGCGCGCCAAGGGTATCCTCAACGTCAAGGGCGAGGATAAGCGCCTGGTCTTCCAGGCCGTGCACATGATTCTGGAAGGCGAACTGCAACAGGAATGGCGCGAGGGCGAAAAGCGCGTCTCGCGTGCGGTGTTTATCGGCCGCCACCTCGATGAGGCCGCGCTGCGCGCTGGTTTTGAGGCCAGCTTGGTTTGAGATCAATTCCCTTCTCCCTGCTTGCGGGGTATAGCGCCAGCGAAAGTACAGCTTTCGCCAGCGATGGGTGGCTAAGCTTGCTTAGCCGGATGAGGGGCAAAAAAGGCTTTCCGAGACGCCGTCTCCGGTCTATTGCCCCTCAGGCTAGCCGCCCCGCGCCTACCCTCTCCCC
>CBFGPQ010000090.1:0-14313 GCA_965650705.1 uncultured Asticcacaulis sp. | reverse complement strand
CGTGACTGTCCATGCACACGGCGCAGCCATTGACGGCAGATACGGCCAGTGACCACAGCTCGAAGTCCAGTTTATCAACGCCAGGATTGGTCAGCAGGTTCATGCGCAGGCCCGAACGCAGGGTCTGATATTCGCGATTCTCCATCAGGTGCAGGGCGCGATAATAGACATTGTTCATCGCCATGATGGCCGACGCGGTCTTGGCGGCATTGACCGCTTCGGGGGACAGGACGCCTGATGCCGCTGCCTCCAAATTCCGCACTACCTGCGGCACGCCGACCGCATAGGCCGATGCCAGAAAGGTGCCCCACTTCTGCTGCGGGCTTAAAAGCGTCTCGGCCAGCAGGACGGTCAGGTTGCGCGACAGGTCTTGTCCATAGGCAGGGATGAGCGATTGCAGGGCATCGATCGACATGCGGACTCCAAAGCAAATTTGATGTATCAGGCGAAATTGATAAATTGAATTTATGTAGCATCGGCCTATATTCAAGCCATGCTGCCAACCCTACGCCAACTGCAATACCTAAAACTGCTCGCCGAGCATAAGAGCTTCATGGCCGCGGCCGAAAGGGCCTTCGTGTCGCAACCGGCGCTGTCATCCGGCATAGCCGAACTGGAAAAGACTCTGGGCGCGCGGCTGGTCGACCGGTCGCGCGGACAGGTCATCCTGACAGCGGTGGGTGAAGAAACGCTGAAGCGCGCCGAAGACATTCTAGCACGAACCGAGGACCTGGTCGAAGCGGCGCGTGGCGCCAATCGCCCCCTGACGGGCCGTTTTCGCCTGGGCGTCATTCCGACCGTTGCGCCCTTCCTGCTGCCCAAGGCGCTGCTGAAGATCCGCGACGCCTTCCCGGAGTTGCGGCTATTCCTGCGCGAGGATCAGACGGCGCGGCTGATCGCGGCCCTGAAATCGGGCGGGCTCGATGCCGCCGTCATCGCCCTGCCCTATGACCTGCAGGGGCTTGACTGCGCCTTTATCTGCAAGGACGAGATCGTTGCAGCCACGCCGCTTAATCACCCGCTGGCGCACGAAGAGCGGATCGCACCGGAAGACCTGAAGAACGAAGAGCTTATCCTGCTCGAAGACGGCCACTGCCTGCGCGAACATGCCCTGGCCGCCTGTACCTGGAACAATCCCAGCGGCGGCATCGAGACGCTAGGGTCTCAGAATGGCGGATTTGCCGCGACTTCGCTGAATACCCTGGTGCAGATGGTCGGGTCGGGTCTCGGCGTGTCGCTGCTGCCCGCCATGGCGGTCGAGGCCGGCCTGGCGCGCAGCGACGAAATTTCGGTGCGGCCTTTGAAGTCCGACCACGCCTGGCGCGACATCGTCGTCGTCTGGCGCGCCGGCTCCAGCCGCGCCGCCGAAGCGCGCCTGTTGGCGCAACATCTCAAGAAAGCCGAACCGGAAGAGGCCGCCGCATGAAACGTTTTGCTCTCGTCGTAATGCTTATGCTGGCCGCCTGTTCGAAACCCGAAGATACCGCCGCGCCCGAACCCTCAGCCGTCGCCCCACCTCCGGTTCAGGACACCTGGCCCGGCAAATATTCCGGCGACCTGATCGTCCGTATCGATGCCTCGCACAAGGTAACGCTGATCGAGGCCGCCCCGGACGGTTGCACCGGGGATCTCGGCGTCGTGGAAGGCGGGCTGATGAGCAATGCGCTGTCGGACAACGAGCTGCAGTTGATCCTGCATCCGGAACCGCAGCTGACCTGCACGATCAACATCCGCAAGTCGGGTGACACCCTGACCGTCGTCGAAGCCGGCGATTGCGGCGCCTATCACGGTGCGACCTGCAGCTTCAACGGTACCGTCACCCGCACCCAATAGCCACTTTTTCTGGGTTATTCCCAGTAGGACCGCAGCCATACCCTGGCCATACCGGTCCAGTCGAAGTCAGTCAAGCTAAGGGAAATGCGGGTACGACCGACTTTTTTCTAATGAAATCATAACACTGTGAGGTAAATCATCACTTAACGGCTACTCGCCGTCCGGTACATTGGCGCGCAGCTCATCCAGCCACAGCTTGGCGCTGGCGTCGGACGGCATGCGCCAGTCGCCACGCGGCGACAGGGCGCCACCGGAAATCAGTTTTGGACCATTGGGTACGGCCGACCGTTTGAATTGCGACACCGAGAAAAAGCGCCAGACGAAGACCTCAAGCCATTTTTTGACTTCTGCCAAATCATAGGCGCGGCGCTTGTGCGCGGGGAAATCGGCCGGCCAATCGCCCGCCGCCGCATCGCGCCACGCCTGCCAGGCCAGAAAAGCCACTTTGGACGGCCGCAGGCCATAGCGGGTGATGTAATAGAGCGAGAAGTCCTGCAGTTCGTACGGGCCCACCTTGTCCTCGGTCTTTTGCAGCTTACCGCCTTCGACCGGAATCAGTTCGGGCGAAATCTCGCGGTCCAGGACCGACTGGAGAATCCGACCGGTCTTTGGGTCGAACTCCTTGACCGCCGCCCAACGGATCAGGTGCTGGATCAACGTCTTGGGCGCACCGCAATTGACATTGTAATGGCTCATATGGTCGCCGACGCCATAGGTGCACCAGCCGAGCGCCAGTTCGGACAGATCGCCCGTACCGACGACAAAGCCCTTCTTTTCTCCGGCCAGCCGGAAGAGGAAGTCGGTGCGCAGCCCCGCCTGCACGTTCTCGAAATTGACGTCGTAGACCTTCTCACCGCGCGCAAATGGGTGTCCGATATCCATCAGCATGCGTTTGGCGGCCGGGCGGATGTCGATCGTCTCTGCACTTATCCCCAGGGCTTTCATCAGCCGCAGTGCGTCGTTCTTGGACCCGGTCGTGGTACCGAAACCCGGCATGGTATAGCCGTGGATATTGGCGCGCGGGATACCCAGACGGTCAAACGCCTTGCAGGCGACAATCACGGCATGGGTCGAATCCAGCCCGCCCGAGATGCCGATGACCACGTCCTTGGTGCCGGTGCTTTCCAGCCGCTGCATCAGGCCATGCACCTGGATGTTAAAGGCCTCGTAGCAATCCTCGTCCAGCCGGTCGGCTTCAACCGGCACGAACGGGAAACGTGGCACCTTGCGATGGAAATCCGTCAGGCCATGCGGCTCGCAGGCAAACAAAAGCGGATGCGGCACGACATCCTGCCCCTTGCGCGCGTCATTGAAGGTCCCCGTCCTCAAGCGCTCGGAAGCAATCCGTTCGACATCGACATCGGCCAGCGTCAGCGTACCGGAGTGAAAGCGCTCGCCCTCGGCCAGCAAATCCCCCATCTCATAGATCAGCGACTGGCCATCCCAGGCCAGGTCCGTCGTCGACTCACCTGGCCCTGCCGCCGTAAACGCGTAGGCGCACATCAGCCGCTCCGAAATCGCCGCGCAGATGCGCTTGCGCGTCCGCGACTTGCCGACTGTCACAGGCGAGGCCGACAGGTTGGCGATCAGGTGCGCGCCCGACAGCGCCAACCGCGTCGATGGCGTCACCGGCGCCCACATGTCCTCGCAGATTTCGACGCCGAACCGGAAAGCTTCAAAGCCCGTCGCCTGGAAGACGAGGTCGACGCCGACCGCCGTCGCCTGCTGGTTCAGGGTAACAAAGCCGGTCTTCAGGTCGAACGCCGTCGCGAACCAGCGCTTCTCGTAAAACTCGCGATAGTTGGGCAGGAAGGACTTCGGCACCACGCCCAGTGCCCGGCCGCGGTGGATGACGATGGCGCAGTTGTAAACGGCTTCCAGAATCCGCAGTGGCGCGCCGACCACCATAACTGTACGGATATGGGTGGATTCCCGGATCAGTTCGTCGAGCGCCTTTTTGGCAGCATCGATCACCAGCTCCTGCATAAACAGGTCGTCGAGCGTATAGCCCGTCAGGCTCAGCTCCGGAAACACAACCAAATCCGCGCCGGCGGCTTCACTACGCCGCGCCAGATCGAGATGTTCCGCCAGATTGGCCGCCGGATCGGCGATATGCACCTTCGGCGTCACGCAGGCGATACGCACAAAGCCATGCGAAGCAGCTGAGGCGAAATTTTTAGCGGAATTTGGCATGCAGGCAGCTTTCAAAAGTCCATTCCCGATGTTTCTAGACACAAATGGCCAATCAATCGCGTAAAAAATCGAAAAAGAAGCGATAAAAACTGGGAAGAGCAAAAATATAGAGACAAAGTCAGAAAATACGTTTCAAAAGAAATTATATGCAGGAGGCACGGCCTCCTGCACCTCATAACTTATTCTTTTTTAGACCCCTCACCTCTGTTAAGGAGGCCTCCATGAGCGTTACCCTTGCCGATATCCAGGCGGCCGCCAGCCGCATCGCTGGCCACGTCGTCCGCACACCGTGTACCTTTTCGCAGCGGCTTACCGACGCGACGGGCATCGACCTCTGGCTCAAGGGTGAAAACCAGCAATATACCTCGACCTTCAAGGAACGCGGCGCGCTCAACAAGCTGTTGCAGCTCAGCGACGCGGAACGTGCGCGTGGTGTATTCGCGGCCTCAGCCGGCAACCACGCGCAAGGGCTGGCCTACCATGCCAAGCGCCTCGGTATCCCGGCAACCATTGTCATGCCCAAGGGCACGCCTTTCGTTAAAATGCAGAAGACGCAGGGTTTTGGCGCCCGCGTCATCATCGAGGGCCAGACCTACGATGAGGCCTCCGCCCACGCCATCGGCCTGTGCGAAAAGACCGGCGGCGTCTATGTCCACCCGTTCGACGACCGGGACGTTCTCATCGGCCAGGGCACCATCGCCATCGAAATGCTCGAAGCCGCGCCCGAGCTCGACACCTTGGTCGTGCCGATCGGCGGCGGCGGGCTGATTGCCGGCATCGCGGTCGCTGCCAAGACGATCAAGCCGTCGATCGAGATCATTGGCGTCGAAGCCGCCATGTTCCCGTCCTTCCATGCCCGCCGCTATGGACTTAGCCTGCCCACCGGCGGATCGACCATCGCCGAAGGTATCGCCGTCAAGGGCGTAGGTGACATCCCCTACGAAATCGCCAACCCCTTGGTCGACAACGTGCTGATCATTGACGAAGCCGATTTCGAACGCGCCGTCGCCGCTTTCATCAATATCGAAAAGACCGTCACCGAAGGCGCCGGCGCCGCGGGTCTGGCCGCTATCATGCGCTTCCCCGACCGCTTCCATGGCCGCAAGGCCGGCCTGGTGCTCTGCGGCGGCAATATCGACCTGCGCCTGCTGGCCAGCGTGCTGCAACGCGAGCTGGTCCGCGAAAAACGGCTTGTCACCTACCGCATCCTGGGCGACGATCGTCCCGGCATGCTGTCGCTGATGGCCGCCGCCATCGCCAGCAAGGGAGGGAATATCGTCGATGTCGCGCACAACCGCTTGGTACTCGACGTGCCCGCCAAGGGCGCCGAGTTCGACATCATGGTCGAAACCCAAGGCCCCGCCCACGCCTTTGAAATTGCAGAAGCCCTCAGGAGCACAGGTTATGCGGTCCGCATGGATTAAAGTATTGAGTTTGTCTTTGGCCCTCGCCGCGCCCGCCGCCATGGCCCAAACGGCCGAAGACAATCTGAAAACCGGCCAGGATTTCCTGGCCAAGGTCGAGAAGCAGCCGGGCGTCGTCAAGCTGCCCTCGGGCGTGATGTATCGCATCATTTCGCGCTCGAAAAATCCGGGCGCGCAACCGACCGTTCAGGACGTTGTGACCCTTCATTACGAAGGCAAGCTGATCAATGGCAGCGTCTTCGACTCGTCCTACGCCCGTAATGAGCCGGCCACCTTCCCGCTTGGCCGTCTGGTCCCGGCCTGGCAGCAGGCCATCCCGCAAATGCACGTCGGCGACGAGATCATTCTCTACACGCCGCCGTCCGAAGCCTATGGCGAACGCGACCTCAGCCCGGACATTCCGCCCAACTCGACGCTGATCTTCCGCGTCCGTCTCTTCAGCATCGGTCAACAGTAACATGGCTTTCAAACGTTTATGTGTATCCGCCGTCGCGGTGCTCGCCCTCACCGGCTGCGGCGAGTCGATGGACAAGATCGAGCAGGAAATGGCCGCGCGCGAAGCCTCCCAGTCATCGATCGCCGCCGCCAACCTGGCCGAAGGTGAAAAGTTCCTGGCCGAACGCGCCAAGGAACCCGGCATGATCGTCCTGCCCTCAGGCGTAATGTACAAGGTCGTGTCGCGCGCCGCCGCGCCGGGCCCACAGCCCACGGTCAGTGACACGGTTACGATCAACTACGAAGGCAAGCTTTTGAACGGCAATGTCTTCGACTCGTCCTATGCCCGCAACGAGCCGGCGACCTTCCCGCTCGGCCGTCTGGTCCCTGCGTGGCAGGAGGTTATCCCGCTGCTCAAGACCGGTGACGAGATCATCATGTATACCCCGCCCAGCCAGGCCTATGGCGAACGCGATGCCGGTGATATACCGCCCAATTCGACCCTGATTTTCCGCATCCAGCTCTTGGGCGTCCAGGGTAAGTAATCAGCGAATGCGCACCGGCGTTGCCTTGAAAGCCGGTGTTTTGCTGCGCGGATCGACGCCGATGCCGGTCAGCACATTGGCTTCCGGGAAGTAGGCCAGAACACCGCCGCGCGCCACGTCGAAGGCGTGTACCTTCACATATTCCATCACGCCATGATCGGATTCGACCGTCACCACATCGCCATCGCTAATCCCGCGCACCAGCATGTCCTCGGCGTTCATCATGATGCTCCAGCGGCCGATCCTGCCGCGATAGCTGTCAGTGCGCTCATAGATGATGGTGTTGAACTGGCCTTCCGAACGGATCGTGCTGAGGAGAAGTTCCGCATCGTTGCGCGGCGGCAATGGACGCACAACGAAGTGCGCCTTGCCCGACGGTGTATGAAAGTCCGGTGTGTGCAGCAGCCGGCCGCGCACGTGAAACTCCTTTCGCGCCACATCGATATCGGCCAGGTCCTCCATGCCTGGCACGATGCGCGCAATCGCTTCGCGGATGGTACGGTGCTGTTTGAAAGCCTGGAAGTCGATAGGCGTGTCGAGCATCCGCGTCGCCAGATCGCACAAGATATCGCTTTCCGGCCGCACCGTGCCCAACCGGCGGATGCCGCCATCCGACAGGCGGACGAAATTGAACATCGATTCCTGCGTCGTCGGCTGCCATTCCTCATCGCGCGCCGTCACCGGCAGGATCAGCACCTCGCCATCGCCCAGGCCGTTGACGTGGCCGCGATTGAGCGTCGTCGTCAGATAGAGTTTGAAGCCGATGCGTGCGAAGGCTTCACCGGCGAACCGGCTGTCAGGATTGGCCTCGTAAAGATTGCCGCCCATCATCATCGCCGCGTCGATCCGGCCGTCGTGCGCCGCCTGCATGCACGACATGGTGTCCATGCCGCCGCCCTTGGGCAGGGTGATAGAAAACGCCTCCTCCATGCGCTTCAGCACTTCAGCGGCCAGCACCGGCTTGACCCCGATTGTGCCGATACCCTGGACGTTGGAATGTCCGCGCAAGGGCAAAAGCCCGGCGCCCGGCCGGCCGATCTGACCGCGCAAAAGCGCCAGGTTGGCGATATATTCGACATTGTCGCTGCCATTCAGGTGATGGGTAATGCCCATCCCCCAGGCGATGACGGCCTCCTTGGCCCCAGCGTAAAGTGTCGCCACGCGAACGATATCGGCCTGCGTCAACCCTGTTCGCGCCTCGATTTCCTGCCACGGCAATGCTGCGATATCGTCGCGGAAGGCTTCAAATTCCAACGTATGCGCGGCGATAAAGCCGTCATCCTGGGCGCCGGCTTCCAGCACGGCCTTGGCCAGTCCTTTCAGCAGCGCCAGGTCGGAGCCGATACGTGGTTGCAGGTAGTCCGAAGCGATATAATCGCCGCCCTTCAACATCGATTTCGGGCTTTTCGGGATGGCAAAGCGGACCAGCCCCGGCTCCTTGGCGGGGTTGAGGATGACAACCTCGCCGCCGCGGTCGCGCACGCCTTTCAGCTTATGGATGAAGCGCGGATGGTTTGACGACGGATTGGCGCCGATGACCATCACGAAATCGCAGCGGTCGAGATCTTCAAGCTCGACCGTAGACGTACCGGTGCCGATGGTGGTGCCCAGCCCGACACCCGTCGCCTGATGGCAGTAATAGGAGCAGTTGTTGACATTGTTGGTGCCGTAAACGCGCGCCAGCAATTGCAGCACGAAGCCCGCCTCGTTCGACGACCGGCCGGACGAATAGAAAAAGCTGCGATCCGGCGGCGTCGCCTTGAACCGTGCCGCCGCCAGATCGAGCGCGGCGTCCCAGTCGATGGCTTCGAGCCGGTCGGCGCCCGCAGGCTTATAGATGGGAAAGGCAAGGCGTCCGAGATGTTCCAGCTCGTGACCATCCAGTTCCTGAAGGTCGGTCAGCGGATGGGTCAGAAGTTCAAGCGGAATGCCCGGCTGGATATCGGTCGACTGCGCCTGGATCGACTTGTTGCACACCGACGGGAAATCGCCGGATTCGTTGGTCATTCCGCCCTTTTGACCGCCCATGCCAAGCCCGCACGCCTTACAGGTGTTTTTCGCCGTCAACGCCTTGGCGGTGTTGTCGAGTCCGATGCGCGTCGCGGTTTGAAGAGCATAAAGCACTTTCTTGGCGCCGCCGCCGACCGTAGGTTTTGCAGGATGTCCGGACACGTTATTCGCCTGTTTTTTGGTATTAAACGGCGGATAGCGCGCGCGGTCAATGCAGGTTACTTCAGCCCTGCCGCCGCGGCACCGGCAATAACCTTGGCAACAGCCATTTGCGTCGGTGGCGCCGCATCGTTGGCACAGGCTGCGGCCACAATACCCGTCTTCGAGTTGAACAGCGCTTCGCCGTACCATGCGGTGTTTGAGCCATTGTGCCACAGCGTACCGTCGCTCTTAGCGATCCAACCCAGCGCATAGTCGCCGCCAAACGGCGGTGTGTGCAGCTTCGCCCAGCTTTCGGCCTTCAGGAAGGTTTCCGGCTGATCGCGGTGCGCTGCCAGATAGGTCAGCATGTCGCCGACCGACATATGCACGCGCCCGGCAGGCCCAAGCGCCGTCGGATTGTCGTTCAATGCACCCGGTCCGACCTTGGCAGGCACGCGCCGCTCGCCTTGCAGGCTGTGACCCAGCGGCTGATCGATCTGACCCTTGGTTCCCGGCGCCCCGAAACCGGCCGTTTTCAGACCCAGAGGCCCAAACAGTTCTGCCTGGATCAGCGTTTCCCACGGCTTGCCGGTGACGGTTTCCAGCATGGCGCCAGCAACGATGAAGCCGTTGTTGCTGTAAATCATCTGTTCGCCCATCGGCGCGGCCGGCTTCTGGTCGAGCGCCGCCAAGGCATAACGCAGACGTTCCGCGCGCGCGTCGGGAAGGGGATCGCGGGTATAAAGCAGCATGGCCGCTATATCGAGATTCGGTTGAAGGCCGCCGCGATGGCTTAGCAGGTGCAGCAGGGTAACTGATTTGTATTCGTCACGAATCTTGCCCTTGGTCCCCAGCGCCTCGCCGACCGTGCTCGTCCATGTGATCTTGCCGTCTTCGACCAGGCGCGCTGCCACGGTCGCGGTCATCGACTTGGTGATCGAGCCCCAGTGCCAGCGATCGCCAGCCGTCACCGGGATAGTGGATTCGGCCGAGCGTTCGCCGTCGCACAGGATGACTTGCGCCCCACCGCGCATTTGCCAGCCGGCGATCATGGCCGGTGCACGCGCATTGCGGCGGGCATTGTTGAGGATCGCCTGGGTCAGGGGCTCCGCCGGGGGCGCATCGCCCGTGTCTTCCCCGCGCTTCATGGTGATCGGGACCGGCGCACCTTGCGTGAACACGCCTTCAATTGTGTCCCGGTCCTTAAGCTTGCCTTCGAACTTGCCGCCGATCGATTTGAATTCCAGCACGATTGCCGTGCCGCTGATCTCGACCTTGGTGGCCGGAATCTCGGCATTGCCCTGATCGAGGCTGATAACCCGAGCGGTTTTGGCATCGGTAATGATCAGCCGCAGACGCAGCGACACAGCGCCGATATTCAGCCGTCCCGACCAGGTGCCTATGGCGTCCGGTGACGGTGGCTCGGCGGCCCTTAGCGGAAAACCAAACAGGCTGGCGGCCAGGATCAGACCCCCGGCGGTCGTGCGGCGCGTCATTGCCATGGCGTCTCTCCCTCTCGGTGCAACAGTAGCGAGAGATCGAGACGCCTTACAAGTGAACTTTAGATAATGTTCAGCCCTTCACGCGCTTGATCAGGGCGGCGGTCGACGGATCGTGCTCGGCGGGCTCAGCGGCGGCGAAGTCCTTCAGAACGGCGTTGGCCAGGGTCTTGCCCAACTCCACGCCCCACTGGTCGAAGCTGTTCAGGCCCATGACGATGCCTTCCGCGAAGGTCTTGTGCTCGTAAAGCGCCAGAAGCGCCCCGAGTGTCTCTGGGGTCAGGGCGTCTAGCAGGACCAGGGTCGACGGCTTGTTGCCAGGGCAGACCTTCTGCGGCGCGATCTGGGCGGTCTTGGCGTCGTCGAAGCCAAGGCTGCGACATTCAGCTTCCGAGGTTTCCATCGACTTGCCGACCATGAAAGCCTCGCCCTGGGCGATGACGTTCGACAGCAGCTTCTTCTGCATATCGTCGGAGGCTTCCGGGTTCGACTGGACGGCGATGAATTCCAGCGGCACGACGTCCTCGGACTGGTGCAGCATCTGGAAGAAGGCGTGCTGGGCATTGGTGCCTTCGTCACCGAAAACGACCGGGCAGGTCTTCATGTCGAGCAGGTCGCCGTGCGGCGAGGTGCGCTTGCCGTTCGATTCCATCTCCAGCTGCTGCAGGAAGGCCGCCAGGCGGCGCAGACGGTGGACGTAGGGGATGACCGCACGGCTGGGGCGGTCGAGGCCGATGCGGTTATAAACCTGCGCGGCCGCCAAAAGAATAGGTGCGTTTTTTGCAAACGGCGCGGTCAGGAAGTGCTGGTCCATCTGGCGCGCGCCCGCCAGCAGGCGCTCATAGACATCATAGCCCAGCGCGATGATGACCGACAGCGAGACGGCCGACCACAGCGAATAGCGGCCGCCGACCCAGTCCTTGAAACCGAAGACGCGGTCGGGCGCGATGCCGTAGGCGCCGGTCTTGTCGGGTGCGGCCGAAACCGCGGCCAGGTGCTTTTTTGCGCCCTCTTCGCCAAGGCCCTTCACCAGCCATTCGCGGGCAGCGAGGAAGTTGGCGAGCGTTTCCTGCGTCGTGAAGGTCTTGGAAACTGCGATTACCAGGGTCTCGGTCGGGTCGAGGCCGGCCAGGGCCAGAGCCAGTTCCGAGCCGTCGACATTGGCGACGAAACGGATGTCGATCTGCGGATTCAGCGGCATCAAGCCCTGGAAGACGAGGCGTGGGCCGAGATCGGAACCGCCGATGCCGATGTGAATGATGGTCTTGAAAGGCCTGCCCGTGCTGCCTGTGATCGTGCCCGAACGGATGGCGCCGGCATAGTCGCGCATGGCGTCGCGCGCCGACTTGACGTCGTGGGCGATCTCGTCGCCGCGCAGGCGCTTGTTCTCGGCGTCGTTGTCGCGCAGGGCGACGTGCAGGACGGCGCGGCCTTCTGAGACGTTGATCGCCTTGCCGGTCCACATCTTTTCGCGGGCCTCAACCAGGCCCGACTTTTCGAACAGCTCGATGGCGCGATCGAAACCGGACTTCGACCAGCTCTGCTTGGAGACATCGATATAGAGGCCGCAGATGTCGAGGCTCATGCGCGACAGGCGGTCGGGGTCGGTGCGGAACTGATCGACGATGCGGGCGTTGGAATCGACAAAGGCCTGGGTCTTGAGGGCATCGAGGGCAGTGCTGGACATGGCAGCTCCTAATAATTTTCAAAACGCCCGATCACTAGCCACGCCGGGCAATCGTCAAGGGGTTCCATGTCAAAACTTTCGCCAGCCGTAAAGCGCCGATTCGTCGTGACGCCTGAATTTTTTTGCGGTCGCGAAGAATTGGTCCCATGCCGGCAAAGGCGTCGCCAATCGCCTTCCATACCAAGCCACCCTTGCCTTTCAGCGTGTCCTTGACAGCCCCCAGGCATGTGACCACGGCATGAACCGGCAGGGTCAGGATGAGCAGGCCGAGTGGCATGTTCTTGGCATAGAGCCAGATACGATTACGATAGCCATGATAGAGCGCGAAGTCGGAACGCACGCCTGAGGCCGCCGATCCGATGTGGCGAATGCGCGCTTCGGGCACCAGGCGGCAGGCGTGCCCAAGCAGCCGGGCGCGAAAACCGAGGTCGGCGTCTTCGCAATAACAGAAGAAGCGCTCGTCAAAGCCGCCAAGTTCTCGGTAAAGATCGGCGCGGATGACAAAGGCCGCGCCGCACGGGGAAAAGGTCTCGCGCGCGTCCACCTGCGCCGGCAGGGTCTGGCCAAAACCTGAACGATAGGGAAAGCCGAAAAAGGTCAGGCTATCGCCAAGCCCATCGAGCCGCGACGGGTTATTGTCCTCTATCTGTAAAGCCGTGAACATAGCGGTGTCGGGGTGGTTCTGGATCGCCACACGCATGGCCTCAAGCCAGCCGGGCTCGGCAAAGGCATCGGGATTGATAAAACCCAGCCAGTCGCCGGTTGCCTGAGCCGCGGCGCGGTTATTGCCTTCGGCAAAGCCGAGATTGCCGCCGTTGTCGATGATCTTGACCGTTGGGTATCTCGTCCGCAACGCGTCGAGGTCCATATCATTCGAGCCGTTGTCGGCAAGAATGACCTCGTCGGCGCCCAGAACTGTCGCGGCGTCGAGGCAGCGCTCGATATAGACGCCGCTGTTATAGCTCAGGATGATCAGACTAACGGTCGGTGTTCGTGTCTCTGACGGCATGCCCCTCACCCTAGCCCTCTCCCCGTAAACGGGTAGAGGGGATTAATGCTGGACCTTGGCCGCACTGTAACCCCCTCTCCCTGCTTGCGGGGAGAGGGTTGGGTGCCTGCCGGCGAGGCTGAGGGGCCACCATCGAATCAGCAAACATAGTCGCCTCCCCATTCCGCTCGAATATCTGAATGGGTCTCATCCGCCAGGCACTGCCGACGCAACTCCGCGAAAGCCTCTTCCGATAACACCTGCTTCAGTCCCCACACCGCAGACCCGCGCACCACAGCACTTTCATCGGCCAAACCTCGCAGTAGAGCCACTTCGATTTCCGGATCTTGCGAAGTTTTACCGGCATTACCAAGCGCGTAATTCACATTCCTCAGGAAGGATTCCCGACCGATCCGCTTGATCGCCGATTTGCTGAACAGAACGCGAAACTCAGCATCACTTAGCCGGGTCAGTTCCGTCAGTTTGAGGTCGGTAAACCCCTCACGGGCCTGAAGCTTCAGATCCTGCGCGGCACTGGCAAACTTGTTCCAAGGACAAGCTGCCAGGCAATCATCGCAGCCATAGATGCGGTTACCCATCTGGTGGCGGAAAGGCTCGGGCCACGGGCCGCGCAGTTCGATCGTCAGATAGGACAGGCACTTGCGCGCATCGAGCTGATAGGGCCCGACAAAGGCGTCGGTAGGACAGGCATTGAGACACGCCTGACACGAGCCGCAGTGGTCGCGCTCCGCGCCGTCGTCGCCAAGTACCCGGTCAAACAGGATAACCCCTAAAAAGAACCACGAGCCCAGCTCGCGCGACACCAGGTTGGTATGCTTGCCCTGCCAGCCCAAGCCTGCCAATTGCGCTAGTGGTTTTTCCATCAAGGGCGCCGTATCGACAAAGACCTTCAGCTCGCAGCCCGTCTGCGCCACGATCCAAGTCGCCAGGGCTTTCAGCTTCTTCTTGATCAGCTCGTGGTAATCGTCACCGCGCGCATAGACGCTCAGGTTCGCGGTCTCAGGCCGCGCCAGCCCTTCACGCGGGTCGCTGTCGGGGCCATAGTTATAGGCCAGGACCAGCGCGCCTTTGGCATCGCTCCACATATTGCGCGGATGACGGCGGCGCTCATGCGTCTCCTCCATCCATTGCATCTCGCCGTGGAAACCCGCTTCTATAAATGCGGTCAGCCGGTCGGCCGCGTCCCATACCTCAGGCAAGGCAGCAAAGCGCGCAGCCGAAAAGCCGAGCGCCGAGGCCTCATGGCGAATAGCATCAGCCAGACTCCTCTCCTCCCCTGCGGTAGCGGGGGAGGGGGACCACGAAGTGGTGGAGGGGGCCTGACCAGCGGAAGCCCCGCCCACCGCCTGACGGCGGTCCCCCCTCCCCATATTGCCTGCCGGCGAGGCTGGGGAGGGCGAGTCCGTCATGTCCGGGCCTGCGTCATTCTAAAAATCCAGCTCCCGGTAATGCGCCGAGGCCGGCACACCCGGCATCTTGTCATTCAGCAGCGGCCGGAAGCAGGGCCGCGACTTGATGACCATGTACCACGTCTTGA
>CBFGPQ010000089.1:0-14470 GCA_965650705.1 uncultured Asticcacaulis sp. | reverse complement strand
GAAAACCACGGACGCTCCGGCGCGCGCGGCGGCTTGGAACTGGACGGGCTGGCGGGATGCGGCATGTGACGGCCTCCGTAGGTACAAAATCCCCTGCCCTATGCGCCACGAGAGCCCAGGCGGCAAGGCATTTTTCGTGCGGCAAATGATGGCTTCGCCTTAACAGTCGACGAAAAATTCGACGTTGAAATGAACCGAAAATGAACCGCGCCGTTCAGGTTGGGCTCAGGTGCCGGGTGATTAAATAGCTTCATCGCTGAGAGACCAGCGAACCCCATCTCCCCGATGACCGGGACTGACAAAGGAGACCGACCATGAAAAAGACCCTGATTGCGCTTGCCGCCCTGACCGCCGCCGCGACTGGTATTGCGGCTCCCGCCATGGCTATCGCCGATACCCGTGGCGCCGCCGTTGTCCGCGTCGACTACGACCGCTGGGACCGCAATGGCCGCGACGACCGGGCTGAACACCGCCTCGATAGGCGGATCGAAAATCTCTACGATCGCATCCGCATGGGCCGCCGCACTGGCGACATCAGCCGCCGCGAAGCCCAGCGCCTGTTTAGCCGCCTCGACAGCATCTCCTATGAGCGCAAGCGCGCCGAGCGAACCGGCCGAGGCCTGTCGCCTCGTGAAGTGGCTGTGCTGAGCGACCGTCTTGACCGCTTGTCGCGTGAGGTTCGCTATGAGCGTAACGACCACGACAACCGCCGCTGGTAATAGTTCCACAATTGAACAACGAAGGGCGCGGTCCGCAAGGGCCGCGTCTTTTCTTATGCACACCAGCATTCTACCGTTTGCCAAACAATTGTTTTCTTATGGCTTTCCGTGATGAAATATCTCTGCCGCAATGTTGCCCTGTCCATGATCTGAACATGAACGTGGGGCTCAGGATCGGCTCAGGGGACCTGTGTTTAACTGTCATCATCGCTGATGACAGCGAAACCTGAACCTAAGGAGAAAGACCATGTTTACGAAGACCACTTTCAAGTCGCTGATCGCCGTCGCTGCCGTCGGCGCCACTCTGACCGGCATGTCGGCCACCGCGCAGCCCCGCCACACCTACGACCACCGCAGTGACCGGCAGATCGAAAACCGTATCGACAGTATCCACGATCGTATTTCGGATGGCCGTCGCTTCAATCGTATCAGCATCCGTGAAGCCACGCGCCTGACCACGCGTCTCGATGGCATCAATGACCTGAAGCGCGACTACATGCGGACGGGCCGCGGCCTCGACCGTCGCGAAAAGGCGACGCTGAACGCCCGCCTTGACAAGCTGTCGGCCGAAGTTCGCTATGAGCGCCATGACCGCGATAACCGTCGCGGCTAACGGTCTCTCCTGTCTATCTTAAGCAAGGCGCGGAACCCCAGTTCCGCGCTTTTGCTCTTTGGGGAACAGCCTTACAGCAACCAGTTGTGCCTTAACGGCCCGTGCCCCTCGCCAAGATGCGGCGCCATGACGATGGCGCCGTAAAGGTAATCCCGCGCCATCTCAATCGTTTCCGTCAGCGTCCGGCCCTGCTGGTTCAGCGTCGCGCAGGCGCTGGCCAGGGTGCAGCCCGTACCGTGAGTATGAGCGGTGTCGATCCGCTGCGAGGCGAATCGATGTTCTTCGTTTTGGGTGAACAGAATGTCGATGACCTCCGGCCCCCGCAGGTGCCCGCCCTTGATCAGAACAGCCTTGGCGCCCATTCGCAGGATCATTTCGCCGGCGCGGCGCATGCCGTCTTCATCAGCGACATCCGTGCCCGTTAGCGCCGCGGCTTCCGGCGTATTGGGCGTCAACAGATCGGCGTGCGGCAGCATCAGCGCCTTGAGCGCATCGACGGCATCTTCCCGCATCAGGGCGTGGCCGCCCTTGGCGACCATGACGGGGTCCACGACCTTGAAAGCGCTGCTGGCCAGCAGAACCTCGGCCACCGCTTCCATGGTCGCGATATCGGCCAGCATCCCCGTCTTGATGGCGTCAGCACCGATATCGCCGAGGCAGGCCTGCGCCTGGGCCGTGATGAAGGATGGTGGCACCCCCATGACATCCGTAACGCCCCGCGTGTTCTGCACCGTCAGCGCCGTGATCGCCGTCATCGCATAGCCGCCCAGCATAGTGACAGTCTTGATGTCCGCCTGGATGCCCGCGCCGCCGCCCGAGTCCGAGCCGGCGATAATCAGTACTCTGTGCATGAAGATCCTCAAGGGGACGTTGTCACGGCTGCCCAAATCGGCGCATAGTGGCGCCGACTCCCCTCCCGTCCATTTAGGAGGCAGCCATGGCGCTGGCAACCTCATTTTACCAAAGCGCCATCCCGCGCGGCCTGTACCGGCACTATAAGAACAAGTTGTATGAAGTCTTCGGCACGGTGACCCATTCCGAAAGCGAAGAGGTCCTGGTCCTGTACGCGCCTGTTGACCAGAAAGAAGGCTCGGCGCGGCTGTGGGTGCGTCCGCTTGGCATGTTTACCGAAACGGTTGAGACCGGCGAAGGCACGGTGCCGCGCTTCACCTTTGTCGGCGGGGACGCCGCTGCATGAGCAAGACACCCGATCCCCACAGCCGGTGGAACGAACTGGTTCCGGAAGCCTTCGCTGAAACAAACCACCCTATTCTGCGAGCGATGCGCGGGACGCTGATCCTGGTGCGTCTGAACCAGATCGACGCCAATGACCAGATGCTGTCGTTCGAAATCCTGGCTGGCCGTCTGATCCGCGCCAATCGCTCGGAAGGCTTCGTGCTGTCACTGGTCGGCAAGAAGTCAGGCGAGGAACTGTTCCTGCCACTGGTGCCGGCGGCCTTCAACCTGATCGATCGCGGCCGCTACCAATTGTCGTGTGGCACAGTGGTCCACAACCCGGACTTTCTCGGCGCGTTTGATATCTATCAGCAGAATTAGCCCACGGCCTGCCACGCCCTCAGCGCCTGTTTCATCTCGGCGACGTCGTGCACACGGACCATCCGGGCGCCATTGGCGACGGCGTGAAGATGCACCGCAATCGTCGCCCCCAGACGGTTTTCGGCGTCCGAAGGCAAGGCGCCTTCCCGCTCCTCCAGCGCCGCGATAAAGCGTTTGCGCGACGCCGCCATCAGCAACGGGAAGCCGTGGCCGGCCAGCCGCTTCGTGGCGGCGATCAGCGCAAGATTGTGATCGAGCGTCTTGCCGAAACCGATTCCTGGATCGATCCAGATGCGATCGCGCGCTACGCCGGCGCGGATCGCGACTTCGGCGCGTTCCAGCAGGTAGGATTCGACCTCCGCGACCACGTCTTCGTACCACGGATTGGACTGCATAGTGCGCGGCTCGCCGCGCATATGCATCAGGATGAGATCGCCGCCCAGGCGCGCCGCTATTTCCAGAGATTCGGAATTATGTGTAAGTGCAGTGACGTCATTCCATACGCGAGCCCCTGCCTTGAAAGCCTCTTCCGCCACTTCGGGTTTCAGGGAATCGATGCTGATCGGCCCGTCCCACTCATTGGCCACGACCTGGATCAGCGGGACGACGCGATCGATCTCTTCGCTCAAGGTCACGGGCTGCGCACCGGGACGGGTCGATTCCCCGCCAATGTCGAGCACATCGGCGCCATCCCTGATCAGTTGCCGGGCGTGGTCGAGCGCGGCCTGAAAACCGAACCACCTGCCGCCATCGGAGAAGCTGTCGGGCGTGACATTGACCACGCCCATGATCAGCGCCCCCTTTTGGGCGGCAAGGTCACGCAGGCTCATTTCAGCCCGGCGTCCTTGAACGCCAGCGCCGACAGCGCCGTCAGGTCGAGGTGACCATTGCCTTCGGCCACCAGCCGTCCCAGCCGCTCACGCAGCAGGTCGGCCAATGGCATCGGCACCGCCAGGCCATCGGCCGCCGCGCCGACCAGGCGCATGTCCTTGGCGCCCAGCGCGGCGGCAAAGCCAGCCGGCTCGAAGGTCTGCGAGGCGATCAGCGCGCCGTAGTTCTTGTAGATCAGCGAGCCGAACAGGGTCGAGGTCAGGAAGTCGAGGAACTTCGCGTTGTCCGCGCCGCCCTTGGCCACCAGCGCCATGGCTTCGCCGAGCGACTCGGTCACCGAGATAATCAGGAAATTCCCGGCTAGCTTGACCAGATTGGCGGCGGACGGCGTGTCGCCGAAGCGCTCGACCTTCTGGCCGATCGCGTTGAGCAATGGCATGGCGCGGTTCATGGCCTCGGGCGCACCGGCGGCCGCGATAAACAGTTTGGCCTCGGCCGCGGCAGCCGGCCGGCCGAACACCGGCGCGGAAACAAACGACTGGCCTTTTGCGGCATGCGCTTCGGTCAGCCTTTCCGCCAGGGCGATGCTGATCGTGCTCAGCGAGATATGGATGCCGCCGTTTTCCAGATTGCCTAAGATGGCATCAGCGACGCCTTCAACGGCCGCATCGTCGGCCAGCATGGTGAAAACGACCTCGGCCTTGCTGGCTTCGGCCGGCGTTGCGGCATGGGTTGCGCCCTTGGCGACCAGCGCTTCGGCCTTGTCCGGAGATCGATTCCAGACGGTTACGTCGTGTCCGGCGGCAATCAGGTTCGGCGCAATCGCCGCGCCCATATTTCCAAGTCCCAGGAATCCAATCTTCATGGCCGGTCCTTTTTAATGCGCGGTCTTGCCGATCCGCTTGATTTCCCATTGCAGGTCGATACCGAGCTTGGTCTTCACGTCGGCGCGCACGGCCTCGCCCAGCCCTTCCAGATCGGCCGCCGAGGCGTCATTGGCATTGATCATGAAGTTGGAATGCAGCTCCGAGAACTTCGCGCCGCCGAACATGCGCCCGCGCCAACCCGCTTCATCGACGCACTGCCAGGCTGACTTGCCTTCCGGGTTCTTGAAGGTCGAGCCGCCGGTCTTTTCGCGGATCGGCTGGGTCTGTTCGCGGCGCGCGGTGATCGCCTCCATGCGCTCGGTGACCGCCGCCGGGTCATCCGGCGTGCCCTGATAAAGGGCGCCGACATATATCAGGTTCTCAGGCTCGGAGTGGCGGTAGGAATAACCCATCTCGGCGTTGGACAGCGTGACGCGTTCGCCCGAACGCGTCACGGCATAGGCTTCGACCAGTACGTCCTTGGTCTCAGAACCGTAGCAGCCGGCATTCATGACTACGGCGCCACCGATCGTGCCCGGCACACCGCGATAAAATTCCAGGCCCGCGATGCCCGCCTGCGCCGCCACCTTGGCGACCTGGGCGTCGAGCGCCGCCGCACCGGCATGGATTTGCGCGTTGTCGCGCGCTTCAACCCCAGCGAAGCCCTTGCCGAGACGGATGACCACGCCTTCGATGCCGCGATCACGGACCAACAGGTTCGAGCCAACACCAATGGCGATCACGGGGATGCCGGGGTCGAGTGCCTTCAGGAATTCACATAAATCGGAAATGTCTTCCGGAATGAAGACGACGTCGGCAGGACCGCCGACGCGAAACCAGGTAAAGGGCGCCAGCGCCGCGTCGCGCATGATGCGCCCGCGCACCGGCGGCAGATCGTCAACCCAGGTCTTGATGAAACTCATTTCGTCTCCGCTTGGTAACTTATGAGACCCCGGGCGCGTTCGTCGCTTTCAGGGTCGCTCGTTTCTTCCGGCATGCCGTCACACAGTTTCAGCCACGGCAGCTTCGATTCGACGCCGTAGTGCTGTTCCAAACGCAGGTCCTCGGGATGGTCGAGCGAACCGATGGTGACGCAGTTCCATTCGCCCTTGTCATAGCCAAAGTAAAGCGGCGTGCCGCAATCCCGGCAAAAGCCGCGCTTGGCGACCGAGGAGCTTTGGTAGAAGGCCGGTTCACCCTTCGTCCATTTCAGCTGGTTCTTGTAGACGCCCGTCAGGCCGGCAAAGACATTGCCAACAGCGCGCTGGCACATGCGGCAATGGCAAAAATGCGTGCCCGACGGCGGCACCGCCAGTTCATAACGCACAGCACCGCACTGACAGCCGCCGGTAATCATATCTCGCCTTGTCCATATGGGCCTGCATATCTTTCAGCGGCCTGTTCGAAACCCATAGCCTCATTTTCCATGCAATCCGAAAATACATCGTCCAGATCAGCGAATCTGCGGTGTGTGGAAGGATAGTTTCCAATGATCTCGACTTCAGGAAAAGCTTTGATCGCTGCGATCCGCACATCCCTGTCTCTTGAATATGGCTGGCCAAACGAGCCCATGGCAGTTTCCAACGCCTGAGCGGCTTTTGGCATTCCCAAGGCAATGAACCCTTCAACAGCTTCAGGTGCCATATCCCCTGTCGAATTGTAGAAGAACTGACCGAGACCGCCATTTCCGATGTCGTTATAGGCTAGCCGTGCCACTATAAGATTGCGCCAGATTTCAGGCGTTCTGTTGTAGGCGACCAGAAATCCTTTCACGTCGTCAGGGCCGGTTAAAACGTCAACCCAGAACGCGAAGGTATCTTCCTTCGCACTCCAGCCCATCTGTTTCTTCAGCCAGCCGAACATCATGTCACCCGGCCAGCGCCTCCAGTTGCCCCGGCAGGGCATAGGCCCACTGCGTGATATCGCCGGCGCCCAGGCAGACGACCAGGTCGCCTTCCTTGGCCTCGCCCGCCACCAGACCGGCCAGTTGCGCCGGACCTTCGAGCGCGATGGCGTTGCGGTGGCCGAAGCGGTGCAAGCCTGCAACCAGGTCGGCCTTCGACACGCCTTCGATAGGCTGTTCGCCGGCGCTGTAGACATCAGCAACAATGACGGTGTCGGCGTCGTGGAAGCAGGACGAGAACTCGTTCATCAGGTCGCGCAGGCGCGTGTAACGGTGTGGCTGGACGACGGCGATAACCCTACCCTGACCCACCACCTGACGCGCCGCCTTGAGCACGGCGGCGATTTCGACCGGGTGATGGCCATAGTCGTCGATGACACGGATGCCATTCACAACGCCGGTCGTGGTAAAGCGGCGCTTGACGCCACCGAAGCCACCGAGGCCCTTGCGGATGGCGTCTTCGCCAATACCCAGCTCACGCGCCAGCGCGATCGCGGCCGTCGCATTCGAGACATTGTGGTTGCCGGTCATCGGCAGCTTGAGCTTTTCCCAGGTAAAGGGCTCGGCGCCCGTCGGCGAGAAGACGACGTCGAACACCGCGCCTTCGGGACCGAACTCGATATTGGTGCAGCGGACCTCGGCCTGCGGGCTTGCGCCATAAGGTATCAGGCGGCGGTTATCGATCTTGGCGGTCAGGGCCTGGACTTCGGGGTGGTCGATGCAGACCGCGGCGAAACCGTAGAAGGGGATGTTCTCGATAAAATCGCAGAAGCCTTTTTTGACCGCTTCGAAATCGCCCCAGTGGTCAAGGTGTTCCGGGTCGATATTGGTGACGATGGCCAGGGTCGACTTCAGGCGCAGGAAGGAGCCATCGGACTCGTCGGCCTCGACGACAATCCAGTCGCCATCGCCGACCTTGGCGTTGGTGCCGTAGGCATTGATGATGCCGCCATTGACGACGGTCGGGTCGAAACCGCCGGCGTCCAGAAGCGCCGCGACCATCGAGGTCGTGGTCGTCTTGCCGTGGGTTCCGCCGACCGCGATCGAAAATTGCAGGCGCATCAGTTCAGCCAGCATCTCGGCGCGGCGCACCAGCGGCACGCGGCGGCGGCGCGCTTCGACCATTTCCGGGTTGTCGGACTTGACCGCGGTCGAATAGACCAGGGCGCAGACGTCGTCGCTGACGTGTTCGGCGGCGTGACCGATAAATATCCTGGCGCCCAGCTTTTCCAGCCGCTCGGTATTGGCCGACGCCTTGGCGTCCGATCCCTGCACCTTATAGCCGATCTTGATCATGATTTCGGCGATACCGCTCATGCCGATGCCGCCGATGCCGACGAAGTGGACGGGACCGAGATCGAACGGAGTCGGACGGACTTTGGAGATGGAGGCCATGGGCAGGACACACTTACGAAATCAGGGAAAGCGCAGGCTTTTAGACCAGCTTGCGGCGGCTGTCACTCTTCGTTTTTGGGCGCGACACCAGCTTCGCGCAGATCGAGATAGCGCTTGATCAGCGTGAACAGAATGACCGTGATCGGCATGGCATAGAGCACGCCCATAGGCCCCATCAGGCCGGCGAACCCGACGATGGCGAAGAGCGTCAGAACCATGGGCACTTCGGAAATCTGGCGCTGGACCATGGGGGTCAGAAGATTGCTCTCCAACTGCGATACGCCGACGTAAAGGGCCAGCGTCCACAGAAAGGGCTCCGTGCCGCCGACCCCCGCCAGCAGCAGGCCCGGCCCGGCGGACAGCACCGGGCCGACCACCGGAACGAACTGTGCGAGGCCGGCCATCAAGCCCAACGCCAGGGCCGACGGTACGCCGATGATGGCCAGGCCCACTCCGACCAGCACGCCGACCAGGACCATGGAGATGAACTGGGCAATGAACCACTTCTTCAGTGCCTCGCCGCTGGTGTTCATGCTCTCTAACAGCGCCGGCCGCTGGCTCTTCGGAAACAGCGAAATCAGGCCGTCGCGATACTTTCCCGGATGCATGGCCAGGATGACGCCAGCGATGGTTGCCACCAGGATGTTGGCCAGGCTCGACAGAATATTGCCGGCAATACCCGGCAGCTTCGAGGCAAAGCCACCCGCCTGCTGGCCCAGGGTGTCGAACTGCGCTTGGATCTCATCGCCCATTGGCATGGCGTGAAGGCGTGTCTGAAAGGCTGACCAAGCTGCTGGCAGCTCGCGCGTCAAAGTCTCGACCTGAATGGCGATCTGGACACCGAACAGGTACAGGGTCAGGCTGATCAGGGCCAGGACACCGAACAGGGCTAACACGACGGCCAGGGTCTCGTTAAGTTTCAGAAAGCGGATCAGCGGATTGGATATTCCGCGCAGGATGACCGCGATAATGACCGCGCCGAAAATCAGCAGCCACAGGCCGAACAGCTTCAGCGCCAGCCAGGCCAGAGCCACCGCCAGCATGACGAACAGCACGCGATGCACGAAACCCGTCGTTAGGCCCTGCGGCAAGGGCTCGGCCTTGGCCTGCGCCTCGGTCTTAGGGGCGGCACGCGTCGTCTGTTTCGGTGTCGGTTTTGGAGTCGTGGCCATAATCCCTCCCAGCAGAATCGGGAGGATAATGCGGCCTTGGCTATAAAAACACTATTCTTTTGCTGATTTGCCGGCGATGGACGCAACGGTGCGCTCGACCAGATCAGCCAGTTGTTTGGCGGCGTCCGGACGCGCCACCGACTTGGCGGCCGCGGCACGCATGGGCAAAAGGCCGGCGGCTTCGATCAGCTCGCGGATTTCGGCTGACAGCCGTTCGGCTGTCACCTCCTCTTCTCTGATGACCACGGCCGCCTTGGCCTCACGCAGCACCTCGGCATTGTAGGTCTGGTGATCGTCGGCAGCGATCTTGAGTGGAATCAGCAGTGACGGCTTGCCGGCTACGGCCAGTTCACAGACGGTCGAAGCGCCGGCGCGGCCGATGACCAGATGAGCGCGCGCCAGGCGGTCGGCCATGTCATTGAAAAAGGGCGCGATCTCAGCGTCAATCTCGGCATCGGTATAGATTTTTTTGGCCAGTTCGACCTGTTCGGCGCGCGTCTGCTGCTCGACCTTCAGAGTGATGCGCAACGACATCGGCAGAAGCGCCAAGGCTTGGGGCACCGTCTCGGACAGTATCTTCGCTCCCTGTGAACCGCCGGTGACCAGGATGGTCAGCGTCTTGTCGATGGGCGGGAACGGCTGATCATAGAGTGCGCGGATGTCAGGGCGGACGGGATTGCCGACGACCTGCACCTTGCCTTCCAGTTCGGTCGGCGCCAGGCGTAGCACCGGGAAGGCGCAGGCGACGGCATCGACCTTGGCCGCCAGCTTGCGGTTCGAGCGCCCGAGCACGGAGTTCTGCTCGTGGATCAGCGTCACGTCCTTGCGCATCAGTGCCGCCGTCAGGGCCGGAAAAGACGGATAGCCGCCAAAGCCGATAACCGCCCACGGCTTGAGACGCTTGAAGGCCGCTCTAGCCTGCAGAACGCCCTGCGCGATCTTCAACGCGGCGCGGATCATGCCGATCGGGTCACCATTCTTGAAGGTCGCGGCCTCGAGCGACAAGCGCTCCTTCGCCGGGAACTTTTCGGCATAGGCGGCGCCGCGCGAATCGGACGCCAGAACGACCTCCCACCCGCGTTCGATTAACTCACGCGCCAGGGCCTCGGCCGGAAACATGTGTCCGCCCGTACCCCCGGCGGCTACGATGGCCAAAGGCTTGTCAGCGAAGGAAGAGGCTTTGCGGCGGGATTTGGCGGCCAAGGGAGTACCTGAGGACAGAGATAAGAGCAGACATGACGAGCATGATGACATTTGATTGCCATCAAGTCCCCCCTTCCGTCATTTGCTCCGCAAATGCCACCTTCCCCGTTTACGGGGAAGGTGGCAGCGAGCGTAAGCGATGCTGACGGAAGGGGGACTTCCGGCATTAGATCGCTCTAGCACAGTCCTGGCCATCATCACCAGTTTGTCGGATCGTCGTCTTGGCCCGTCACCTCGTCGCGGCGCTTGCGCGTCAGCGCCAGGATAAAGCCCATGGTCAGCCCCATGGCCAGCATCGACGAGCCGCCATAGGAGATGAATGGCAGGGTCATGCCCTTGGGCGGAATTAGCCCCAGATTGACACTGACATTGATGATCACCTGAGTACCGACCATGATATACAGGCCCGAGGTGGCGATCTGGCGAAACGGATCCTGCATGGCCATCGACTTGGCCAGGCCGCGTACGACCACAAAGGCAAAGATACCGATCAGGATCAGGGTCAGCCACAGGCCGTATTCCTCAGCAATGACCGAGTAGATGAAGTCGGTGTGCAGGTCGGGGATGTGACGCTTCATCTCGCCTTCGTTCAGGCCCTGGCCGAAGAAGCCACCATTGGCGATCGCGGCCTTGGCGCTGTTGACCTGATACTTGTCGCCGCCTTCGGTCATGAAGCCGAGGATTCGGTTACGGAAGTGCGGCTGCACGAAGAACAGGGCGACAAGACCGGATACGGCCGCGCCAGCCATGCCAATGATCCAGCGGAAGGGCACGCCCGAAATGAAGAAGCAGGCGCCAAACGCGACCGTGATCAGGATCGACTGGCCGACATCGGGCTGTATCAGCAAAAGCGCAATGGCCAGGCCATAAAGGCCGAAGGCGATGGTTACGCCCGGCACGCCCTTGCCCTTCTGGCCTTCCGAGAACATCCAGGCGATCAGGATGACAAGCGCGGGTTTCAGAAACTCCGACGGCTGAAGCGCGAACGGCCCGAGATCGAGCCAGCGCTGACCGCCCTTGGCCGTGTGGCCGATGACGGGCAGCAGCGCCATGACGCCGATAGCCGCCGCGTAGACAAAAAGTCCGACCCTGCGCACACCACGCAAGGACAGCATCGACACCGCCACCATCAGCCCCGACGTCGTCAGGGCGAACAGGAAATGCCGCTTCGTGTAATAGAAGGCGTCGTAATTGCTGGTACGGGGCGCCGCGACGGGGCTCGACGAAAACGAGAAGAAAAAGCCCAAAAGCAGCAGGATCAGGATCAGCGACAGGGTGACGCGATCCAGCGTCCACCACCACATGGCGGTAGGCGACCGGTCGGTGCGGGTGAACGGGTGGGCATAGGCGCTGGGCATGCGGCTCCGGTAATCGGAAACTGTCGGAAGGTCCTGACAGGATTCACCAGAGCGTAGTTAATTTTGCCTTAATCGACGCCCTGTCGCTGCGTCCGGACGCCGGCGATGACGCCTTCGAGCGTCTCATAGGGCACGGGCTTGACGAGGTAGTGGTGAAACCCAGCTTCGTCGGCGCGGCGGCGATAGCTTTCGCCTTCCCACCCGGTTTGGGCGATAAAGACCGTATCGTTGAACTCCGGCAAGGCGCGCATAGCCTTGCACAGGTCGAAACCGTCCATGCCCGGCAGGCCGATGTCGAGCAGCGCAATGTCGGGCTGGTAGCTGCCCGCCGTCAATGCATCCTGGGGACTGTGCGACAACTGGAATTCACAGTCCATCATCTCGACCATCCAGCCAGTGGTTTGCGCCGCCGCCGCATTGTCATCGACGATCAGCACGCGCAAGGTCGAGCCTTGCTGATTCGGGGTATCGTTCAACGCCAAACCACTATCCTTTATTGGAAATCTCACAACAGAGCAGCAATTTACGCGGCTGCGGCCGCGCCACATTGCCGCCTTACAAGGCGACAGTCTAGATCACACAGAGACGAGAATCGACCCTTGTGTGCCTAAGTAACAGTTTTCACTCACCTTGTCTGTTCACTACTGCACACAAGCGGATAACTGAGCTGGATTAAATGACTGCCGCAACCAAGCAAGATCTCTCCCAGAATGCTCTCCTCGCCGTCCTGACCGAAGATGACAGACAGCGCCTTTTGCCGCACATGGTATCCCTGGAGTTGCCAGCCGAAACCATAGTTATGCACTCAGGCCAGGACGTGACCGACACCTGGTTCCCGTGCAATGGCGCCATGGCGGCTTTTTGCATTCGCGGCGCCAATGGCAATTCCGTCGATGTCGCCTTTGTTGGCCGCGAAGGTGCGATCGGCGGTATCGTCTCCCAAGGTCACATCCCAGCCTATGCGACCGCCGTGGTGCGCATGCCGGGGACGTTTCTGAGAATCAAGACGTCCGCCCTTGAACTGGCGAAGCTTGAATCCATCCATCTTCGCCACTGGTTTTCGCGCTATTCAGACTGCCTGCTGGCTCAGGTCTTCCAAACCGCCGCGTGCAACGCCACGCACACGATACGGCAACGTATCGCCAAGCTGATTCTGGCGGGCCTTGAGCGCACCGGCAACATGGACATCCCTATGACGCAGGA
Organism: uncultured Asticcacaulis sp.; assembly: GCA_965650705.1. Classification (GTDB taxonomy): domain Bacteria; phylum Pseudomonadota; class Alphaproteobacteria; order Caulobacterales; family Caulobacteraceae; genus Asticcacaulis. Next base: position 1,650 of record CBFGPQ010000089.1, on the reverse strand, counting down.
ACAACTGGCCGACATGCTGGGCGTGGGCCGGACCTTTGTCAGCCGGATACTCGGCACGATGCGCAAGCAGGGTATCGTCGAATCGCGGCGAGGCACGCTGGTGATCCGAAACCTGCATGAGCTGCGCGGCGAGTCCTGTCACTGCACCCAGGCGATCGAGGATCATTTCGACGCCGTGCTGCACGGCATCTATCCAAAGCCATGATTTGTTAGGTTTTTGTCGTCGCCGGGATATCCACACCCGAAACGGCGGCCGATTTGGAAATCTCCTCCACGGCATCGCGAAAGGCATCGCCGCGCGCTTCGAAGTCGGTGAACTGGTCGAAGCTGGCGCAGGCCGGTGAAAACAGCACGACCTCTTCGCGGCCGGTTTTTTCCGCCGCCGCATAGGCCTGGGCGACCGCCGTGAAGAGGTGGCGCGACTGGGTGCACGGCGCTGATTTGCCGACGGTTTTTTCGAACAGCTCCGCTGCTTCACCGATCAGATAGGCATGTTTGACCCGCGGGAAAAGGTCGCGGAGGTCTTCGATGCCGCCGGCCTTGGCCTTGCCGCCCGCGATCCAGAAGAATTTGTCATAGCTCGACATGGCCTGGCGCGCGGCATCCGAATTGGTCGCCTTCGAATCGTTGATGAAGCGCACCTTGCCAATGCGGCCAATCTCCTGCATGCGGTGCGCCAGGCCTGGGAATGAACGCATGCCGGACACGATCGCTTCACTGCTTAACCCCAGCGCCTTGCACGCCGCGTAAGCGGCTGCGGCATTCTGCCAGTTGTGGCGGCCGGTAAGCGTTCGCACGGTCTTCAGGTCGATGATCTGGCGCGCCCGGCCTTCGGAGCTGTCGAACAGCACGCCATTGATGGCGTAGACGCCCTCGCCGACATTGCGCTTCGATGAAATGGGTACAAGCTTGACCGGATGGCCCGCTCGCATTTCCGAGATCAGCCGCGTGCTGTAATCATCGTCGCTGCCGATGACCGCGACCTGCGCCTCAGTCTGGTTCATGAAAAGGCGCTTCTTGGCGGCGATGTAGCCATCCATGCCGCCGTGCCGGTCGAGATGGTCCGGCGAAAAATTCATCAACACAGCCACGTCGGGGCGGAAGGTCAGGGTCAGGTCGAGTTGATAGGACGAGGTCTCGATGACGTAGATTGAGCCCGAATGCATCGACGACGGCAGGTCGAGGATGCCGATGCCGATATTGCCACCGACGTGAACGTCCTTGCCGGCGGCCTTCAGGATATGACCGATCAGAGCCGTCGTCGTGGACTTGCCATTGGTGCCGGTGATCGCCACAGTCTTCGGCCGCTTGCGCTCCGGCAGGGCGGCCAAAGTCCGCGCGAACAGCTCGATATCGCCCAGGATGGGCACACCGGCCTCCTTGGCCATCTGGACCGTCCAGTGCGGCTCGGGGTGGGTCAGCGGCACGCCCGGCGACAGCATCAGAGCGTCGATCTCCGACCAATCCGTGTTCTTCAGGTTCTCGACCGTAAAGCGCTCCTTGGTCGCGGCCATGACCGAGGCGGGCTTGTCGTCCCACAGCAGGGGCTCGGCGCCGCCGGCCTTGAGCGCGCGGGCAGCCGACAGGCCAGAGCGGCCCAGGCCGAAAATGGCGACGCGCTTGCCTTCGAAACCTTTGACGGGGATCATG
>CBFGPQ010000088.1:0-14531 GCA_965650705.1 uncultured Asticcacaulis sp. | reverse complement strand
ATATTGTAACGCGTACCAATCGGTGCAGACTGCACAGATGAATCGAGGCCGATAAAGCATGGCTATTGTTGTACAAACCCTCTCTGAGCAAATTTATGCGTTGATCCGTGACCGGATCATTTCGGGCGACCTGCCGGCGGATACCGCTATCCGCCAGGATGCCCTCGCTGCCGAACTCGGTGTCAGCAAGATCCCTTTACGTGAGGCCTTCGCCCGCCTGGAGCAGGACGGTCTACTGTTCTACATCACCAATCGCGGCTTCTTCGTCCGCTCCCTGTCCTTTGATGAGGTCGAGGAGGTCTACGCCCTGCGTCTGAAAATCGAACCGGAGGCGGTAGGCGTGGCGTCAAAAAAGGCAACCGATGCCGACAAGAAGGTGGCGCACAACGCCTTGCTGGCGCTCGATGAGGCCGCCGGCTCAGAACGTTCAAAAGTCGGCAAGATGAACCGCAATTTCCATATGGCCCTGGTGCGCCCGATCCAGCGCCAGGTTACCATCCAGGTCGTCGAGCGCCTGAACCTGATTTCCGAACGCTATGTCGGCAAACACCTTGAGCCGGCCGGTCGTGACAGCCGCGCCCATGCGGAACACACCGCCATGTACGAAGCTTGGGCGGCGGGCCAGGCCAAGGTCGTCGAGGGTATGATGTACGATCACATCAACTCGACCTTGGAAGACCTGCGCAAACAGTTCGAAATCGAACGAAACCCGGCAGCGTGACGTCGTCAGGAATTTTAAAAGAGGCTGCGGAGCGATCCGCAGCCTCTTTTACTTGTAGCAGGCCTCTATTGGGCCTTGCGCAATACGCTGTTCCAACGGCCGTAGGCGAAGTAGACCAAAAGCCCCACGACCATCCAGATCAGGGTGAAGCCCTGGCTCTGCACCGGCAGGCTCGAGAAGATGAAGGCGCAGCCGCCGATGGTGACCAGGCCGACGATCCAGTGCAGCGGCACTTTGAAGCTGCGCGGTTCATTCGGCAGTTTGTTGCGCAATATGATCATCGACAGCGCAACGGCGATAAAGGCGATCAGGGTGCCGGCATTCGATAGCTCGGCAATCTTTTTCAACGGCACGAAACCCGCGCCCAGCGCAACGACGATGCCGGTGATCAGGGTGATGAGCGCCGGCGAGCCCTTGCTGTTGACCGCAGCCACGGCCTTGGGCAGCAGGCCATCGCGCGCCATGACGAAGAAGATGCGGCTCTGGCCGTACATCATGACCAGGATGACCGATGGCAGAGCGACGATAGCCGCGCCGCCGACAAGTGTCGCGACCAGTGGCTGACCCAGTGTACGCAGGACGTGCGGCAGGGGCTCACCCGAAGACGAGATGTCCTGATATCCAACAGCGCCGATCGCAACGGCCGCGACCAGCATGTAGATCAGGGTCGAGACGGCCATGGAGCCCAGGATGCCGACCGTCAGGTCGCGGCCAGGATTTTTGGCCTCCTCCGCCGAGGTCGAGACGGCATCAAAGCCGAAGAAGGCGAAGAAGACGATGGCGGCCGCAGCCATGACGCCGAACTTCTCGCCACCAATCTCATGCGCCATGAAGCCGAACGGCATGAAGGGATCGTAATTGCCGGCCTGGATGGCCGGGAAGCCGAGGATGATGAAGGCGCCCAAGGCCACGATCTTGATGATAACCAGGATGATGTTGAGCGTGGCGCTTTCGCGCGCGCCAATCAGCAGCAGGCCCATAACGGCCAGTGAAACAAATACCGCCGGCAGATTGACCAGGCCGCCCGCATACGGGCCGGCCAGCAGGAGCGCAGGCAGTTTCAACCCAATGGCCTCTTCGAGGAAGCCGATCAAGTGGGCCGACCAGCCAACGGCAACCGTCGAGCAAGCCAGGGAGTATTCGAGGATAAGCGCCCAGCCGACGACCCAGGCAACGATCTCGCCCATGCTCGAATAACTGTAGGTATAGGCCGAACCCGCCGTCGGGATCAGGGTCGACATCTCTGTGTAGCACAGGGCCGCGCAGGCGCAGACCAGTCCGCACAGGGCAAACGAGATGATGACGCCCGGTCCGGCCAGGCCGGCGCCGACACCGGTCAGGGTGTAGATGCCAGTGCCGATAATGCCGCCAATGCCGAGCGCCATAAGGTGTGGCCAGCTCAGGGTTTTCGCCAGGGCCTTGCCGTCTTCTTCGGCGCGCTGCAAGGGCTTTAAGGGTCCGAACAATCCCATGGGGTTCCTTTATTTCTTGTCGTTTAACCGACGAGGGTGGACGAAAAAAGGACCGCAGCCAAGCCGCGATCCTCTCAGAAGTAACTTTATTTTTGCGGCACCAGCTCCACCGGGGTGGTGCCTGCGCCGAGCGGAATGGCATAGCCGCCGCGCGGGCCCGCCTGAATCGATGCTGGCGCGTAGGCACGGCCGTCCCTGGTTGTCACTTCGACGTCCAGGAAGGCCTGCGGCGTGGTGGCCGTCGCTGGCGCGAGGTTCATTGTAACCTCGCCGGTAGACGGGCTGTAGCTGACGGTCTCAATCTTTCCCGCCTTGAGGGTCAGCCACAGCCCGGCCGGCGCAACGAAGACGCGACTGCGGGCGCTGTCTTTCGGCGCTAAGGTAATGGTGTCGGGGGCTTCCGTGACGATGCCGCCCATGCCGACCCAGCCAAAAGTCGGATGGTCAACCAGGTAAGAGGCCGCAGCAACCGCATGACCGAAGAAGCTCATGCCGTAATCGCCGTTCATGCCGTCGAACTTCATCATGTCCGGGAAAGAATGGAAGGCGGCGGAACCAAAGCCCTTGTCGTCGATATTGGTCAGGGAACCCATCAGGCCGCCATAGGCGACGCGCAGCAGGTGGAAGTCCTGCGGATTGGCGCGGTAGGCATCGAACAGGGGCACCGCATTGAGCGACGAGCCATAGTGATGCAGCTGGCGCTCGATACGCGACGTCTTGCCGGCATAGAGGAAGTCCCAGAAGCGGCGCGCTGAACCGTTATAGCCCCAGTGCGGCACCGTCGGGTCGTAAGCGAGAATGACTTCGCGCGTCGAATCCGCCGCCTTCTGGTCGCCGAAATATCGTGCCCACATATAGACTTCGGCCTGGCCGGTCGAATCCCACGGCATTTCCGAACCAAACGGATATTTCAGGGTTTGCCAGTGATCGGCGCGCTTTTTCATCAGCGCCTCGACCTCGGTTGCAAGCTCGCCATATTTTGCGTTTTCTTGGCCTTCGCGCTTTAGATCCTCGAGAATGTAAACGAAGACATCGCCTTCCATCTGTCCGAACTGGGTATAGTAAGGCGCCTTGGCCATCATGGCCTTGGTCGTCTCGGCGGCGCGCGTCAGATAGGTCTGCCAGCTCTCCTTCGTCGTCAGGCCGGTATGATAGCGGCCGAGGCGATAGAGGGTCCACCAGGCGGCGGCCGGGTGCGGATAGTTGTAGGAACGGCCAAGATCACCGGCGCCCTTGCGGTCCCACGCCGACCACACCTTCCAGTTCAGAGCCGGGTCATAGGTGCCTTCGGGCATGGCAGGGTCATAGAACATGACCGACTTGCGCACGCCATACATGTCGTCGCCTTCGGAGGCCTGGATGTCACCCCACAGGGTTTCAGATGCGAAACGCTCGAACTTGGCGACCTCTTCCGGGGTCGGATTGTCGAGCTGCTTCATGATGGTGGCCAGCCACGAACCCGCGCCGCCCTCGTCGCTCAGACCCGAGATCCAGACGCGGTTGTCCTGGGTGATAATCTGGCTCTTGTCACGGTCATAGCCCATGATCGACGGGCTGCGGCCAAACACATCCTTGGGGTTTTCGTACCACTGCTCGGTCGTCAGGAAGCGGCCCATATCGGCGACTTTTTCGGCCTCCGGCTTGGTAACGAGATAGTGGATGGTCTGGCGCGAACCGTCGCCATAGGTCAGAATAACACGCACGCGGCCCGCCGTCTTGCCGGTGACCGTGTACTTCATCCAGCCGTCCTTGGCCTTGACGGGCACTGAGATATCGAGCGCGCCTTCAGGCGATTGGGCGATCGCCTTGACGGCCTGCTTAGCTTTCAGGAAGAGCGAAGCTGGCATGTCAGTCGGCACGATATAGCCGGGAAGACCGACTGCGACCGGACGGTCACTCCTGGTCAGGGTGGTCTCGATGTCGCGGATCGACGGCGACAGGACAAAGCGGAAGGCATAGGTTTGCGTTGCGCCCGGCTTGATCGTGATCGTGGAGGTCTCGTTCCACTGCTCCACGCCCTGCCACTCGGTGTCGGCAAAGCCCTTCGACGCGACCATCCAGCTATAGAAGCCTTCGAAGGTCATGTTGCGCGGTTCGGGATCGTTGTAGATTTTCAGCGCCTTGTCGGCCGTGCGTTCATTCAGGATCGGCTTATAGAGCTCGAACTTCGCTGATTGCGTATCCGGCAGAACCAGCAGCGACGGTCCCTTTCCGTTCAGGCGGTTGACCTGAAGATAGCCGGCGTTGAGGCCAACATAGGGGTCATAGAAGGAGGCGACATCATGCGCTTCTTCAAGGTGGCGGCCGGTGATGATGTTGTCGAAGACCATCGGCACGCCGAAACCGCCGATCTCGACGGTGGTCTTCCCCGGATTGGTGACGGTAAAGCGCAGCACCAGCTGGCTCTTGTCGACCGCCCAGGTGCGCACGACCTTCAGCGGCAATTGGCCTGCAAAAGCGCCGGAGATATCGGCCGAGGCGATGACGCCCGGGCCCTTGGGCAGCGGCTTGATCGCGCCACGTTTGAAAGCTGTCGAATAGTCCTGCCATGCCGTTTCACCGGCCAGACGGACGCGCAGGTCCAGATCACCCAGGCGATAGTAGCCGTCGCCGGTGCGCTGAGTGAAACGGTTGGACGGCAGGTAGTCGAAACCGCCCTGCCCCTTTGGCTTCAAGGCCACCAGGGTCTGGGAGCTCGTCTGGAAAGCGCCGTCGAAATCCTTGGTCTGAAAAAGCGTTGTCTGCGCTTCTGGCGTATTCCAAGGCAGGGCGGCGACGCTGGTCGCCTGCGCCAATGCGACTGTGCTCACACCGGCGGATGCGACCACCAGGGCGGCAAGGAGGGCAGGCAGAACGCGAATGGCGGACGTCATATCAAAGTGCTCCTTCGGCGCAGCGGCGGGCCGAAACAAATAAAGCGTCCGTCGTGCCAGGATTAGACATGCATAACGGACGCCCAAGTTTATCCCGTCCAGGAGACACCGTAGCAGGGAGCGCATAACGGATAACCGGCAAGGGTCGGGGATCCGGAGATCCGGGATAAGCGAAACTTACGCATACACACGGGTGAAGCACTGAAAATGCAGTCCGACGGCGGATTGGGAGTTCCACTGCTCTGCATTGCTGGTGCTCCACCCGTGGAACACTCAGCTTAAACTTGACGAACCCGGAGGAGTATCGACCCGCTATGAGAACCACGCCCCCTCATCGCCGTCAAGTATATATTATACTATTTTGTGGCGATGAAACTTAGCGCTTCTTTTTCAGCGCTTTAGCCTTCGGCGCAATCTTGATGGTTGCACCGCCGGACGGCGCCAGCTGCAAGGATATTGTCGCATCGCGTGTGACAGTCTGCGCGCTGCGCTCAAGCGTCGTTGGTGTTGACCCGTCCTGCCAGATAGCGGCGTCATATTGCCCCTCACCCAGAAAGCTCAGCGGCACTTCGATTGTACGGCCGGCCTCATTGGTCATGGCGCCGATATACCAGGCATCGCCCTTGCGTCGTGCAGTGACGATGTACTCTCCGATATCGCCGGCGATCACCCGCGTCTCGTCCCAACTGACCGGCACGTCGCGGATCAAGTCGGCGCCATCTTCCCAGGAACCATCGGCCTTCTTGTAGGCTTGCGGCGCGTCCGACACCATGACCAACGGGCTGTCATAGACGACATACATGGCAATCGCCTGGCCGCGTGTCGTCATGGTCAACGGCCGCTTCTCGTGGATTTCGAAAGTCTCCGGCGTCCGGTTGGCAAACCCGCCCGGCGTATAGTCGATCGGCCCCAGTATCATGCGTGTGTATGGCAGGGTCACATTGTGCCGTGCCGTGATTCGCGTCGTCCACTTGTTGTATTCGGCGCCCAGCACACCTTCCTGGGTAATATAGTTGGGCCAGGTGCGCATCAGCCCGTTGGGAGCATAAGCGCCGTGCAAGTCCACCAGCAGCTTGTGGTCAGCGGCCTTCGACAGCACCTTGTGGAAATAGTCGACCATGTCCTGATCCGAGCGATCCATGAAGTCGATCTTGACGCCCGCGACGCCCCACTTCTCATAAACCGCGAACGCCTCATCCATCTGCCAATCGAGTTGCTGCCATTGCAGCCAGATCATGACGCGGACATTGCGCTCTTTCGCGTATTTTAGAATAGTTGGCATATCTACGGCCGGGATCGGCTTGGTGACATCCGAGCCGGGGCGCGGCCGTGTCGAAGAGCCTGTGTACCAGCCTTCGTCGATCAGGAGATAGTCCAGCCCCATCTCCTTGGCGAAGTCCACATAGGCCTTATAGGTTTCGGTATTGATGCCGGGCCTGGCGACCGGCGCATTGAAGCCGTTCCACCAATCCCAGCTACTCTTTCCGCCCCTGATCCACGAGACGTCCTTGATGTTTGACGGCTCTCCCAGCGTCGCCACCAGGTTGGACTCGACCAACTCACGGACACTGTCGCCCAGCATAACGACGCGCCAAGGTGTGCGGAATTCGTTCCCAGGTTGGGTTATTTTCGCGACATAGGGTTTAATCGAATCGCTGTCCAACCGCGGGGGCAGCTTTACCGCCACACCCAGGCCATTGTCGCCCTTGCGCGTGTAGAAGGTCGCCGGGTAGTTCTTCACATCCGACTCGGCGATGGCAAACGAAGTCTCTTTCACACCGGTCTTACACACCAGGGGCGAGTCGAGCAGATAGTGATCGCGGATCAACGACGACTTGACCGGATCGAACTCGCCTTCGTGGGCATTGTGATACTTGCCGATATTCAGGCCCCAGCAGTCATAGTCCTTGGCAAACGAGAACTCGGTCTTTTCGCCATAGACGCCGAAGCTCTCAAAGCCCGGTTGTTTCGGCAGGACATAACGCAGCGCCACGCCATTGTCATAGGCGCGGACGATCAAGCCGATCGTCCGCCCGCCCTCCTTTTCCTGAAAGGTCAGTTGCGTCTCGGTATAGACGTCGGGCGCAGTCTTCGCTTTGCCGAGCACGATGGCGTAGGTCTCACTCACCTGACGCGTCTTGGCGCCAACGACCGTGAAGCCCTTGGCGCCAAAGTCAGTCACATCGGTCCGCAGGCCGGTCGCTGACGGCGAAATCACGGCCGAGCCATCGCGCGTTACCGACCATATCGGCAGATCCGCCCCCACCTGATCGAGCGTTACAACATTGCGGCCATTGGGAGACGTCACCGCCCAGGTCTCGGCTTGCACGGCCCCGGCGGCCATGAGGAACATCAGGGGGATCAGCAAGCGGGACATGCACACCTTTTTCGGTTGGACGAAGGGATAATCTGGATATTTTATAAGATGTTATGGTGTAAAGGAGGGTTGCGATATTGCCGTTTCAGCGCGCCTAGCTGGTGACGATTTATCCCTCGCCTTGGCGCTACGTCCCTTCGCCTTTTCATAACGAGAGGAAAAGTTCAGCTACGGCTTCGCATCGATCAGATGCGTAGCGAAAAAGCTGGTCAGCTTGTTCCAGTAGTAAGGCTGCATGACGGCGTGGTTGGTATTGGGTAGGATGACCAGTTCGTGCGGCTTGCCGGCCTTGATCAGGGCATTGGAGAGTCTGAGCGACGCTGCCACCGGCACATTGTCGTCGATATCGCCATGAATCAGCATCAGCTTGCCCTTGAGCTTGCCGGCGACGGAGATGTTGGAGTTGCGCTCCCACGTCGCGTCGTCGGCGATCCCCATCGACACTTCCGGCCACCAGGCCTTGTCGAGCCGCAGGTCGTGATTGCCTGACGACGCCACCCCGACCTTGTAAAAATCCGGACGGCGCAGCACGAAACGCGCCGTATCGTAGCCGCCGGCCGATCCGCCATAGACGCCGACGCGGTCGAGGTCGAAATAGGGATACTTCGCCTTCATTGCCTTGAGCACATGGATATGGTCGTCGAGGCCTACCTCGCCCAGATTCTGATAGGCCGGCAGGCGGAAGGCCTTGCCGCGCTGAGAAGTGCCGCGACCGTCGATGGTAACGACGATAGCGCCCCACTGTGCCAGACCATTGAGACCCGTGACGATATTGTCTTCATAAGATTCACCGAAGCGGTGCGTCGTCGGGCCGGTGTAGACATTCTCGATCACAGAATAGGACTTCGCAGGATCGAAGTTGGCCGGGCGGTGAATCATGCCGTAGAGCCTGGTCTTGCCGTCGTCCGCCAGGGTCTCGAACGGCTCAGGCATGGTGAAGCCTGAGGCCAGCAGCGCCGACGGATCGGCGCGGCCCAACTCCATGACCACGGCGCCATCGGACGCCCGGCGCAGCAGGGTGCGCGTAGGCTCGGTCGGTGACGACATGCGGTCGATGAACCACTGGCCGTCATCCGAAACGCGCGTCTCGTGATCGAGCGGTTCCGGCGTCAGGTTGGCGATCTTACCGTTCAGATCGACCCGGTATAGGCTTTTATAGTACGGGTTGACGCCCGGCTCACGGCCGATGCCGGTCACCAGGATCGGACCGCCCTTGGCGATATGGGTAACCTCGGTGACCTCCCAGTTGCCCTTGGTCAGCGCCTTGCCGCCATTGGAATCCTCGCCCCGCTTGATATAGTAGAGCTGCGCCCAATCGCTGCGTTCCGAGATCACCAGATAGCCGTTGAGCTCAGACGCATTGCGGATGGCGGTCGAGGTGACGGTGACCAGCGGCTTCAGCGCTTCGCGGACACGGACCTCGGCCTTACCGGTGGCGGCATCGGCTTCATAGAGGCGGACCTCGCCATAACCACGCGCCTGCCACTCGTAGACGACACGTCCGGCGTCGTCCCAATAGATCGCCGGGTCGCCCGGCCACAGCAGCGACTGCGCCGGCGCATCAATGGCCGTGATCGCAACGTTGCCCTCCAGGGCTTCGGCCGGATCGATGACGATAGGATAGACCTGCGGCACGTCCTTGGCGCCGGCGGTCGGGTAGACATAGGTGAAATCGCGCGCGAACTGGCTGCCGGCAGGATTTTGCTGGACAGCATGCCAGATATAGCTGCCGTTGCGATCCAGCCGGTAGGTTAGCAGCTTCTTTGAGTCGCTCGACCATTGCGCCGATACGCGATTGGATGGGGTCTCGGAATTGGCGGCAACCATGTCGCCCAGCAGCGGATAGTTCTGGCCATAGCGGCGGTCATAGGCGCCGTCGGCCGTCAGCGCCGTTTCCTTGCCCGTCGCAACCTCGATGAGCCACAGATTGTAGTTGCGGGCAACGACCTTCCATTTGCCGTCGGGCGAGACCAGGGCGTCGTCCCTGGCCGCCGCCTCGGCGGCCTTCAGCGTGTTTGCGGTCGTGTCAAAGAGCCAGTCTCGGCCAGAGGCGGAGATTTTCAATATCTTCGTTTCGGGATCGTAATCCTGAAGGCGAGCTTCGACAGGGCCATCGATCTTGGCGCCCAGGGCGGTCAGCAGCGGAACCAGCCTGGCTTCGGTCGTCAGTTCCTGCGTCTTAGCGGTTTGGGGGTCGGCCAGTAGGAAACGCCCCTCGCCGCGCTTGCCGAGACGATAAACCACCCCCTTGCCGCCGCCGACGAAGCGCGCGCCGATATTGAGGTCGGTGATCAGCGCACTGATCTTGCCGCCCATATACATCTCGGCCCGGGCGGCGCGCGGGTCCTGCGCCATGGCCGCCGGCGTTTCCGCGAAAGCCGCAGGGACAAGAGGCATTATCAAGGCAGCAGCGCAGACAGCGAACATCAGGGAGCGGAGACGCATCGAGAAACCTTCCGGTCAGGTGGAATATGCGTAAGCAGCGGTTCCTGGCCCCACGCCAACGCGGCCAGTTTTCGCACAAATACTGGCCCAGTCAAATAAATTATACGATATACCGTGAGATTGACACAGGCCCGGCAATGCTTTCATAACTGGGTTTGCAGGTAGGTCAGAGGTTTGTCATGGGCGCTGTTCGCAGGATCGTTGTTGTCGGTGGCGGTACCGCGGGGTGGATGGCGGCGGCGGCCCTGTCGCGCGCCTTTGGCGGCGCCGGCTACAGCATCACACTTGTCGAGTCCGATGAGATTGGCATTGTCGGCGTGGGTGAAGCGACCATTCCACCGATCCAGGAATTTAACACCATGCTCGGCCTTGACGAGAATGACTTCCTGAAGGCCGTCAATGGCACAATCAAGCTAGGCATCCGCTTCGTCAACTGGAAGTCGGAGGGCAGCGAGTATTTCCATCCTTTCGGCGTCTATGGCGTCGATATGAACGGGCTGAATTTCACGCACCACTGGCTGCGCTATCGCAAGGCAGGTGGCAATGCCGATTTTGGCCTGTTCAACCCCCAGACCGTGGCCGCGCGCCAGAACCGTTTTGGCCGGATGGAGGAGATCAATCCCAAGGCGCCGCGTGTCAACTACGCCTTCCATTTCGACGCTTCGCTGTACGCCAAAACCTTACGCGCCTATTCGGAAAAGCTGGGCGCCGTCCGAAAGGAAGGTAAGATCGCTCGCGTCGAACAGCACCCTGAGAGCGGCGATGTCACGGGCGTGGTTCTGGAAAACGGCCAGGTGATTGAAGGTGACCTGTTTATCGACTGCTCTGGGTTTCGTGGCCTTTTGATCGAGCAGACTCTGAAGAGCGGCTACGAGGACTGGTCGAAATGGCTGCCATGCAATCGCGCCGCCGCCGTGCCCTGCGACAAGGTCGGGCCGGCGACGCCCTACACGACCTCGACCGCCCAGGAGGCGGGCTGGCAGTGGCGCATCCCCCTGCAGCATCGCACCGGCAATGGCTACGTCTTCTGTTCGGACTACATGTCCGAGGACGAAGCGTGTGCAAAACTGCTGGAACGGCTTGATGGCAAGGCTCAGGCCGATCCGCGCATCCTGAAATTCATTACCGGGCACCGCCGGCAGATGTGGAGCCACAATGTCGTCGCCATGGGGCTTGCTTCCGGTTTTCTGGAACCGTTGGAATCGACCTCGATCTGGCTCATCCAGGTCGCGGTCCTGACTCTGTTGAGCTATTTCCCACGCAACGAAATCACCCAGGTCCAGCGTGACTGTTTCAACCGCGACCTGCTGGGCGCCTACGACAACGTCAAGGACTTCCTGATCGCGCACTACAAGGTGACGGCGCGCGAGGACACGCCGTTCTGGGCCTATTGCAAGAACATGGACATTCCGGACAGCCTGGCCTTCCGGTTGGAATCGTTCAAGGCGCAGAACCAGCCCTTGGTGCGCAATGCCGAACTGTTCAAGGACGCCAGTTGGTTCGCCGTACTGGCCGGCCAGGGCATGGAACCGGTTTCCTACAATCCCGGCGCCGACCTGATGCCGGAAGACGAATTCAAATGGCGAATGAGCCGGATACGCGAAGGTACGGCGGCGCTGGCTGGGGTCATGCCGCCGCATGAGGCCTACATCGCCACGGCCTTCCCCTCCCCCAACCTGGTTTCAGTTTGACACTATACTAACGAAAAAAGCCCGTCGGGAGAAACCGGCGGGCTTTCTTGTGAAGAAACGGTTCCGGTGTCTCGACCGGAACCGTCATCATGATTAGTAGCGGAAACGTGCGCTGACCTGGATGGTCCGGGCCTGGACCCGGATGCCTTGCGGCAGCAGATTGTCCACGCCCCAGGTCATCTTGGTATTGTTCTGCAGCAGGTTCGTGCCTTCTACGGACAAGGTCATATACTTGACTGGGGTCCAGTTGACGGCCGCATCGAGGCGCGACGTCGCTTCGACATAGGGCGAGTACTGCGGTAGCCAGTGTGTCCAGGCACGGAACCGGTCGCGGTAGTTATAAGCGACACGGGCGCTGAACTGCGGCGTATCGTAGTAAAGGATAGCATTGTAAGTGTACCTGGAGTTACCGATGGCGTTGTCGTCGTCACCCGGATAATCGATCTTGGCGATCTGATTGTACGAGTAGTTGAACTGGCCGCCCAAATTCTTCCAATGTCCCGGCAGGAATTCGAAGAAGGCCTGGGCGTTGAACTCGTAGCCCTGGAAGGTACCCGGGCTGGCGTTACGCGGACGGGTGATATTATATTGAACACCGTCAACCGTTTCCAGTTCTGTGGAGTCGTAGATGAATCCGTCGGGCTTCTTCAGGTAGGCAGCGAACGAAACGACGCCGCCACGGCCGAAGTAGTACTCCAACGATGCGTCGTAGCTGTCCTCGCGATTGGCTTCCAGGTTGGCATTGCCGCCCCAGCCCGAACCAATGCCCGAGGTTGGGTTATTCAGGAAGGTGAACGATGTCGCCTGTTCAAAGTTTGGACGCTGGACGTTCTGCGTGTAGGCGAGACGCAGTTGTAACTTCGGTGAGAAGTGGGCAACGATATGTGCGCTGGGCAGGATGTCCTTGTAGTCCAGTTCGGTCGTGCGCGGCACCATGCTGACGACTTCGGCATACGGCGAAGTTGAAATGACATCAACCTGGCGATCGATGGAGTAGCTCTCACCCCAGGTATGGACGGCACGCGCGCCAACCACACCGTCGAAGTTCACATTGAACAGGTCGAAACCATAGAAGGCCTGCGCAAAGACGGCAGCAGTGTTTTCGCTACTCTGCAACGTACCCATCATGCGCTCGGTCTGGACCTCTTCCGTTGCCCATTGCTGGGTATACGGAACTGCCCGGCCGGTTGTACCGTCAAATGCGCCGCCGCCGCCGTAGGAGACTGTAGCGGAGTTGGAGGCCAGTGCGCGAATGGCATCGAAGTTCGAAATGAAACCGTCGAGTGATATCCGCTTCCAGTGCTGCGACTGTTGTCCAGGGACATCGGCAAAGATGTCGATCAGTTGATTGCCACCGGGGAAGTTGGCCAGCTTGATCGCTTTGGCATCCTGGAAGCCAGCATAACGATAGCCGTAAACCCGATCAACGTCACGGTGCGTCTTGCGGGCGCCAACCTGGATATTACGGATAAAGCCGGTGTCTCCGAAGCGGTAATTCGCGTCAAAGAAGAAAGCATGTTCCTTACTGTTGTTGTGCCCCTTGCCGTTTTCGATTTCACGGGCGTAGTAGTTATTGATGTCGTCGAAATCCATCGGCTGCCCGCCGACCGCGAAGAATTCGACCGTCGGACCGACTTCAGCCATCTTGTCGGAAGCCAGGTCGATATTGACGGACGCCAGATTATTCATCCGCATCATCATCTGATACCAGTCTTCATTGAGACGGTTTTCATCGACATTCGCACCAAAATTGACAGACCAGCTGTCCTTGCGCCAATGGCCTTCGAAATTAACGCGGCTGTTGCGGGTGGTGAGGACAGTATCGCGCGCGTACGGTCCGACCGGCAGGACGGTATTATCGGCCGGGTTCGGATCGGTTTCGGTTACCGACTTTACCGTCACACCATCCGGCATGTAGGTAAGGTTTGACAGGGTCGCGGCACTGTCCTTCAGGCGGACTTCAAGGAAATCCGTAGCGCGCTCTTCATCGGCGTTGAAACCCGAGGCCTCCAGCAGAAGGTCAAGGTTGTCATTGACCCGCCACTGAACGGCGGCGTTGTAGGAGTTGCGCTCAACGAAACCATGTTGAATACCGTTCTGCACACGATAGGGCGCGATCGCGTCCTGGTCGGCAGCCGGAAGGCTGGCCTGCTGGGCGCCCCAGAATACGTCCGGCGATTCCGAGGTCACCCACTGTTCGTTATAGTTGTTCTTTTGGTATGACAGGTTGGCCAGGAAGCCGATCTCGCCGATCGGCGTATCCCAGCGCTTTGACACCAGGGCCGAAGCGTACGGGCTGTTGGTGCTGCCGACATCGGCATAGACGTTACGGACACTGCCGGCGAAGGTCCATTTCTTCGGCAGGTCGAACGGACGGCGCAGATCGACGTTGACCGTGCCGGCGATGCCACCTTCGACCTGATCAGCCGTACGGTTCTTATAGATCTGGACCGACTTCAGCAGTTCGGCGGGAATGTCGTTGAGCGAGGCCGACCGGCCAATGCCGGTATTGTTCGGAGCGCCGTTAAGCGTCGTCTGGACGTCTTCCATACCGCGGATTTTCAGGCCCGAGCCTTCACCGCGCGCGCGTTCGATCTGAACGCCGGTAATGCGTGCAATCGCTTCGTTGACGTTGTTGTCAGGCAGTTTGCCCGCGTCTTCGGCATCAACCGAATCGACGATCTGCGCCGACCGGCGTTTACGATCGACCGCGGTCTGAAGGCTCTTGCGCAGTCCCTTCACGATAACGACGTCGTCATTCTGTTCCGCAGCGGCCGTTGTGCTCGTATCGGCTGATGCAGAAACCTCCTGCGCAACCGCCGGCGAGCACAGTACCGCAGCGATCAGGCCCCCAGTGACCAGATATGTCCGCTTAATCTTCATAATGCCTTGTCCTTTTTTCCCTGACAAATGTGCGACGCCATGAAGACACAAGTTTACAAAACCGTCAAA
>CBFGPQ010000087.1:0-14588 GCA_965650705.1 uncultured Asticcacaulis sp. | reverse complement strand
CCGGCCCGGTTGTCGTCTACTTCTACCCCAAGGCCTTCACCGGCGGCTGCTCGCTGGAGGCGCATCAGTTTTCGGTTGCAATCGACAAGTTTGCTGTGAAGAAGGTCCGCGTGGTCGGGGTTTCGACCGACGATATCGATACGCTGAAAAGGTTCTCGACCGCCGACTGCCAGGGCAAGTTCCCGGTTGCTTCCGACGCCTCGGCCAGCGTTGCGAAGGCTTACGACGCCAAGCTGCCCATGGTCGATATGGCCGGGCGCGTGTCCTATGTGGTCGACAAGGACGGCCGCATCGCCTTCGTTCACGACAGCGGCGACGCCGCGACGCACGTGCCAGCGCTGCTGGCGGCCGTGGGTGCGAAGTAGGCCACCCTGGCTACACAGTTACCTTGGCTGTCCGCGAAACATTATATGTGTTCCGGTAGCGGACACGACAAGCAGTGGAAGAAGAAACAGAACGTGGTAAAAACTCAGTATGAGGCTAAGTGTATGTGCGTACACAGGTAGCTGAGGCAACCAGGATATCTTTGCCGACGCCGTCATCAGAAGCGTTAGCAGAAGCAACGCGCCCAACTTCAACAGCGCCGAAGTCCAGACAATCTGGCGTCCCCTCCCCTTGTCTGGCAAAGCGCGAGTGGACCAGACTATCAATACAGCATCGATCACAGCCAACGCGGATGTCGGCAAATAGTAGAAGAAGAACACTAGTTCTGGGTACGTCTGCTCCTCACGACCGGTCAGGTTCCAGACAATGGGCGTAAAGGAACAGAGCGCACTGATTCCTAGCATCACTACGCTGACCGCGAGTAGCAGTATTCCTCTCAGCATTGCCCCTCCAAACTTCGTCCTACCCGTTCGGCTTCAGCTTGCGCTCGAAGAAATCGAGATACAGCCGGTAACGTTGCAGGTTCTTCGCGTTCCCACGCACGCCGTGGCGTTCGCCGGGATACAGCATCAGCTCAAAGGGAATGCTTTTCTTTTGCAAGGCGGCCATGACACGCGTTGTATTCGACAAGAGAACATTGTCGTCCGCCATGCCGTGCATCAGCAGCAGCGAACCGGGCTTCATGTTGTCGAGGCGGTTGAGCGCATCCGACTTCGCGTAACCGTCGACATTCTCCTCGGGCTTCATCATGTAGCGTTCGGTATAGGCGGTGTCGTAGAGGCTCCATTCCGTCGGCGGCGCCCCTGCGGCGGCGGCGGCAAACGGCGTATCCTTGGCCGTGATCGCCATCAACGAGACGAAGCCGCCGTACGACCAGCCCATGATGCCGATATGGTTGCCGTCCACATAGGGCTGGCTTTGCAGCCACTTCGCGCCCTTGATCTGGTCGTCGATATCGACCTGCCCCATCGACTTATAAATGGCGCGGCCGAACTTGACCGAGCGGTGTGGCGTGCCGCGGTTGTCGAGCGAAAAGACGATATAGCCCGCTTCCTGGAACAGGCGGTCGGAAGCGGCGACCCAGCCCTTCTGCACGGTCGACTTGCCCGGGCCGCCATAGATCGAGACGACGACCGGGTACTTTTTCGCGGGGTCGAAGTCCTTGGGCTTCAGCATCGACCAGTGCAAGGCCTGGCCGTCGTCGGCGGTGATGGTGCCAAACTCCGGCGCTGGATACTGGTCCTTGTACGGGAACCACGGATGATTCTCGTCGACGCGGTTCTCTTCGAT
Organism: uncultured Asticcacaulis sp.; assembly: GCA_965650705.1. Classification (GTDB taxonomy): domain Bacteria; phylum Pseudomonadota; class Alphaproteobacteria; order Caulobacterales; family Caulobacteraceae; genus Asticcacaulis. The sequence goes on along the minus strand of CBFGPQ010000087.1, from coordinate 12,914 downwards.
CCACCGCAGGCGCTTACCCGTGCCATCATAAAGCGCGGTGTTTTCAGGCGTCGTCGGGTCGGAATAGGCGCCGATAAAGGCCGAGCCATTGCCGGTCACACTGGCCTTCCACCAGCCGCCCGCGCTTGTCAGGGCGACGGGCGCTGCCGGCTTCTTATAGCTTGCCTTATACAAGCGATGCTCCAGCGGCGAATCCTTGCCGGCGGTGAACCACAGTTCGCCCGTCTGTTCATTGACGTCATTGGCGTGGTTGGCGCCGGCCAGGCTGTCGACCGGCCAGTCACCCTTGGTGATCTGACGCGCCAGCCGTCCCAGCGAGTCGTAGAGGTAAAGGTGTTTATGGCCATCGCGTTCGGATGCCCAGATAAAGCCACCCGATTTCAGCGGCCGGAAGTCGTCGTGAAGCTCGACCCAGGTGTCGGATTTTTCCGACAGCAGGACCTTGGATGCGCCAGTCGTGGGATCGACGGAGAGAAGGTCGAGCGTTTGCTGATTGCGGCTCAGGCGCTGGACGTAGAGGATCTTGCCGTCGTGGCTCCAGTTGACGCGCGCCAGATAGAAGTCGGGATCGGCGCCCAGGTCGACGCGTACCGCCTCGCCGCCCGCCAAGGCCTTGACGTAGAGCTCTACGACCGCATTGGGCGTGCCGGCGTAAGGGTAACGCTGCTTGATGATCTTGACATCGTCGCCGTTGATCTCGACGCGCTCGGCGATTTTCACGCCGCTTTCGTCGGTCTTCTGGTAGGCGATATGCTTTGCGGTCGGGCTCCACCAATAGCCCTGGTGGCGGTCGAGTTCCTCTTCGGCGATGAATTCGGCCGTGCCGTAGGTGATGGTGTCGGCGCCCTGGGGCGAAACTGCGGTTTCAGTGCCGGTCTTGATATTACGAACATAGAGGGTCTGGTCGCGGACGAAGGAGACGGCCGCATTGTCCGGCGACAGGCGCGCATCGACCTCATCGCCTTCGGTGTCGGTCAGGCGCGTGACGGCCGACGTCTTGCGGTCCCACATGAAGACGTCGCCGTCGAGCGGCACCAGAACCGATTGGCCGTCCTCGGCCCAGTTGAACGCCACGACGCCGCGAACCGAGACGCGCATCCGTTCGCGGCGCGACTTTTCGGCTTCGCTGAGGATCTTCGAACTGTCGGACAGCTTGTCGGCATCGACCAGGATGAAGGGCTCACCGCCCTTGACCGGCACAGCCCAGAGGTCCTGGACGTCGCTCTTGTCCTTCTTGGGCTGGAGGTAGGCCAGAAGCTGTCCGTCGGGCGACAACTTGACCGTGGTGGCCTTGGGGCCGGTAATGGCGGGATCGGAAAAAACGCGTTCCGGCGTAAGGGGTGTCAATGCAAAGGCCGTCAGGCTGGTGGTCGAAAGCAGGAGCGCGCCGAAGACAACGGCGGACAGGCGGGTCAGTTTCATCGCGGGATTCCCCTTACCTCCGCAAGACGCGCGGACGGTATTAAAACAGTGGTCTGACGCTATCCCCGGCTTGCTGTGCGCGTCAAGCCCGTTGCGAGTGAAACCAGTGTTGCCATCAGCGCAGCCGCTCCTTGATCCGCGCGATCAGGTCCATCCGCTCGTGCAGAATAGCGATAATGGCTATGGGCGCGTCTTCGCGCCAAAGGCAGAAGATGTAATGATGCTCACAGCGCGCGACGCGCAGACCGGGGTGGATTTCGGCCATTGTTTTGTAGACGCCATGGCCCTCGCCCAGCCTCGCAACCCCGTCGCGTAATTTTTCGACGTAAGCTCGCGCCTGATCGCTACCCCATGTGTCTCGTGTGTAGCGCAAGATCGACCTGAGGTCGTCGGCTGCCCCCTTATCCAGGAGATACTTCAGGGTCAAGAAGCGGAGCCCTTCAACTCTTCTTCGACGATCTGATCGAATGTGTAAGGCGAGACCTCACCTTTCAGCACTTGCGCAATGCGGTGATTGAGAAAGTCCTTGAGGTCGGCCCAAGCCTGAACGTCGTCCTCCTGCACCGGTAGTAGCCGTTCAAGAGCATATTGCTTGATGGTCTTGCCTTGCAAGGCGGCGAGCGCCTTAAGCGTCTGGTGCTGCTGATCTGTCATATCGATTGTCAGGCGACTCATTTGCAAACTCCGGAAGCGTCAAACCACATTATCACAAATGTGGGCCATAGATAGAGTTGTCAATTGACTGTCAATCGTCCCAGAAACCGTCATTCTGCAAGGGCCGCAGATCCGCCTCCAATCCCGCGTCGATCAGAAGGTCGCGCGCCTTGGCGAAGTCCTCGGGCGCCACCAGGATGCGGCGCGGAAACAGGCCGATCGAGCCTTCGGCGGCGCTCACCGCCTGATCGGCGACGAAATAGCGGATGTTGAGCTCTTTCAGCAGCGACTCGACGAACGAGATCAGGACAGGATTGTTGGTGCGCAGCATCTCCTTCATTCGGACGGCCGCGTCAGGATGAAGATGGCGCACAGGGCGCAGACCGCGCCCGGGACATAGGCCCACACGCCGCGCAACAGGAAGAACGAAACAACGGACGAAACCGTCATGGCGCTGACGGCGGCGATCTTGGCGCGCCTGCCGATGGCGCCGCGCTCGCGAAAGGCCTTGATGGGCGGGCCGAGCTTTGGGTGGTTCATGATCCTGGCTTCCCACGCCGGGTTCGACTTGGCGAAAAGGACGGCGGCGATCAGGAAGAAGACGACGGTCGGCATGACCGGCACGAACATGCCGACAATGCCTAGCCCCACGCACAAAAGTCCCGTCAGCATGAGAATTATTCGCATGAAGGAAGACTACAGGGGGAATGTCTGATTGGCTAGGGGGCGGATAGAGTGGACAGACGCAAACTATCAAAGGCAGAGCTGGAGCAGGAGGTTGCAAAAAAATGTAACCTTGACGTGTGGGTAAGTGTGTGCCACGTCTTCCAAAAAGAAATTTTTAATGGGGGCAAAAAATGATCGGGTATGGACTTCGGAATTTTCGAAGATTGGAAGCTATACGCCCAATTAAGCTAAAGCCAGTTACTATATTAGTGGGAAAAAATAGTAGTGGCAAAAGTTCTTATCTTAGGAGCTTATCGTTATTAAAACAATCAATAAGTCCCACAACCGCTGGGGCGATTCTCTGGTGGGGAGAACTTGTTGATTTTGGATCTTATGAGGCTACCCGTCGAAAGGGCGCTAAAGAAGGTCCGATCGGGTTTGATTTCGAGATCCCACAATTAGACCTTCACAGTTTTCGATTTTTTGTACCATATATTGGTGCCGATTCTTTTACGCGTAATATTTCCTCATTCACAATTCGTGATATAAAGCTAAATATTTCTATTTCACAGGAATCAGATAGTCCGACATTTGTATCAAAGATAGAACTTGGTTTTTCAAACGCCTTGTTCTTGGTATCTTTCTCGAGTTCTGGAGAAATTTCCGATTTGAAATTAAATGGCGAGACACTCCCTCGAGCCATATCTCAGTTTTCTGTTAATTGGAGCGGTTCTTCAATTTTTGGAATGATGTATAGGAGTGATCAATCCGGAGTTAATTACAGAGATAGGAAGCCATTCTCATTTGATCCTGATGTGCAGTTGCAAACATTCATATCTCATAATAAGGAATTCATGAATGAGGCAATTTCTAATGACCATATTGATGATGAGTCTTACTTATTTTCACTTTTATACTATACGTTGACCAGAGATTTAGGGTTTACAGCCGCTCCCGATTCTGATGGGCAGTATTTACTGAATTCAGTATCCGCAGAACAATACGAAAGACTTGTTCAATATATAGGCGGAGAAAAGTTGTTAAATTTGTGTCTATTAAGCATATTTCCTCATATTTATAACAGTGTGTCAGTTTTCTTAAGAACATTTATTGAGATGGTTTCCTATATAGGACCGGCGAGAGCGCGAAGTGAGCGCTATTATCGGAAGCAGGATTTATCGGTTTCGACCATTGCTCCGGATGGAACAAATTTTCCGATGTGGCTATCTTCACTTTCGGACGCGCAAGTCGCCGAATTTTCAAAGTTAACAATGAAATTGTGTGGTTATGGAGTCCGCCCCGCAAGAGAGTCCGGCCACATTAGTATTATTCTTAACGGTCCAGGTGGATTTGATATCAATTTGATTGATGCTGGTTATGGGCTATCCCAAATCTTGCCGGTTTTGGGACAAATGTGGGCAATTACTTCGCGTCCGAAATCAGATCGGCCATATGCATTGGTAAACTCGGAACAGATAATCGCCATCGAGCAACCTGAGTTGCATTTGCACCCTGCTCACCAAACGACATTAGCAGAAGCATTTGCTGATTTTTGCCAATCAGATAAAGGTAAAAGACGTTCAAAGGTAAAGTTTCTTATTGAGACCCATAGTGCAGATCTAATAAACCGCTTCGGTTCATTGGTTTATGAACGTAAAATTCGTAAAGAAGATATACAAATTGTCATTTTTAATGACATAAACAACAATCAATCAAATGATGTTGAAATATCAACTTTCGACGATAGCGGCGCTCTGATTAACTGGCCATACGGGTTTTTTAGCAGATAATGATTATACTTATAGACTTGCATGGCGATAAGATAGACAGCCTATCTGATGATCTAGCCATTAAATTTATCAATAGAGTAGTCGAGATTCAAACGAGGGGGATTCATAAAATTATCCTTGCGAGGCAATCTTATTCCTCTTTTTTGGCTAAGTGCACGACCGACAGAGATAGATACCTCATCGAGAATCTATATAAAGAATTTTCTCAAACTGGGGGGCTTCTTAAAATTGCGCCATTTTATGTAAGCGTAACTGACATTGGCTCCTTCTTTAAAGCGGTAGGATCTGCCAGGCACATCGGTGTTGCAGATTTTTTATCTCTTGGATTTACAGAGCATCCAATCTTGCTAGTTGAACATGAAGTCAACGACGGCGAGTATGTTGAATTTCTGACGAGATACGCAGCCAAGGCAAGTGGCCTTCCTATTCATAAGCTTGAGTTAGGCCATGCTGGTGGAGATGATATGCCCACAATTGTCGAGGCGAAGCTTACGAAAAATAAGCTTGTGGCGTGTATAGCGGATTCTGATAGAAAATATCCGGGCGCTGGTGCATCTGGAAAAAATGCGCGTATCAAAGAATTAGCGCAAAAGAATGCGCGATTACTTTTGCTAGCTCAGGAGCTGCCTTGTCACGAGATTGAAAATTCAATTCCCTTTGACTGTCTAGATAAGCTCTCACTTTCAGTTTCTCAGAAAGCTACCCTACGCGAACTGGAGCGCATCGACAAAATAGAAGAGAATATCGGCGTGCCAATTTCCAAGAGGTTTCGCTTATATTTTGACTTTAAATTAGGTTTGGCAAAAAAAGATCTCCAGAACGCATCTGAAAATTTATCACATTACCTGAATGATGTATTGGAAAAAGTAAATTTAAATCTTAACAAAAAGACTCTCAGTTCGTTTGGAGGAAAACTTCCGGAGCAAGTCTCATCGAATGCTATTTGCCAAAGCTACTTACATGCGAATCTTAGACATTGTCCTTATTGGAAGGAAATATTTGAAGGATTATTTCTGATGACTGCATCTTTTTTTATTTCGGATAGACCGTTAATTTCATACTGATTGCGTCCTAAAAGCCAACTATTCATTGACCCGATAGGTCTTTGTCTAGCGCCTAGCCCAAATTCCTGCCGCCATACTCGCCGGACTTCAATCCGATCGAGAACGCCTTCGCCAAGTTCAAAGCCTTCCTACGCTAGGAATCTGCCCGTACCGTTGACAATCTATGGGCTGCCATAGCCAGATCCGTAGAGATCTTCACACCGGCGGAATGCGTCAACATGTTCGCCGCAGCCGGATACGATGCTACGTGATCGGAATCTGCTCTTGGCAGTGGCGTGTTCACAAATCAATATTCTGCGCCGTGGCGCTAAGATTGAGTCGCCGGACTAAGCATCTGTAGGACTGCCTCGAACCGCAGATCGAGGACAAGGTTGAAATGCCTCCTCCGCGTTGTTGTAGACAGTACATGCACGCTCCTCGAAATGCCACCATCGCTTTTTTACGAATTCGGACGTTCAGCCGGGCGCGAATTTATAACCAGCCCGCTAGCATCACGCACCTTCACAACTTTTTCAGGAAGACGTTATGCGCACCACCGGCAAATCCCTCATGGCCGCGGCCTCCCTTTCCACCCTCGTCCTGCTGAGCGGCCTTAGCGCCTGCTCCAAGGCGGAGCAGAATGAAGCCGGCAACGCGACCGAAAGCGTCGCGGCCGATGCCGGCGCCGCCGCCAATACCGCCGGCAGCGCCATCGCCGACGCCGTCACCCGCGACACGCCGCAGCAGTTCGCCGACAAGGCCGCCGTCGCCAACCTGTTCGAGATCGAAACCAGCAAGCTGGCGGTCAAGACGTCGAAGAACAAGGACGTCGTGGCCTTCGCCAACAAGATGATCACCGACCACACCAAGGCGGGCACGGCCTTCAAGGCCGCCGTCGGCAAGGCCACGGGCGTAACGCCGCCGGCCGAAAAGCTGGATGCCGCCCACCAGGCCAAGCTCGACGACCTGAAGGGCAAGACCGGCGAGGACTTCGACAAGGCCTATATCGACGCCCAGCAGGACGCCCATGACGAGGCCGTCAGCCTGTTCGACTCCTACGCCAACAATGGCGATGACGCCGCGCTCAAGGCCTTCGCCGCCGAAACCCTGCCGACCCTGAAGGCGCACGAGGAGATGGTCGACAAGATGTAGGTCACGCCGCCTGCCTGAAGCCTTCCAGTTGCGCCGTCATGGCGCGCTGGAAGGCCGGGCGGGCTTCGCAGCGTTCCTTGTAGGCTTTCAGTTTCGGAAGGCCGTCGATCAGGTGCGTGTCGTCGATGATGCGCAGGACGTCGGCCATCATCAGGTCGCCGACCGTGAAACGGCCTTCGAGATAGTCGCGGTCACCCAGGGCCTGCTCGACCGAGGCCAGGCGTTGCCGCGTGAACTTTTCAACCTGCGGCAGTCGCTCCTTTGTCCACGCCTCGTCCTTATGGAAGAAGGTGATCTCACCCAACTGCTGCACGGCCGTTTCGACCGAGTTCAGCGCGGCGAACACCCAGGCTGTGGCGCGCATGCGGCCGATTTCGTCGCGCGGCATCAGGGCCTCGGACTTTTCCGCGATATAGAGCGCGATGGCGCCGCTTTCGAACAGGGTCAGGCCGTCCTCCTCGATGGCGGGCGCCTGGCCGAACGGCTGGCGCGCCAGGTGTTCGGGCGAGCGCTGCTCGGGCCCCAGCGTCACGAGGCGCACATTATAGGGCAGCCCCGCCTCCTCCAGCGCCCAGCGGACCCGGAAGGCGCGCATCAAAGGCGCAGCGAAATCGGGCACCCAGGCATAGGTGGTGAGCGTGATCATATCTGAATCCCCTGGCTGTGGGCGATTGCAGCGTTTTCGACGTAAAGCTGCTGGCGGTTGAAGAGCGAGTTCCAGCCGCTGACGTGCATGTCGCGGATCTCGACGGTCGAGAACGGAGTCTGATGGAAGCTCTGGACGGTCATGCCGTCCTCTTCGGCAAAGGTGACGGTGACGATGGTTTCCAGGTCGAAGCCCGAACCTTCCGCCCAGGCGAAGGTAAAGACGATGCGTTCGTTCGGTACGACTTCGCGGATGACGCCGCCCATGTGCGACACCTTGCGATTGAAGGACTTCGACGCCATGGTGGCGCGCCAGGGACGCCCAGGCGTCAGCGCCCAGTCGAGTTCTACGCAGGTGAACATTTCGGGTCCCCACCACCGAATCATGTGGTCGCGGCTTTCCCACATGCGCCATACGAGCGCCACCGGAGCGTCGAATGTGCGGTCGAGCCGCAGTTCGTCGTCACCTGAGGCCAGGTTGCGCGGTTCGGCCTCGACCGGGCCTGCGGAATCGGCGGTCATTGCGGATCTCCTGTCGTGTCGGGTTTTTGCTGGATCAGTTGCAGGTAGGCGTCCATGCGGTCGAAGGAGCCTTCCCAGAAGCGGCGGTAGTCGCCAAGCCAGGTGTCGACGGCCTTCAACGGCGCGGTTTCGAGGTGGCACGGGCGCCATTGGGCTTCGCGGCCGCGCGAAATAAGACCGGCGGCTTCAAGCACCTTGAGATGACGCGAAATGGCCGGGAGCGAGATGTCGAAGGGTTTGGCGAGATCGTTGACCGTCGCTTCGCCTTGCGCGAGCTGAGCCAGAATGGCGCGCCGCGTAGGATCGGCAAGGGCCGAAAGGGTTTGGGAAAGTGTGTCCATGACCTTTATTTAACACATACGTTAATTAACGCAAGTGTAAATTAAGGCGATAAGATCTGGTGACAGTGGCTGAGATGTTTTCGGGCGCGGCGCCAGATCTGGGATGTATGAAAAACCGCTTGCTTCTTTTAGATAAGAAAATACTTTCCACCGGCAGAAATAAAAACCCAGGAAACGCAACGCCATGACCGATATCCACCGCCGCGGACTGATGACGGCCGCTGCCGCCCTTGTCGCCGCTTCAGGCCTGCCGAGCGGGGCGCTTGCTGCCGCGGGTAAATCTGAGCGCCTGTGGTACCAGAAGCCCGCGGGGATCTGGGAAGAAGCCCTGCCGCTTGGCAATGGCCGGCTGGGCGCCATGGTGTTTGGCCGCGTCGCACAGGAACGCCTGCAGCTTAATGAGGACACCCTGTGGGCCGGCGGGCCTTATGATCCCGTCAATCCCGACGCCACGGCCGGTATCCCTGAAGTGCGCCGCCTGCTTGAAGCCGGAAAATTCAAGGAAGCGACGGACGTGGCCAGCGCCAAGGTCATGGCGAAACCGCTGTCGCAGATGGCCTACGGCACGCTCGGCGACCTGCTCCTGACCTTCGAGGGCGCGGAGGCACCGTCGGGTTATCACCGCGAACTGGACCTGAAGACGGCGATCACGGCGACGCGCTTTAAAACTGCGCGCGGTGTGGTCGTGCGTGAAGCCTTTGTGTCGGCGCCGGCCCAGGTCGTGGTGCTGCGGCTGGAAGGGCCAAAGGGCAGTCTCGATTTTGCCCTCGACTGGCGCGCGCCGCGACAAATCCGGTATACCGCAGCCAACTATACCGGCTCGGCGACACCCCTGACCGAAGGCCAGGAGACGGACTGGCTTTACAAAGAAGAAGTGGAGGCACGCGCCGGTGTGGCAGATGGCGACGGCGCCATCCTGTTCACCGGCCGCAATGAGGACGGGCCGAATACGCCGGGCCGGCTCACCTATGCCATGCGCGTCAAGGCGGTGTCTGACGGTCAGGTCACGGTGGACGGTGGACGGCTCATGGTGCGCGGCGCCAGCAAGGTCACGCTGCTGATCGCGGCGGCGACGAGCTTTGTCCGTTATGACGATGTTTCGGGTGAGCCCATAGCCCAGGTCCGCGCCCAGAGCGAGGCCGCCGCGCAGCAACCTTATGCGGCCCTGAAACGCGCCCATATCGCCGACCATCAGGCACTTTATGGCACGATGTCGCTCGATCTCGGCGGCAACGGCGCGGATAAGCAGCCCACCGTAAGCCGTATCGCTGCGGCCGAAACCTCGGTCGATCCGGCGCTGGCCGCGCTTTATTTCGCCTATGCGCGCTATCTTCTGATCGGCAGTTCGCGGCCGGGCACGCAGCCCGCCAACCTCCAGGGCATCTGGAACGAAGGCACCAATCCGCCGTGGCAGAGCAAGTACACGATCAATATCAATACCGAGATGAACTACTGGCCGGCCGATCCGGCGGGCCTGAGCATGTGCGTTGAGCCCTTGCTGCGCATGGTCGAGGACCTGTCGGTCACGGGTGTCCGGACGGCGCAGGTCATGTACGGCGCGCGCGGCTGGGTGACGCACCACAATACCGACCTGTGGCGGGCGACGGCGCCGATCGATGGGCCGATGTGGGGGCTGTGGCCATGTGGCGGCGCGTGGCTGTGCAACACGTTGTGGGACCACTACGATTACACCCGCGACCCGAAGGTGCTGGCGCGGCTCTATCCGCTGATGAAGGGCGCTTCGCTCTTCTTCCTCGATACCCTGGTCGAGGACGCCAAGGGGCGCGGCCTGGTCACCTCGCCGTCGGTCTCGCCGGAAAATCAGCATCCGTTCGGCTCGTCCGTCGCCATCGGCCCGGCCATGGACCGCCAGATCGTTAAGGACCTGTTCGACTACACCGTAGCGGCCGGAAAGCTGCTGGGACAGGACGCGGAGCTGCTCAGTCAGATCGCGGCAACGCGCGCGCGTATCGCCCCGGACCGCGTCGGCGCCGGCGGCCAGTTCCAGGAGTGGCTGGAAGACTGGGATGCCCAGGCCCCCGAACAACACCACCGCCACGTCTCGCACCTCTATGCCGTCTACCCCAGTTCACAGGCCAATGTCCGCGACACGCCGGACCTGATCAAGGCGGCGAAGGTGACGCTCGACAATCGCGGCGACCTGGCCACGGGCTGGGGAACGGCGTGGCGGCTGTGCCTGTGGGCGCGGATGGGTGATGCGGAACGCGCCCACGGCATCCTCAAGGCGCTGCTGGGGCCGCAACGCACCTATCCCAACATGTTCGACGCCCACCCGCCGTTCCAGATCGACGGCAATTTCGGCGGCGCGGCGGGCATACTGGAGATGATCGTCCAGTCCTGGGGCGGCGAGATCCGCCTGCTGCCCGCCCTGCCCTCCGCCTGGCCATCAGGCGAGATCAAGGGTGCGCGCGCACGCGGCGGTTTAAGCGTGGACATGACGTGGGCAGACGGAAAGGTCCGGTCGCTTGGCCTCACCGGCCCAGCCAATGCCGCCGTGCGCCTGCGCATCAAAGGTGAGATCAAGGACGTCGCGCTCGACGCCCGTGGCCAGTACAAACTGAAAGTCTAGGAGTTAAACGATGTTCCGCCGCACCTTCCTCTTTTCCGCCGCCGTTATCGCCGCGCCGCTGGTGTTTCCGGCCGCCGCTTTCGCCGCGCCGGCGCGCGAAGACATACCTGTCCTCGGTCCGAAGCCTTTCATCGCCTATTTCAAGACAACGCCCCTGGTTGGCAAGCTGAGGACGGATGTCTGGGGCGCCAAGACTGTGGGGCCAAGGGACATTGAAAACGGGCTGGAAGACCCGGCCATGGCACAGTGGAACTACTGGGACGGGCAGATCCTGCGTGGAGCGGACGGCAAATACCGCCTGTTCGGTTCACGCTGGGCGCAGGCGGATGGCCATTATGCATGGGGCAGTTCTCACGCCATCATCGCGACCAGTGACAACCTGTATGGGCCTTACAAGGACCAGGGGAAGATGTGGCCGACCGACCAGGATGGCCGGGGGCACAATGTCATCGCCCTGCAACTGCACGATGGCCGCTATGCGGTTGTCGTCAGCGAAACCCGTGAAGGCGGTGTCTTCGTCTCCGACGCCATTGATGGACCCTGGACCTATCTCGGCCCCATTCAGGTCGACCAGAGCGAGTTCGCATCTTTATTCACGCCAGGCGACACCATGCCGGCGCCGGGGACACCGCCCAAGCCTTGGCGTGCGTCGAATGTCGGCGTGATTGCCCGCCCTGGCGGCGGCTACCTGATCATCCAGCGCTCGGGGCAGGTCCTGCTCAGCGAAGGCGATATTCTCGGGCCTTACAAGGTCACCGGCGACAGCATTTTCCGCGGCGTCAAAGGTATCCCGCAGGACACGCTCGATCGCATGGAAGACCCGGTGATGTGGTTCAGCGGCGGCTGGTATCACGTACTGGCCAATCACTGGGAAAACCGCGTGGCCTACCACCTGATCTCACGTGACGGCATCAAGAACTGGAAGCTCCAGGGCCTGGCGTACGAGCCCAATGCCAACTTTATCCGCTACGAGACGGGTGTGAAAAACCACTGGAACAAGCTGGAGCGGCCGGCGGTCGTCATGGAAGACGGCCACGTCATCGCCCTCACCTTTGCCGTCATCGACGTGTCCAAGGATGACCAGAAGGGCAATGACGGCCACGGCAGCAAGATCATTGTCGTGCCATTCGACGGCAAGGCCATGGACAAGGACCTGGCGAAGATCGCGGATTAAGGCCGTAGAGTCTGATGAGTTTAGTTCGAATTCCTATGCTTCCGATCCTCATCAGACGGATCCCCCTTCCGTCATTTGCTCTGCAAATGCCCATGGCTTGCGAAAGCTATACTTTCGCTAGCGCCAAACCCGCGTAAACGGGGAAGGAACACGCTTACCTATTTCCTTCCCCGTTTACGGGGAAGGTGGCGCGGCGCTTGCGCCGTGACGGAAGGGGGAACTTAGCGAGTGTAACTATCTAACTAAACTCATAACGTCTGGGACAAAGTACGGGTAAACCACCTGCCCAGCCATCGGAATTTAACCCCTTGGCTGAGCAGATGACTCATTTGGGGTCGAACACCAGGTTGCGGCCGAAGAACGGCAGGACGTGGTTCTGGAAGCGGTCGGCCACGCCTGAGACATGGTCGCCGTCATAGAGCTCAAAGGTGTTGGTGACGCCGTAGTCGCTCAGGGTCTTGTGCAGGGCTTCGGTGTCGGTCTTCAGCCCGTCGCGGTCGCCGACGTCGAAGGCGATCGCCTTGAAGCTGCGCATGGCCGGAATGTACTGATGCACCATGGCGAGCGGCGAATTGGCCGCCCAGCGCGCCAGGACGTCCGGTTGCACGGCGCCGTCCTTGGTCGGCAGGTCCAGGTAGAAGGGCGGATTCTTGGGATTGGGCGACCACGCCGATGCGGTGGCCAGAGTCGCGCGCTGCATGAAGCCCAGGCTTACCGACTCCTCCGGCGTCTTGAGGCCTTCGAGCTGGGCCGAGGTCTCCCCTGGAGGCGCTCCGCGCACGCCGAGACAGCATGGGCTCATGGCGTAGATTGCGCCGAAGACTTCGGGGTGCTTCATGGCGATGCGGACCGTGCCGTAGCCGCCCATCGAATGGCCGGCCAGGCCACGGCTGTCGCGCGTGGCAAGCGTGCGAT
>CBFGPQ010000086.1:0-14667 GCA_965650705.1 uncultured Asticcacaulis sp. | reverse complement strand
TGGCCTTCACGCAGGAAACGCTTGGCGGATCGCTTGGTCATGAACATGCTCCTTCAAAGCGCCTTGTGCGGCTGTGCCGGCCGCAGAAGGCATGAAAAAAGGCGAGGCCATAAGTGGCGTCGCCGTGACATACGTGATTGGGGAGGAAAAAAGGCTTGACCGGCAGGGGCCGCCGGAGCCGAAGATCGGCGGCGGCGGAAGTACAATGCCCAACATGGAACGCGGTATTGCCACTTAGACCTCTTGAGGTACAAAGCCTGAAAGCAACGGTATAGGATTGCTCCTCGACCGCACCCTATGGAGTAAAACTGATTCCTCCATAAGAATGCTATCAGATTCTGCCTCGAAGGTTACCGAATGATGAATATTAATCCACGCGCGCGAATTTCGCATAAATGTCACAGTGGCCGACCGGGGAAATTGGTATGCCTGTCTATCGGTTAGGCGATTTGGCGCCGCGCCTGGCGGCCGATGCCTGGATCGCGCCGGGGGCGCAGCTCATCGGTAATGTCATCATGGGAGAAGGAGCCAGTGTCTGGTTCGGCGCAGTGGTGCGCGCCGACAATGAACCGATCACCATCGGCGCGCGCAGCAATATACAGGACGGTTCGGTGCTGCATTCCGATCCAGGCTCGCCGCTGACGATCGGCATAGGCGTCACGGTCGGCCACAAGGTGACGCTGCACGGCTGCACAATCGGCGACAATGCGCTGATCGGTATCGGTTCGATCATCCTCAACCGCGCGGTTATCGGCCGCGACAGCATCGTCGGCGCCGGTTCGCTGGTGCCGGAGGGTAAGACCTATCCGGATTGTGTGCTGCTTCTCGGTTCACCGGCGCGGGTGGCGCGCGAACTGACGCCGGAGCAGATCGCCGGTCTCAAGTGCTCGGCCGAACATTATGTCGGTAATGCAAGACGGTTCGCAGCAGAGCTTACGGAACTATGACGCCAGCCGCGCCTCAGTAATGCCCTTGTTGGCCAACTGGTCGGCGCGTTCGTTGAACTCGTGGCCGGCGTGACCCTTGACCCAATGCCACTTGATCTTGTGCGCTTTGGTCGCCGCGTCGAGGCGCATCCACAGGTCGTCATTCTTGACCGGCTTCTTGTCGGCCGTCTTCCAGCCGCGTGCCTTCCAGCCGTGGATCCACTCCTTGATGCCCTTCAGGACATATTGGCTGTCGGCGTGCAGTTCGACCTCGCACGGCTTTTTGAGCGCCTCAAGCGCAGCGATGACCGCCATCAGTTCCATGCGGTTGTTGGTCGTATTGGCCTCATAGCCATAGAGTTCCTTCTCATGGCCATTGGCCATGAGGATAGCGCCCCAGCCGCCAGGGCCGGGATTACCCTTACAGGCGCCGTCGGTGTAGATGGTGACCTTGCTCATGGTCATGCTTGCGTAAGGACGCGCGGCAGCTTGAAGGTCACGGTTTCCTGGACGCCGGAATTTTCGATGACCTCGGCTTCGAACCGTTCGGTCACTGCCTTGACCAGGTCTGTAATCAGGTTTTCAGGCGCCGAGGCGCCGGCGGAAATGCCTAAGACCTTCACGCCGTCGAACCATGACCAGTCGACGTGGCTGGCGTCATCAACCAGGTAGGCCGCGCGCGCGCCGGCGCGCATGGCGACCTCGACCAGGCGCTGCGAGTTCGACGACTTGGCCGAGCCGATGACGAGTACCAGGTCGCATTCGGCGCTGATGTCCTTGACGGCGTCCTGGCGGTTGGTGGTGGCGTAGCAGATGTCTTCCTTGTGCGGCACTGCGATCTGCGGAAAGCGCGCTTTCAGTACGCCGACGATTTCAGATGTATCGTCGACCGACAGGGTAGTCTGGGTGACGAAGGCGAGATTGGCCGGATCAATCGGCGTGAAGGCGCGCGCGTCCTCGACCGTTTCGATCAGCTTGACGACGCCTTCGGGCAATTGGCCCATGGTGCCGATGACTTCGGGGTGGCCGGCATGGCCGATCAGCACGATCTCACGGCCTTCACTGTAGTGGCGCTCAGCCTCGACATGGACTTTGGAGACCAGCGGACAGGTGGCGTCGAGGAAGAACATCTTGCGCGACTGCGCCTCGGCCGGGACAGACTTCGGCACGCCGTGGGCGGAAAAGACCACGGGGCGGTCGGGCGGGCACTGGTCCAGTTCCTTGACGAAGACGGCGCCCAGCGCTTTGAGCCGGTCGACGACATGGCGGTTGTGGACGATCTCGTGGCGCACATAGACGGGCGCGCCGTAGAGCTCGAGCGCACGCTCGACGATCTGGATGGCGCGGTCGACGCCGGCGCAGAAACCGCGCGGCGTGGCGAGATAGACTTTCAAAGAAGCGGACATGTCCTTCACATAAGGCCTTTTCGGCGGTTTCGCCACATCATTCCGAAGGTGTCGGACCGGAAGTTGTTCCGCCGTGATTTGGCCGCAGTCGGCCGATAAAACCCTTTGAAATTGCCCGCACAGGCGCTACACATCGCCTAACGGCGCCGCTTCTACGGGGGAAGGGCAGGCCGGCAGTGACCCCGGCAACGCTGAATGTCCCAGGATAGGTTGTTCATGATCTCTTCGTCGCGCCTTTTTCTTTCCGGCCTGTGTCTGGCGGTAGCGCTGAGTGCGGCATCCACGCCAGTCCTGGCGCAAAGCCGTGGCGGTGGTGACGAAGAAACCGCCGAGGACAAGGCTAAGAAGGACGACGAATGGGGTGAGCGTACGCTCAACCTAAGGAAGCTGAAGGCCGAAGGTCCATGCCCCTATGTCAAGGTGCTATACGACGCGGCGCGCTATCATGAGTTCAAGGACAACAGGGAAGCCACCAGCGCCGCCATGTGGACCGGTGAGATCAATGGCGTGACCTCCGACTGCGCCTATAAGGGCGGCGATCCGATCGAAGTCGCCATGGATATCGGCTTTTCCCTCGGTCGCGGCCCCCAGGCCGATGGCCAGACCAAGACCTACCGTTACTGGATTGCCGTGACGGAGAGGGACCAAACCGTCCTGGCCAAGCAGTGGTTCGACTTGCCGGTCACCTTTGCGCCGGGCCAGCAGCGCGCCGACGTCAATACGCGTCTCGACGGCATCATCATCCCGCGCGCCGATGTCTCTGTGTCCGGCTCGAATTTCGAGGTGCTGGTCGGCTTCGAAGTGACGCCGCAAATGGCCACCTTCAACCGCGAAGGCAAGCACTTCCGCTACGTTTCGGGCGCCGAGCAGCAATAGGCTTGTAACGGAAGGCTCAGGTGCGTAAAGGGAGCGGGATTTCTCGAGCCCTTTATGGATTATCCATGTCCGACGCCTTCGCCCAATCCCAAGACTTCAAGACGCAATTGACGACGGCGGCTGCGGCGGCCTTTACCGCCGAGGGCTTTGATGCCTCTGCCGGTCGCGTCAATGCGTCCGACCGTCCGGACCTGGCCGATTTCCAATGCAATGGCGCCCTGGCCGTCGCCAAGCAGGCCAAGGCCAATCCGCGTGATGTCGCCAGCCGGATCGTTGCGCACTTTGTCGATGATGCCCGTTTGAAGAGCACCGACATCGCCGGTCCCGGCTTTCTCAACTTCGTCCTGTCGGAAGGCGCTTTGAGCGACCGCGCCAATGCGCTGGCGGCCGACCCTAGAGTCGGCGCGCCCAGTGTCGCGTCAAAGCGTAAGGTCATCATCGACTATGGCGGGCCAAACGTTGCCAAGGAGATGCATATCGGTCACCTGCGCACCGCCGTCATCGGCGAAAGCCTGAAGCGCGTCATGCGCTATATGGGCGACGAAGTCATGGGCGACGCCCACTTCGGCGACTGGGGCTATCAGATGGGCCTGCTGATTCTGGCGCTGAGCGAAGAGCAGCCGAGCTTGCCGTATTTTGACGATGCTTATACGGGCGACTATCCGTCCGAGCCGCCGGTGTCCTTGGCCGACCTGGGGCGCCTATACCCCCTGGCGTCGAACAAGGGCAAGACCGACGCTGATTACCGCGACCGGGCGCGCAAGGCGACGAAGGAACTGCAAGCGGGACGGCGCGGCTATCGCGCCCTGTGGCAGCATTTCGTTACCGTCAGCCGCGAAGCCCTGATCCGCGACTATGGTGCGCTCGGCGTCTCGTTCGACTGGTGGAAGGGCGAATCGGACGCAGACCCCTATATCGAAGGCATGGTTGCAGAGCTAAAGGCCAAGGGGCTGCTGGTCGAGGACGCTGGCGCCCAGGTCGTACACGTCGCCAAGCCCGGCGAGACGCGTAAGAAGAAGCTCGACGACGGCTCGGTCATCGAAGTCCCGAGCCCGCCGCCGTTGTTGGTCGTGTCGTCGGAAGGTTCGGCCATGTACGGCACGACCGACGTCGCCACCATCGTCCAGCGCCAGAAGGAATATGGTCCGGACCTCAGCCTCTATATTGTCGACCAGCGCCAGGCCGAGCACTTCGAGCAGGTTTTCCGTACCGCCTACCTGGCGGGTTTTGCCAAGGAAGGCGAACTGGAGCACGCTGCCAACGGTACGGTCAACGGACCTGATGGTACGCCGTTCAAGACGCGCGATGGTGGTACGCTTAAATTAGGTGACCTGATCGCCCAGGCGGTTGAGAATGCGACGGAGCGGCTGCACGAGGCGGGGCTGGGCGAGGGGCTGGCCGAAGCCGAATTCGCCGACACAGCGCACAAGGTGGCGGTTGCCGCGTTGAAGTTCGCCGAACTGTCCAATCACCGCCTGACCAACTACATTTTCGACCTAGATCGTTTCACTAGCTTCGAAGGCAAGACCGGGCCGTATCTGCTCTATCAGGCCGTACGGATCAAATCGATCCTGCGCAAGGCACGCGAGCAGGGCGTGGCCGCCGGGACAATCACCGTCACCCAGCCGGCGGAACGCGAACTGGTGCTCCTGCTCGATGCGTTCGACGCGGCGCTCAAGGAAACCTACGTCAAGCGTGCGCCGAACCTGCTGGCCGACCATACCTACCGTCTGGCCCAGGCGTTTTCGAAGTTCTACGCCGCTTGTCCGGTCTTGCTTGGCGACGATGCGGCGCTTAAGGCCTCGCGCCTCGGGTTGGTCCAACTGACGCTGCGCCAGCTCGAATTGGGGCTGGACCTGATGGGCATGTCGGCGCCCGACCAGATGTAGAAAAGGCGGGGCATTTGCCCCGCCTTGTCATTTAAAAATCGAATATGTCGCCGAGGTCGAAGCCTTTTTTCTTTTTCTTGTAGGGCTGGCCGTACTTGTCGTAGCCGTACTTCTTATGATCGTCGTCATCGTCGTCGTACTTATACGGCTTGTGGTACTGCGGCTGCTGATAGTGTGGCGGCGGCGCCTGATGTTGGGGCTGTTGATACTGAGGCGCGGACGACGGCATGGGCGCGTGACCCTGCGCCAGGCCGATAAGCTTTTCCAGCTCGCCGCGATCCAGCCATACGCCTTTGCACTGGCTGCAGACGTCGATGAGGATTCCTTCGCGCAAAACTTCGCGGAACGCACCCTGACAAACGGGGCAGGTGATGGCGGACATGGCTTCTCCTTCAATAGCTTAGAGACTCGACATCGGGTTTTAACCGCCGGTTTCAAGACGCCCGGCGCAGAAAATCGACTTTGTATCCGAAAGCTGCTGACAAAGGCGTGAAGTTGGGTTTAACTGTTACCGGAAGATTAACGGCGGGTTGTCATGGCGGGGCGTGAAGGCAAGGGAACCGGTAAGATGCCGCCGAAATCCGGCGGCTGGACCTTTCCGCTGTTCCGCAAACGCGCCGCCTTCTATATCGACGGGTTCAACCTCTACCACGCCGTCGATGCCTATAAGCGCCCCTATCTGAAATGGCTGAACCTCAAGGCGCTCGGCCGTGCGATCGCGCCGAAGTCCGAGGCCGTTAAGCGCGTCGTCTGGTGCTCGGCTATCCGCCCGCAGTCCAAGAGCAAGATCAAGCGCCACGAAGATTATATGAAGGCGCTGAAGGCCCAGGGCGTCATCTGCCGCATGGGCCATTTTGTCCACGCGACGGACGGCTGCAATTCGTGTGGCCACAAATGGCAGCTTTCCGTCGAGAAGCAGGGCGATGTAAACCTTGCCCTGTCGATCGCGGCCGATGCCGAGGACGACCTGTTCGATGTCTGCTATCTGGTGACGGCGGACGGCGACCATGCCGCGACCGCGCGCTATCTCAAGGAACGCTTCCCGAAGAAGAAGCTGGTCCTGGTGACGCCGCCCGGCCGCTATCACAACCGCCATATCGAGCGCCTGGCCGATGCATGCATCGAAATCGAGACGCACCATCTCGAAGCGTCGCTGCTGCCGGAGATGACCAAGGTGCGTAAGCGCCTGCTGCGACGGCCCGACATCATCAGCCGGCCGGAGCAGTACGATCCGCCGCAGGTCCGGCAAAAGGCCCACCTGCGCCTGATCGTCAATAATGGCTGAGGCCTTCGAAGACCGGTTGTATGCGCTGATCGCGGAATATGCAGAAGACCCGGCGGATATCGAGTATTTCAAAGCCAAGGGCGACGCAGCGTTTGTATTCGCCGACCTGAAATTCGACTACGAGTATCTGGACGATGCTCTCTTTGCGCTGATGACCGAATTCGGCGTTCCAATGCCTTATAGCAATTCTAAGCCTCAGGGCAGCCTGTTTTCAGCGGGATACTGGGAACTCAGGGAAGTGACCGTCGGCGAGCTGAAACAGTCTGTACTTTCCGGACGATGGCCCGAGGGTGCTTGGTCATATCATCGAAAGCGCTGGTGGGATCATGTCTTCACCGCCATCATGTTGCCGATTTCGATGATTGCCGGCATTGTTCTCATGCCGGTTCTGCTGATTATGGCCGTAGGAGCTTGGCTCTTCAACCGCGTTTTCCGAAAGCCCGCTTGACTCTTAACCTGCCGCAGCGCACAAGGATTGCACTCTCGCGGGAGAGAGCGTGACTCGCATTCGTCACGCCGCCGAAGGCGCAACCGCCCCGGAAACGCTCAGGCACAAAGGACCGCGCAGGGACACCAAACGCTGGAAAGTGATGGCTTGCCATCCGCCGACGGAGCAAAGGCTGTTGCAAAGCAGGCCGAAATCTCTCAGGCTAAAAAGGACAGCGGGGGCAGATGATGTTCAGTCGATCTGCGAGCCCCCATGCCCGATACTCAAGACACCCTGAAATTCACGCCGCTCTATGACCGCCATGTCGCCTTGGGCGCACGCGTGGTGCCGTTTGCTGGCTACAACATGCCGGTCCAGTACGAAGGCGTGCTGGGTGAGCATAAATGGACGCGCGAAAACTGCGGCCTGTTCGATGTCTCGCACATGGGCCAGGCGCGGCTGACCGGGGCAGGGGCCGTGGCCACACTCGAAGCGCTGACGCCAACGGATTTCGCGGCATTAAATCCAGGAAAGCAGAAATATTCGTTGCTGTTGGATGATAATTCCGGAATTCTCGACGATTGGATGGTGTCGCGCCCTGAAGCTGAGGGCTTCTTCCTGGTCGTCAATGCTGCCTGCAAGGACCAGGACTTCGCCATCATCGCGGGAAACCTCAAGCCTGACACGAATTTCGAGGTCCTGGCCGATCGCGCGCTGCTGGCGCTGCAGGGGCCGAAGGCGAAGGACGTCATGCAGGCCTTCTGCCCGGCGGCATGCGAACTTTATTTCATGGAATGTGGAACCTTTGAGCTTTTGGGTGAAACGGCATTGATTTCACGTTCGGGCTATACAGGCGAGGACGGCTTCGAAATCAGTTTCCCGTCCGCGCGTGCCGGCGAACTGTGGGATCAGCTTCTGACCCAACCAAGCGTTAAGCCGATCGGTCTCGGCGCCCGTGATTCCTTACGCATGGAGGCCGGCATGCCGCTCTATGGCCACGAGATGGACGCCAGCTATACGCTTGCCGAAGCCAATCTTGGTTTCGCCATGTCGAAGTCGCGCGTGGCCCGTGGTGACATCAAGGGCTTCGACCGCCTGAAAGACCAACTCGACGGCAAGCTTAATCGCGTCCGTGTTGCGCTGAAGATCCTGTCGGGCCCGCCGGCGCGCGAGGGCGCTAAGATCGTCGCCAAGGACGGCAGCGTACTGGGCGTCGTCACTTCGGGTGGCCCGTCGCCGTCGCTCGGCTATTCGATCGCCATGGGCTATGTGCCCCCGGCTGAATCCGCCGTTGGCACCCAGCTCGATGTCGAGGTGCGCGGCAAGCCGTACCCCGCCGAAATCGTTTCTTTGCCGTTCGTCGCGAACGGCTATCACCGCAAACCCAAAGCCTGATCAGGAGCGCGCCGCATGAAGTTCACCAAGGACCACGAATGGGTCGAAGTCACGGGCGATACTGCGCTCGTTGGGATTACCGCCTACGCGGCCAATGCGCTCGGCGACGTCGTCTTCGTCGAAATCCCAGAAGTCGGCAAAAGCCTCACCAAGGGCGACAGCTTTGCCGTCGTCGAAAGCGTCAAGGCGGCTTCGGACGTCTACGCGCCTGTGTCGGGCGAAGTCCTCGCCGCCAATGACGACCTGCCGGGCAGCCCCGACACGGTCAATGCCGCGCCGGAAAGCGCGGGCTGGATCGCCAAGGTTAAGCTTTCGAACCCAGCCGAGCTGGACGAGTTGATGGATCGCGCCGCCTACGAAGCCTATCTCGACACCCTGTAAGGAGTACCCATGCGCTACCTGCCGCTGAGCGAGGCCGACCGGGCTTCGATGCTCGACACCATAGGTGTCAAATCCGTCGACGACCTGTTCGTCGACGTCCCGCAATCCGCCCGCCGCAGTGGCACCGTCGACCTTCCGACATTCGCCGGCGAACTGGAGGTCGAGGCGCAACTGAATGCTTTTGCCGCCCGGAACCTGAGCCCGGCCAAGGCGCCGTTCTTCGTCGGCGCCGGCGCCTATCGCCACCATATTCCGGCGACCGTCGATCACATCATCCAGCGCTCGGAATTTCTGACCAGCTATACGCCCTACCAGCCGGAAATCGCGCAGGGCACGCTTCAGGTCCTGTTCGAGTTCCAGACCCAGGTCGCGCGCCTGACGGGCATGCCGGTGGCCAATGCCTCGCTCTATGACGGTTCGACCGCGGCGGGCGAGGGCGTGCTGATGGCAAGCCGCATCACCAAGCGCAACAAGGCGGTCCTGTCGGGCGGCCTGCATCCGCACTACCGCGAAACGATCGAAACCCTCGCGCACGCTGTCGGCATCGAAACCGAAGCCTGTCCGATGGTCGTCGACGGTGAAGCCGAGGTCTTAAGCCATATCGACGCCGGCACGGCCTGCGTCGTCGTTCAGACGCCGAACGTCTTTGGCACCGCCACGGACCTGACCAAGATCGCCGAGGCGGCCCAGGCCGCCGGCGCGCTTCTGATCGTCGTCGTCACCGAAGTGATGTCGCTGGGCCTGTTGAAATCGCCCGGCGAAATGGGCGCCGATATTGTCGCCGTCGAAGGCCAGTCGATCGGCGTACCTTTGTCGTTCGGTGGTCCCTATGTCGGCCTATTCGCCGCCAAGGAGAAGTACCTGCGCAACATGCCGGGCCGCCTGTGCGGCGAGACGGTCGATGCCGATGGCGAACGTGGTTTCGTGCTGACGCTTTCGACGCGCGAACAACACATTCGCCGCGACAAGGCCACCTCGAACATCTGCACCAATTCCGGCCTGTGCGCGCTCGCCTTCTCGATCCATATGAGCCTGCTGGGCCAGGAAGGCCTGAAACGCGTCGCCAAGATCAACTACGCCAAAGCGCATGCGCTGAAGGACCAACTGGTCGCCGCCGGCATCGAAGTCGTCACGCCGCGCTTCTTCAACGAATTCACGGTGAGATTGCCCAAGCCCGCCGCCGAAGTCGTCGAGGCCCTGGCTGCCAAGGGCATATTAGGTGGTGTGCCGGTATCGCGCCTCGATGCCGATCCTGCGCTTGCCAACCATCTGATCATTGCCGCCACCGAGACTGTGACGGACGCGGATATGTCGGCGCTTGTCGCTGGCCTTAAGGAGGTGCTGTGATGGCCGATACGCCGAAAATGAACACTGTCGGCCGGCCCAGCGCCCCGGACTTCGAGGTCGAGACCACCTCGTTCAAGACCCTGCTGGGCGGCCGCGGCCTGCTCCAGTCGGAAAAGCTGATCTTTGAATGGGACGACTATCACCGCACCGGCGTCGATTTCGCCGATGTCGCCATCGATACGTCCGACCTCGGTGATCTGGTGCGTGGCGATACACTCAACCTGCCGGGCCTGACCGAGCCCGAGGCCGTGCGCCACTATGTCCGCCTCAGCCAGAAGAACCATGCCATCGACCTGGCGCTTTATCCGCTGGGCTCGTGCACAATGAAGCACAATCCGCGCCTTAATGAGAAGATGGCGCGCGTCTCTGGCCTGGGCGACATCCACCCGTTGCAGCCCGTGTCGACCGTCCAAGGGGCGCTCGCGCTGATGGACAGCCTGGCGCACTGGCTGAAGACCCTGACCGGCATGCCCGCCGTCGCGCTGACGCCCAAGGCGGGCGCCAATGGCGAGCTGTGTGGTCTCTTGGCCATTAAGGCCGCCCACGAGGCAAAAGGGCAGGGGCAGCGCAGGACTGTGCTGGTCCCATCCTCGGCCCACGGCACCAACCCTGCCACGGCTGCCTTTGTCGGCTATACGGTGCGTGAGATCGGCCAGACCAGTGACGGCCGCGTCGATATCGAAGACCTGAAGGTCAAGATCGCCGCTACCGGCGACCAACTCGCGGCGATCATGCTGACCAATCCGAATACCTGCGGTCTGTTCGAGCGCGACATCGTCACCATCGCCGAGTTGATCCATGCGGCCGGCGGTTACTTCTACTGCGACGGCGCCAACTTTAACGCCATTGTCGGCCGGGTTCGCCCGGGTGACCTCGGTGTCGACGCCATGCACATCAACCTGCACAAGACCTTCTCGACGCCGCACGGCGGCGGTGGTCCAGGGGCGGGGCCGGTAGTACTGTCGGATGCGCTCGCGGCCTATGCGCCGCGCCCGTGGGTCGTGAGCAGCGTTGAAGGCTTTACGCTTGAAGAGCACGGCGAGGGGGCTTCAAAGTCCAACTTTGGCCGCATGTGCGCCTTCCACGGCCAGATGGGCATGTATATCCGCGCTCTCACCTATATGCTGAGCCACGGTTCGGATGGCCTGAAGCAGGTTGCCGAGGACGCCGTGCTCAATGCCAACTACATCAAGGCAACCTTGGGCGACGTCATGAGCGTGCCGTTCCCGGATGGTCCGTGCATGCACGAAGCCCTGTTCGACGACAGCTGGCTGGAAGGCACCGGCGTGACCACGCTCGACTTCGCCAAGGCGATGATTGACGAGGGCTTCCACCCGATGACTATGTACTTCCCGCTGGTCGTCCACGGCGCCATGCTGATCGAGCCGACTGAAACCGAATCAAAGGCCGAACTCGATCGATTTGTCGCCGTGCTGCGAGCTCTGGCCGAAGCGGCCCTCGATGGTGACGTCAAACGCTTCAAGGGCGCACCCTATCTGGCGCCCGCCAAACGCCTGGACGAGACCCGCGCGGCGCGCCAGCCAAAACTTATCCATAGCTGACGAATTTGTAACCTAAACCTGCTAGCATTGTCCGTGTGGTGTCCCTATATCGGGATCATCACACGGGAACGCGACGAAAATGAAACTGTTGGTCAAGATGTCATTGATGCTGCTGGGCTTCGTGCTCATGGCATTCGGCGTCCTGATCGCGCCGTTGCCCGGCCCGCTGGGTGTGCCGTTCTTTATCGGCGGCCTTATTCTCGTCCTGCGCAACTCGACATGGGCGAAGCGCAGCTTCATCCATATGCGCCGCCGCTACCCCAAGATTTTCGGCCCTGTTCGCGCTTTGCTGCGGCCCGGCGCGAAAGTGGTGGCTCTGATGTGGCTCAACATGCTGCGCACCGAACGCCACTTCCTGCGCCGCAAGGACCGCTTCCTGTATCGCTTCCGCCGGGGCGTCTTCCGCCCGCGTCGCCCGGCCTTCGGGTAAACGAAAAGCCAAAACGCCCTTTGGATCGCTCCGAAGGGCTTTTTTGCATTCTGGAATAACCGTGTTAACCTTCTCGGACATTGTCCGGGGAGGGGCGCATGATCTTGGAAATGCAGGCTGTCGCAGACACGCTGGAATCTGCCGTGCCGTGGGACGTTTTCACTTATGCTGGACCAATCACCAAGCTGACCATGCTCATTAGTCTGATTGCGGGTGGGGCCGGGTTGATCCTGGCGATACTGCGTCAGGCCTCGAGAGGGCGGCATTCCGGCTTGCTTAGTGGCCTCGGCCTTACGGGACTGCTTTTCGGGGGGCTGGGCGCACTCTACACGGGCGCAATGGCCTACATGGCAAGCAAGGCAACCCACACGACCAATCTGCTTGTTATGCTGCCGTCGATCATTGAGGCCGTTTACACCTTTCTCTTTGGTTTGCTGGCATGGTTGATCTCGGTATGGGGTAATGCTGGTGCCAAACGCGGATAAAGAAAAGGCCCGGAGCGAACCCCGGGCCTTTGTCATTTGGTAGATGGTGTCGCTTACGAGAAGCGGCCTTCCAACTGTCCGATCGCCTTGTCGACCGCCGGGTCGGCGCCAAGGCCGGCCGTACGTTCGATCAGGATGGTCTCGGCAAGTTGCGTCGCCAGTTCGGCGGCGGCGGCCTTGACGTCGGCGGCGGCGCGCGCCTCGGCCTGGGCGATCTTGCGTTCGGCCTGTTCCTCGCGACGCTTGATCGTCTCGGCCAGCTTGACGCGGGCTTCCTCGGTCAGGCGTTGCGCCTGCTCTTCGGCCAGGGCGATGATTTCCTTGGCCTTCAGTTCAGCTTCCTGGCGCTGGGCCTTGATGCTATTGAGCAGATCAGTCGCTTCCTGGCGGATGCGCACGGCTTCATCCAGTTCGGCGCGGACGGCCTTGCCGGTATCGCCGAGGCTTTTCCAGATGGCGCCCGGAACACCGGCAATGACCAGGATCAGGAAGAAGATCAGCAGGCCAACTCGGACCCAGAATTCGGGATCGGCGAAATTGAACATGATCTTATACCTTCTGCTGGGCGGAACGCAGGGCTGCCTGCGTCGCTGCCTTGCCGGTCAGCTTCTGCACCAGGGCCGAGGCCGTTTCCGAAGCGATGTCGCGGACGTGGCTCATAGCTTCGTCGCGGGCGGCCTTGATGCGGGTCTCGGCTTCCGACAGACGGGCGTTCAGCTTGACGTCTTCCGCAGCCTGGGCCGCCGCGATTTCCGCATTCGACTTGGCAATGGCTTCAGCCGCCATCTTCTTGGACAGGGCCTGGGCCGCGGTGGTTTCAGCCGCGGCTTCCTTGGCCTGCGCCTCGGCCTCGTCGCGGTTGGCGCGGGCATTGGCCAAGTCCTCGGCGATCGTGGCGCCGCGCGTATCGATGACCTTACGCAGGCGCGGCACGAAGACGCGGCCGACCATAACGTAAAGCACCAGGAATACGATCACCAGCCAGACGATCTGTCCACCCCAATGCTGGGTATCCAGCTGGGGCAGACCGCCCGACCCGTGCTCGGCGCCATGTTCGGTCGTTTCCGTAACATGGTCCGACGCAACACCGTGCGGCTCGGTTTCAGCAAAAGGCACCGTCGAATCCCCGGCCAACGCTTGCGCGGACACAGGCGTGTCGGCGGCAGCGAGTGGCGCGGCTTCGGGTGAGGTTGCGGCGTACATGTCGTGTCCCTGAGCCTTTATCGGCTCAACCGAAGAGGATCAGGAGGGCGACGACGAACGCGAAGATGCCGAGCGCTTCAGTCAGCGCCATGCCGATGAACAGGTTGGTTTGCTGTTCCTTGGCGGCCGACGGGTTGCGCAGGGCGCCGTTGAAGAAGTTACCGAACAGGATGCCGAGGCCGATACCGGCGCCGATCATGCCGAAGGTGGCGATACCAGCGCCGATGAATTGCAGGCCGCTTGCGATCGCCTGAGCGGATTGAAGGTCCAAAGCCATGAAAAAACTCCGTTAGTCAGAAAGGATAAAGGTTAGTGGTGGCCGATATTGACCACGTCACCGAGATAGACGCAGGCCAGAACCGCAAACACAAAGGCTTGCAGGTATGCGACCAGGAATTCGAGGGTGGTGAGGGCGACGATGGCCGACACCGGGATGATCGCACCGAGCATGCCACCCATGCCCAGACCCGCCAGCGAGATGACAAAGCCGGCGAAGACCTTGAGAACGATGTGGCCGCCGACCATGTTACCGAAGAGACGAAGGGCCAGGGTAATTGGGCGCACGAAGAAGGAGATGATTTCGATCGGAATGATCAGCGGCACCAGGTACCAGGGCACGCCCGACGGCAGGAACAGCTTGAAGAAGCCGAGACCGTGACGGAACAGGCCGTAGAGGATGACCAGACCGATCGTCATGACGGCCAGCGTGATGGTCACTGCCAGCTGCGACGTCGCCGTGAAGTAGGTGAACATGCCAACCAGGTTACAGCCGAGGATGAACAGGAACAGGGTCAGGACGTAGGGCAGGAATTTGCGGCCGTCATGCCCGATGATCGACTCCACCATATTGTCGATCAGGGTGAACAGGCCTTCGGCCATGACCTGGCCGCGCCCCGGCACGATTTCGGCGCGGGCGGTGGTCAGGGTGAAGAACAGCAGCGTAAGTCCAACGGCGATCAGCATCGCCAGCACCGAATTGGTGATCGACATGTCGATCGTCTGTCCGAAGACTTCCACAGCCGGAAGGTCGACGACCTTCTGGATCTGGAACTGGT
>CBFGPQ010000085.1:0-14839 GCA_965650705.1 uncultured Asticcacaulis sp. | reverse complement strand
TAGATGGTGCCCAGGAAAGGACTCGAACCTTCACGGCCGTTAAGCCACTGGCACCTGAAGCCAGCGCGTCTACCAATTCCGCCACCTGGGCACACTATCTAGGTGGTAGGTCCGGTCTTGCGACCGAAGGCGGCGACCTATAGGGGCAAATTTTCCGGCGGTCAACGGCCAAAGAGCGGTTTTTTAAGGCCTTACGGCGATTTTCCACATCTTCGCGGAAACAACGCCATTGCGCCTTCTTTATTTTCGCCGGAAGCCACCGCATCTCAATATTATATCCCCCTCCCTATCTTCCCCCGCACCGCCAAAATAAGAGGGAAGTCCATGCATATACTTAAAAGCCTTGCGTCCATCGCCGCCGCCGGCCTCCTGGCGCTCGCCGCCTGTTCGGGGCCAGTCAAGGATGACAAGGCATCCGACTTCGTCGCGAAGGCGTCTGTTGCCAACCTTTTCGAGATCCAGACCAGCGAACTGGCGCTGCAGCGGTCACAGAACCCCGAGGTGCGCGCCCTGGCCCAGGCCATGATCGCCGACCACACCAAGGCCGGCGCCGACCTTCAGGCGGCCCTGACCGCTGCCAAGAGCAGCGTCGTGCCCGCAACCGCGCTGGATGAGGCGCACCAGAAGAAATACGAGGACCTGGCCAATGCCAAGCCCGAGGAATTCGACGACAAGTATGTCGACGTCCAGACCGACGCACACAATGAAGCCGTCGCCCTGTTCAAGGACTATTCCGATGGCGGCGCGGCCGGTCCCCTGAAGGATTTTGCCGCGGCCACCCTACCCGTGCTGGAAGGCCATAAGGCCAAGGTCGATACGATCGACGACGTGACACATTCCGGCGCGACCGATTCGGCAAAGGCTTCGGAAGAAGCATCCGAGTCGGCGGCGGGCCACTAAGCCTGAATACTCACCTGCAAGAGGGCGCCGTCCTGACAACGGCGCCCTTTTTTAATCGAAAGCTGTTTTGGGGATGTGGGTGATGCGGCACGCCAGGTCGGCTTCACCAGAGGCCACGATATAGTGATCCCCGCCATCGGCGATCCCGGTCGTGAAGACGACGTCGCGGATATACATTTGGTGTTCCAGCGGCCGGGTCAGGTCCGGGTTGGCCTCTAACAGCGGCTTATGGCAGGTGCGCAGGATTTTGCTGGGCTCATCCTTGTCCATGATCGACCAGTAGGTGCGGTAGATCCCGACGATTTCCTTGGGCTCGACGCCGTGCCACAGGCTGAGCCAACCCTCATCCGTCAAAATTGGCGGAGTGCCGCCCCCCATGCGCGCGGTCGCCACCGTGCCGGAATGCGGCCGGATGCCCGGCTTGGCGTAGGGCTTCCAGAACAGGCTGTCTTTTGAGTGGGCCAGGTTGATCGATGGAC
Source organism: uncultured Asticcacaulis sp. (assembly GCA_965650705.1). Lineage (GTDB taxonomy): Bacteria > Pseudomonadota > Alphaproteobacteria > Caulobacterales > Caulobacteraceae > Asticcacaulis. The sequence continues at coordinate 13,460 of CBFGPQ010000085.1, read as the reverse complement.
CGGCGCGCCATTCGCTGCCCGGCGGATAGGCGAAATAGAGGTCGCCCAGTGGCCGGGTCTGGGCGAAATATTGGCCGTTTATAAGGCCCTCGAAGATCAGCATGTCCTTGTTCTGGTGGTCGAGCACGATATCCTCGAACGTCCAGTCGAGCCCGTTGATCGAGCTATAGAGCGTGGTCGAGTGGCGCTCCGGGCTGACCGAGCAGGTGGTCATCAGCCAGCGATCGCCGACCTTCGAGATGCGCGCGTCCTCGACGCCGTAGCATTGCAGGGAATTTTGCGGCGTCACGGCCTTATCGTAATGGACGGCGACGACCTCCAGCCCGTCGGGCGTCAGTTCGACCGGGAGCAGCCACGACAGCGAGGTCAGGGCCATGATCTTCCAGCCGCCGCCGTGCAGCAGGAACTTGCGCGGATCGGCGGTATTGGCCAGCTCCAGCGGCCAGGCGTCCAGCACATAACGGCCGTCGTCCCAGCGGATGGCATGGACATGGTTGTCGAAGATCGCCGTGCGCAGGGCTTCCGCAACGCGCACCATCATCAGCAGATTGCCGCTGGGCAGGCGCGTCAAACCAGGATTGAAAGCCCCCAGCACATAGGTTTCGACGTCGATATGCCCCCTGAGCGGCGAGCGCGACAGATCGATATCGTCGGGCGTGAAGACCAGCTTGTCGATGGCGTAACGGCTGTCTTGAGCGGAAGCCGATGGCAGTCCTGCCCTTACTTGGTCATCGTGCATGATGCGCTTCCTTGAAATCGATAGCCCTATCCTGCGTGGAAAATACCGGAGCGCAGCTAAGTTTTTGGTAGGCGAAAGCTATGGAAATATAAGGAGAAAGTTAGCAGGATCAGAGCCAGAGGACTTGCCGGCAATTCGCCTTTAAGAAAGCGTTAGCCATTAGCGCACAATCTAGCCGTGTGCGCGTGAGCACTGTCGTTAGCCATTGCGGGGGCAATATGGCTGGTTTGAAAGAATGCCAGTTTCTGGTTGTCGACTCTAATCCTTACATGCGGCAGATCGTCGAAACCATTCTGCGCGGTTTCGGTATCCGGTCAATCATCATGACCGGAGACGGCGATGAAGCCCGCGTGCTGATGCGTCAGCGAAAATTTGACTGTATCCTTATGGACTTCGTCATGTCCGGGCTCGATGTGCACAAATTGACACAGCAGCTACGCAAGACCTCCGGTCATATTAATCAATACACCCCGATCATTATCATTTCAGCCAATTCGGAGCGGTCGCGCGTTGAAAGCGCACGCGATGCCGGAATCAATGAAATGTGCACCAAGCCCATCATGCCCAAGAATCTTTTCCTGAAACTGGTGGCGGTTTGCGACTATCCAAGATCGTTTGTTATCTCAGAAAGCTATACAGGCCCTGACCGGCGCAGGCGCAGAGACCCGACCTTCACAGGTCCTGAACGTCGCGAACAAGACTCCTCAGGCATCGGACGGAGCAAGCTGGTTTCCGAAGCATCATAGAGCCTCAGTTTCTTAGCGCCGAATCAGACGACTTATACTGGCCGCTCTATACGGTACTGCGCTCAGCCGTGTCAGTATAGTTGAAGGACGAATGTCAGGGAGACGACCAGCATAAAGCCGGTCAGGCCGCTGGCGACCAGCGGGATAAACAACGGCACGCCATGTTGCGAGTCCGGGCGGGGATCGTACGTCATTCTGAGCCTCGATCATATGGGGCAGCTATCTGCCGTAGACGAGTAAGACTCGATTCTCGTGAAAGAAAATGCACGAATTTGTGAGAGTCGTTTTCCCCAGTTACTTGAAATCCCGCGAACGAATGAGAATGACCGGCGGAGAGGCGGCGCGAGTGCCGCCGCGACGTTTCAGCGTACGCGGATCAGGACCAGGCTCACCGTTGCGGAAGTCATCGCCGCGCGGCTTAGGCACCCAGAAAGACTCATCGCGTTCACTGACGCTGTCGAGCAGATCGGACAGGTCGATCAGGCGCTTGGCCACCAGGTGGACGACATCGCCTTCCTTCTGGATCTGGCCTTCGATCGCCACCATGCGCGCCGTCAGGATCAGCCGGCGCTGTTCTTCGTAGATGCGGCTCCAGATGACGGCATTGACGATGCCGGTCTCGTCTTCAATGGTCATGAAGGTGACGTTCTTGGCCGTGCCAGGCCTTTGCCGCACCAGCACCATGCCGGCCACGATCGCGTCGGATTTGTCGGCCAGCGCATTGGCGGCGGTGCAGGTCAGGATGTCACGCGCGCTTAACTCGCCCCGCAGGAAGGCCAGAGGGTGTTTGCGCAGCGACAGGCCGACATGGCCATAGTCCTGCACGACTTCGCTGCCGGCTGTCATCTGCCGGAGCACGACGACCGGCTCGTCCAGTTCGGGCGCCGACATGGCGTCGAACAGAGGCAGGGGCGTATCGCGCAGGCCTTTCAGTGTCCACAGGGCGTCGCGACGAGACTTCCCCAGCGACGGCATGAAGGCATCGGCATCGGCCAGGGGCAGAAGGCTCGATACGGGCAGGCCGGTGCGGCGCCAGACATCGTCGATCGAGCGGAAAGCGCCCTCTCCCCGGCTCGCGGTCAAGACGGCTGCGTCACTATTGGCCAGGCTCTTGACCATGCGCAGCCCCAGCCGGACGGCAAACTGGCCCGGCGTTTCCGTCTCTTCCAATGTACAGTCCCAGCGTGAGGCATTGACGCAGACCGGCCGGACCTCGACGCCGTGATCGCGCGCGTCGCGCACCAGCTGCGCCGGGGCGTAAAAGCCCATGGGCTGGGAATTCAATAGCGCACACAGGAAGACGTCGGGATGGTGGCATTTCATCCATGACGAGGCATAGGCGATCATGGCAAACGAAATGGCGTGGCTTTCCGGAAAACCATAGGAGCCGAAGCCTTCAAGCTGCTTTATCAGCCGCTCGGCGAATTCCTGTTTGTAGCCGCGCTCGAGCATACCCTTCATCATCTTATCCCGGAAGTTCTTGACCCCGCCGGTATTTTTGAAGGTCGCCAGGCTGCGGCGGACGTGATCAGCCTCGTCCGCGCTAAAACCAGCGCAGATTACCGCCACCTGCATGGCATGTTCCTGGAACAAAGGGACGCCATAGGTGCGGCCCAGGATTTCCTTCACTGCCTCATTGGGATAATCGACATCCTCCAGTCCATGTTTGCGGCGCAGGTACGGGTGAACCATGTCGCCCTGGATCGGCCCCGGCCGGACGATGGCGACCTCGATGGCCAGGTCGTAGAATTTTCGCGGCCGCAGGCGCGGCAGCATCGACATCTGAGCACGGGACTCGATCTGGAAGACACCGACCGTGTCGGCCTTGCAGATCATGTCGTAGGTCGGCGTGTCGTCGGCGGGAATGTCCGCCATCGCCAGGGTAATGCCCTTGTGCGCCGCCAGCATGTCGAAACTCAGTTTCATGCAGGTCAGCATGCCCAGCGCCAGGCAGTCGACCTTCATGAACTTGAGCACATCGATATCGTCCTTGTCCCATTCGACGACCTGGCGATTGTCCATGGCGGCCGGCTCGATGACAGCCAGCTCGTCCAGCCGGTCGCGCGTCAGGACAAAGCCGCCGGGATGCTGGGACAGATGGCGGGGCGCATTAATCAGTTGCCGCGCCAGGAAAAGCGTCAGACGCACCCGGCGGTCGGCGATGTTGAGATCGAGTCCTTCCAGGTGCTGTTCGTCGATATCGTTGGCCCAGTGGCGGTACTGCTGCGACAGGGTCTTGATGACGTCTTCGGGCAGGCCCATCGCCTTGCCGACGTCACGCAAGGCTCCGCGCGTGCGATAGCGGCTGACGACGGCGACCAGGGCGGCGTGGTTGCGGCCATAGGTTTCGAACACCCACTGCATGACCGTCTCGCGCCGGGCGTGTTCGAAGTCGACGTCGATGTCCGGCGGTTCGTTGCGGTTTTTCGAGATGAAGCGTTCGAACAACAGGTTGTACTTGGCGGGATCGAGCTCGGTAATGCCCAGCACGTAACAAACGCTGCTGTTGGCGGCCGAGCCGCGTCCCTGGCACAGTATGTCCTGCGAGCGGGCATAGTGGACGATGGCATGAACGGTCAGAAAATAGTTGGCGTAGCCCATCTCTCCGATCAGAGCGAGCTCCTTGCGAAGCTGGGTCACGACCTTTTGCGGCGTTCCGTCCGGATAGCCCTTATCGGCATTGTAACGCGCCTGCGCCCCCATCCAGACGAACTTTTCCAATGTCTCCTGCGGGCTCAGGTGTGGATGCGACTTCTCGTCCGGATACTGGTATTCAAGTTCACCCATGTCGAATGTGCAGCGCTTCATGATCTCGCGCGTACGGGCAACCGCATCCCGATGACGGTCGAACAGCCGTTTCATTTCCTCCGGTGGCTTGAGGTAACGGTCGGCATAGCGTTCGCGGCGGTGGCCCAACTCATCGATGGTGCAGGTGTGGCGGATGCAGGTCAGCACGTCCTGAAGCAGGCGCCGCGACGGATCGTGGAACAGGACGTCATTGGTGGCAACTGTTGGTACGCGTACGCTGGCCGCCAGGTGCGCCAGTTCGTGCAAGCGCAGGGCATCATTGGGCCGCCGCCTCAGGGTCAGGGCCAGATAGGCGCGGTCGCCGAACAAAGCCTTCAGGCGGCGCAGATTGGCCGCGCACGCCTCATCCGCGGCATCGGGGACAAGGATCGCGAGCAGCCCTTCATGGAAGCTTTCGACATCGGCCCAATCTAGATGGCATTTGCCTTTGCCCGCCCGGCCCTTGCCCAGGGACAGCAGCCGGCACAGACGTGAATAGGCGGCACGGTCGGTCGGATAGACCAGCAAGGATGTGCCGTCGCGCAGGTCGAGCCGGCAGCCGACGATCAACCGGACGCCATAGTCCTTTGCCGCCTTGTGCGCCTGGACGATGCCCGCCAGTGAATTGCGGTCGACAATCCCCAACGCTGCGATGCTCAGCGCCTTGGCCGTGGCGAACAGCTGATCGCAGGAACTGGCGCCGCGCAGAAAGGAAAAGTGCGTCGTGACCTGGAGTTCGACATAGTCATTTTCTAGGGGGCTCATGCGAAGATCCCATGCAGGAACCATTCGCGGCTGCCGGTCTTGGCGTCCTCGCCGTCGCCGCTGCGGTAGATCCACAGCCGCTCGCCAGTCGTCAGCTCGACGCGGAAATAGTCGCGTATGGCCAGCATCTCGGCATCGCGCCGCCACCATTCGCCAAAGATGCGTTCGGGTCCGTCAGCGGCGATAACCAGATGTCTTACCCCCCGCCAGGTAAAGGCCTTGGGCGGATAGTCGGGCAGTTGCGCCAGAGTGGTTATGCGTTCCGGCTTCGACAGCAGGCGCACAGGGCGCGGCCAATGGCGTGGCCATCCGCCCTCAGGGGGCTCTCCCAGCGCCGGGGCTTTGCGAACACTGCGTTCGGGCACATCGCTTTCGACCGGGACCAGACGGTAGAGGCGTTCGGCGCCGATGCGGTTACTTAAAATGTCCAGCAAGGTCGCGATGTCGGGCGCCAGATCGTCGGTTGTGCTGACCTGTCTGTGCGGCAAGGGCTCGGCGGCGGTGGCGATCAGGCGCATATGTTCGATGCCGAAGCCCGGATCGATGGTTTCAATCTTGTCGCACAACAGGCGTGTCAGCCGTTTGACGTCGCGCATCGGCTGGGCCAGGCCGACACGGATGGCTTCGATGCGGTTGTCGGTGCGGGTGAACAGAAGGTCCGCCTGCCTGACGCCTATCCCCTTGTTCTCCAGCGCATCGCACAGTTGTTGTGTCAGCCGGGCGGTATAGCGTGCAATGGTCTCGGGCGCTCCAATCGGCTCGGCAAAGCGCCGCCGGACCTCGGTGACGTCGGGCAGGTCGACCGGATCGATCGGTTCATCAAGGCGGCCAAACATCTGGTCGAGCCGCCGGCCCAGCAGCGGCCCGAAGCGATGTATCAAAGGCGCGCGTGGCTGAGCCAGCAGATCGGCGACCGTCTCGAAGCCCAGGACGTGCAGGCTTTCGGCCATGCCGGGCGGCAGACGCAATGCGCCAATAGGCAGGGACGGCAAGGCACGGCTGCCCATATCCTTCGACAGGATAAAGACAGGCTTCGGGATAAACCGCGCCAGGGCATGGGCCGCACCCCAGGTGTCAGCGATGGCGGCGCGCGCTTCGAAGCCTTTGTCGGCCAAGGCGCGGACCAGTCCTTCCAGCAGGGCTGTCTCGCCGCCATGCAGGTGCGCCGCACCGCTGATCTCCATGACCACACCATCCGGCGGATCGGCGGCCACGAGCGGCGAATAGGTGCGCAATGCCCAGCGTGCCAGCGTCTCCAGATCGGCCGCATCGGCGGCGAGGCTTGCATCGTGGATGACGAGATGGTTGACCAGGACCTGTGCCTTGGCCACCGGCATGCCGACCCGTATGCCAGCCGCCTCGGCAGCGTGGTCGGCCGCCAGCACCACACGCCGCCGGCCATCCGAGCCCTTCAGGATCAGCGGGACTTCAGGAGGCGGCGCGGTGCCGCTCATCCGCCGTAACCGGTCGGTGGACCAGCGGGGCAGGTAGAGCGAGATGACCCTGGCCATCGCACGCCTCCACATCGAATTCAGCGGTCTGCCCGCCCTTGCAACGCAGCAGTTCCAGCCGCCAGCGCGCCCACCCGATACCGGGCACGGGCAGCGGCGCAGATGGAATAGAGGTCACCCGCCAGCGCGTCATGGCCGCCGTCGGCAGCCCGAACTGCGCGGCCCCCTTTTCCGTGTCCCAGCGCCGCACCATTAAAGCCAGCGCGCGCGCGCCTTCGGCAGCCAGTTGCAGCCGGCGCGAAGCCATCATCGACAGGCGCGCGACTTCGCCGACAACCGCGCCCAGCCCGCCGTGGCGTAAGGCCTCCTCGCACGCCGCCAGCACGCCCGTGTCATCATCGGCTTCGACATGAATCACGCGTCCCGGCGAGAGCCCGCCTTGCGCCAGTCCCGGTGCGAACAGGTCGCTGCAGCCCGCGCACCACATCACCAGGCCTTGCGAGCGCGCGGCAATACCAGCGGCAAACAGTCCGGCCGCCGCGCCATCGACGGCGCCCTTTCCTGATCCGGCGATTTCATGGAGTGCGCCCAGCGCCAGCCCGCCCCCCGGCAGGCGGCTATCGATCGCGTCCAGTCCGAACGGCAATACGCCCGCGACACGACGCTCCCCCTCCAGCCTTGAGATATGCCGGCGAAGCTGATCTATATCCGCAGGCACTATCCTGGGCATGGCTCTCATCCTTATACCGACTTCTTCGGCATTTTGTTCACTTTTTGTCCCAATTCGCTTTGGATGTCAAGCCACGCAGGCATGTGAATGCGAAGCCAGGGTTTATTCGCGATTCAGGAGCGTCCCGCCTATTGCAATCCGCTCGTTCAGATGGGCGGTTGCATCGTCGGGCAAGGCTTCGGCGCCGTCTTCGCGAAGAATACCGCTTTGTCTAAGGGTACGGTTGATGATCAGAGGATACCCGCGATAGGTCTGCTCAAACATGTTGAGCTGCAGTTCTTCAAGTTGCTGAGTGTCGAACTGCGCTGCAAACTCCATCAGCTCCGCATAGTCATTCGTGGTAATATCAAGCTCGATAATTTCACGCGCCTCGCTATGGGCTGCGTTAATAGCGACATTCAGACGTTCGAGAACTGCCATGATACCCTCCTGTGCATATTGCAAGGTAGGGAACTCCGTCTAAAAACACGATACGTACTGTAAGCCACCGTCTCAAAAGCGCTTGATCGACAGGGTCTCGAATGTCTGTTTCAGAGTCGTGGTCGACCGTTCGTAGTCAGCCAGGGCCAGGGCGGCGATCAGGGCGTCGACGACGCAGAGTTGCGCAATGCGGCTGGTCATGGCCTCGGTACGAAACAAGGTCTCACGCGCCATGGTCGCCAGCACGACGTCAGCGTAGGACTGGATGGGTGAGCGGGCGAAGTTGGTGATGACCACGGTCCTGGCGCCGGCGGCCTTGGCGAGGCGCGTCGAGGTGACGGTTTCGTGGGTGGCGCCCGAGTGCGACACGGTCAGGACGGCGACATCCGGATCGGTGCGCGAGGCGCTGATCGCCTGGACATGACTGTCGATGACCACCTTGGCGTCCAATCCAATGCGCAGCATGCGGTAATGCGCATCCTCGGCGATCGGCGCGGCCGAGCCGATGCCATAGATTTCGATCCGCTTGGCGGCGCGGAAGATATCGACGGCCTGGCTCAAAGCACCTGGATCGAGCACCGACAGGGTGTCATGCAGAGCCTGGACACCGGCATGGAAGATCTTTTGACAAACCGTATCGACGTCGTCGTCGCGATCGAGGTCTTCATGAATGAACTGGACCGGCCGGACAGTTTCCTGCGCCAGGCTGAGCTTGAGTTGCTGAAAACCTGACAGGCCCAGCTTCCGGCAAAAATTGATGACACTGCCTTCCGATGCATCGGTCGCCTCAGACAGCTCGGTCACCGACATCTGCACGATGCGGCCTGGCTGGGCAATGACGTAGTCGGCAATGCGGCGGGCGCCCTTGGCCAGTCCCGGATAGGCGAGATGGATGCGCGCCAGGGCATTGTCGACCGGTACGGGTCCGGGAGAATCAGGAAGGGGTTTCAAGCAGGTATCGGAAAAAGAGCCGTCGGAAGGATCAGGATAGTTTGATTCCCGGCAGACAGGCGTGAAACTTCGGTGACGACTGGCCACCAGCTTCACAAAACCTACGCGGAAATGTAGCGCACGCGCCACGCGAAGGGCTCATACATAGCCTTAATGATTGAGGCAATCTCAATTTTATAAATTATAAAAAATGAGTAAATTTCATTAATGCGTCATGAAAACGGGACGCTTTTGTCACATGCCATAACTAGCTTCCCCCAACAGTCAGCCGCCCTCCTCACTCGCGGCTTGCCATAAATGGGGTTACATCATGGTCTTGAAGACAATACGTTACCACGCGTCCCTGCTGGGGCTCGTGTCGCTGGGCTGCGGCCTGGCAGGCGCGGCTTACGCCGACAATGGCGCCAATGCGGACGCCGATGCCGAGCCGGTCGTGACCGTTACGGGCAAGCGCTCGACGGCCTCGACCGTCGCCAAGGAGCTGTCGGCCTACGGCACCGAGGTTCAGGTCATCACAGCCGAACAGATCGACCAATCGGGCTCGGTCAACTTCGCCGAGGCGGCCCAGTTCCTGGTCAAGGGCGTAAACGTCGGCTACTCGCCGGATGAAGGCGAATTCACCATCCGCCTCGATGGCGGCGGGGACCGCGATACCCTGGTGACGCTGGACGGCGTGCCGCTCTACGACCGGGGACCGGCGCTGGAAAACATCTGGGGCGCCACGACCATCGACCCGCACATGATCGAGAATATCGAAGTCTTCCGCGGCGGCAACAGCCTCTATTTCGGCTCCAACGGCGGCATCGGCGTCGTCAACGTCGTCACCAAGAAGCCCGACGGCACGACCAAGGGCGAGTTCGGCGTCTCCTACGGCTCCTTCGCCACGCGCGAAGTCTGGGGCAACTATTCCTTCCCGCTTGACGACGAAGGCAAGCACTCGCTGATGTTCTACGGGTCGATGCTGGCCACAGACAGCCCGCGCATCTTTGATCCCGAAAAGTTCACTGACAACGTCGCCCTGTCGGGCGGCATCCAGGACTATCCGCTCAACAAGAACCACGTCGGCGCCAAGTACTTGTGGAAGATCGACGACAATACCGAGCTGCGCGCCAACGTCATCTATACCGAAAGCCTGTTCCAGGACCCGTTCCCGTCGGGTGAAAGCTACTCGCCGAACACCCTGCGCTATCCGATCGCCGACGTGTCCTTCACCAAGCGCTTCAGCGAAAATGTCCTCCTCGAAGCCTCGGCCTACTACTCCAACCCGGAATTGTGGAACGCCGAACTCTATCCGGAAATCTGTAAAGTCGCCACGGGCTGCGTGGATCCGAACAACCCCACCCGTCCTCTGATCCCGCGCGGCGCCTGGACCGGTGCGGTCGAGCCGGCTTTCGCACACGGCTTCGGCACCACCAACCAGTTCCGTTCCGGCTTCAAGGAGCAGGGCGCCACGGTTCGCACCACGCTGAACCTGAACCGCTTCCTGGAAGTCGTCGCCGGCGTGCAATACGTTTCCTACGCCGATGATTCCGACAAGCGCTTCGCGACGCCGGACAACAATTCGACGACGACCGGCGTCTTCCTCGACTTCCACCCCAAGCTGCCGTTCAGCCCGGCGACCAATATTTCTCTGGCCATCCGCCAGGACTATTCGGAAGCCTTCGACAGCAAGACGATTTGGAAGTTCGGCTTCAAGCACCCGATCGGCAACGCCTATGTCCGCGCCAACGGCGGCACCTCCTACAGCCTGCCGCAGACCAACGAGCTTTATATTAACAATCCGCGTCCGCCGGAAGCCTCGGCCGATGTCGCCTTCACGGTCATCGGCAATCCGGATCTGCAAACCGAAGAAACCGAAACCTACAATGTCGCGGCCGGTTATCGCCACGTCGCCGGCAACTTCACCTTCTCCGGTGAAATCGGCGCCTTCGACACCGAGATCAGCAACCGTATCCGCACGACTTCGGGCTTCCCGGTCGTCGTCAACGTCAACGGCACCAATGTTTCGGTCAATACCTACTACAACGACACGGCTGTCACCAAGATCAAGGGCCTGACCGCCGACGCCGACTTCAGCATCGGCAATCAATGGTCCTTCGGGTTCTCGTACACCGCCCAGGATGCCGCCGCTGCCAGCGGTCCGCGCCAGGGCATCCAGATCAACGAGACGCCGGAATGGTTCGTCATCGGCCGTCTGAACTGGGAATCGAAGGGCGGCCGCATCAAGGCGCAACTGCTGTCGCGGACCCAAGGCCCCGAATGGGCAACCGGTGGTCCGGCCGAAAAGTTCCGTCACAACTTCGGTGACTACACCGTCGTCAACGGCACCCTGACCTTCCTGGCCGGGAAGGACCTGCAGCACCGCTTCCAGCTGCGCGTCGCCAACCTGTTCGACACCTACTATGCGGAACGCTACGGCTACGGCAACAACTTCTATGGCGCCGCCTTCAACCGCGGTGAGTACACCAATACGGACGACCGCTACTTCTACGGTTATCCGTTCGAAGGCAAGCCGCGCAGCTTCTACCTGACCTATTCGACGAAGTTCTAAGCTTCTCGGGACTTTAGCGAGGACCGGATTCCCCAGCCGGTCCTCGCACTCTTTTATCCGAATAATTCCATATTCCACGAAGGATATCCGCCATGACGCAGACCGACCGCCGCTCCTTCCTGAGCCTGATGGGCGCGGGCGCCGCCGTGGCCGCCACGCCATTCGCCAGCGCCATTGCCCAGGCCGCCAGCCTGCCGGCCAAGCGCGTCACCGGCACCATCAAGGACGTGAAGCACATCGTCATCCTGATGCAGGAGAACCGCTCCTTCGACCATTATTTCGGCACGATGCGCGGCGTGCGCGGTTTCGGCGACCGCTTCCCGATCCCGATGAGTGGGGGTCCGGTCTGGCAGCAGTCGGACGGAGAGAAGGTTATCCCGCCCTATCACCTCAATACCCAAAAGACCAACGCCATCGCCGTACCGGGTACGCCGCACAGCTTCTCGGACAGCCAGGCTGCCTGGAACCAGGGCAAGTTCGGCTTCTGGCCGAAGTACAAGAACCCCTATTCGATGGGCTATTACCAGCGCGACGACATCCCCTTCCAGTTCGCCCTGGCCGAAGCCTTCACCATCTGCGACCACTATCACTGCTCGATCACCACCGGTACCGATCCGAACCGCATCGTCTTCTGGTCGGGATCGAATCACGACCCCAAGCTGCGCGCCCAGGGCATCAACGGCACCGAGGCCGACTCTGAACCCAACAATATGCGCTGCTGGGTCAAGGGCGCCCTGCCCGAGCCCGGCTATCAATACCAAGGGTCCGCCTTTCCATGGCTGACCCTGCCCGACGTGCTGGAACAGGCGGGCGTGTCGTGGCGCATCTATCAGGACCCGAACGACAACTGGACCGGCGCCATGCACGGCGGCCTGGCGTTCGAGAGCTTCCGCAACGCCAAGCCCGGCTCACCCCTCTATGAAAAGGGCATGAGTCACTGGTCGCTGGAACAGTTTGCCGAGCACGTAAAGAACGACACACTGCCAGCCGTGTCTTGGATCCTGCCGAACAAGGAATGGTCCGAGCATCCGTCGGCCTCGACGCCTTTGCAGGGCGCGGAGTTTACCGCTTCGATCCTCAATGCCCTGACCGCCAATCCGGATGTCTGGGGTTCGACCGTCTTCTTCCAGACGTTTGACGAGAATGACGGCCTGTTCGACCACCTGCCGCCCTCGGCGCCGCCTTCCTATGCGGCCGACGGCACGCTGATGGGCAAGTCGACGGTCGACCTGAAGGGCTTCTACTTCTCCGATCCACAGCGCAAGTTCCTCGATCCCTCCGACACGATCAGCGGCACAGTCCGCCCGTGGGGCCTGAGCGCACGCGTGCCGATGTACGTCGTCTCGCCGTGGTCGAAAGGCGGCTGGGTGACGTCACAGGTCTTCGACCACACCTCGGTCGGACAATTCCTGGAAAAGCGCTTCGGCGTGACGGTCCCGGCGATCAGCCCGTGGCATCGCGCGGTATGCGGCGACCTGACCTCGGCATTTGATTTCAGCCACGTCGAAGACCCGGCCTTCCCGGACCTGCCGGACGCCTCGGGTTCGGAAAAGGCGGTGCTGGCGCAGATCCATCGCAAGCGGATCGAACCGCCGATAAAACCTGGTCCTCTGGTGCAGGAAAAGGGATCGCGGCCCTCGCGCGCCCTGCCCTACGCGCTGGATGTGAAAGCCGCAGTCAAGGCCGGCGCCATCGAACTGACCTTTATCAACACAGGCACAGCCGGCGCGGTTTTCCACGTCTATGACCGCCTGAACCTGGAGGCCATTCCGCGCCGGTATACGGTCGAGGCGGGCAAGTCCTCGAGCGACAGCTTTGCCGGCGCACGCCACGACCTGTGGGTGCTTGGGCCGAACGGCTTCCACCGCGCCTTTATCGGCACGGCGGAGACGGCCGGGATCGAGGTGACCGCGACGACCAGCACTACGCCGCCTGCGCTTGCGGTTCAGATGCGTAATCGCGGTTCGGCGGCGGTGACGCTGACGGTGGATGCCGACGTCTACGGCCAGGGCTTGAAGACGGCGGCGGTGGCGCCCGGGGGTTCGCAAAAGGCGGTGTTCGAGTTGGCTAAGCAGGGCAACTGGTACGACGTGACGGTGCGCGGCGACGGTTTCGAACGTCGCTTTGCCGGGCGGGTTGAGACAGGCGCTCACAGCATCAGCGACCCGGCCATGGCCGAGGTGCAGCAACCGGAGCCCGCCGCCAAGCCGGAAATGCGCCTGCCGAAATTTTAAGTCTCCCACCTCCCTGTCGCGCAGCGATGGGGTATAGCGCCAGCGAAAGTATAGCTTTCGCCAGCGGTGGGCATCGAGCGTAAGCG
>CBFGPQ010000084.1:0-14885 GCA_965650705.1 uncultured Asticcacaulis sp. | reverse complement strand
TCGAGCGAATTGTTGAGCGGCGACAGTTCCGACAGGGCCAGGACGCGCAGGTTGTCGATCCCCAACGCCTTCATGTCGTCCAGTTCCTTGACCAGACGTGCCCGGTCACCAAAAGCAGCCGTCGAACCAAGATAGGCGCCGTACCAGATGTTGGCGCCAACATAACGGTAGGTCTGGCCGCGCAGTTTGAACACTGTGCCTTCGACAGTGACAAAGTCCGAGGATTTCGCCTTCTTCTTACGCGCCTTGGCTTCGGCCAGCCCGGTGGCCGACAGGCCTGCCGTGGCGAGGGTGGCAGCCAACAGGCCGCGGCGTGAAACGGATGTCATGAAATGTCCCTTCCTGCTGAATTATTTTGGCCGGCATTCCGGCATAGGCCAAATTTGTAATTCAGAATAATGAAATATGAAATATTTAACCACGCCGAATTATCAAAATTATTTGGACATACCCGGTAATACCACATGAAGTAGTTCCAGGTATGCCTATGATATTCTGAAGCAAATCGCCTTCGCGTTTGCAGTACCGGCACGACCGATAACCGGCTTCGCGCGCGCCCGTAGAAACTTTTTGCCACAAAACCACACGCCACCGTCATACAGGTGTAAGACCTGTACGGGACGCGCTCGGGACGCGTTTAGGCGCTCTTTAAATCTGCAAGCGATTTCAAAGAGTCACATCATTTGGCTAAGAAGAAGTTAATCAGAGGGTTTGACCTCGGTGCGCCTTTTCCAGCAAGGCATAGCCGTTCATGCGGCGATAGGGCTTGAGCCGCTCTTCCGGTGCAAATTGCATGAAAAACCTGCCTATCGGACCAGCTGGCAGGTCGCGGCCAACCTTGCGGCCTTCTTCGCCGATATAGCGCAGCTCTTTGATCTGCCAGTGCCGTTCGGCAAAGAATCGCGGCCAGGAATCGGCGTCATCGCCTGGATCAAAAAGAAAGGGCGCGTTGGCCGCAAGACGTTTTCGAATGCCGCTGCGCGCCGTAATCGTTTTGAAGAACGGCGAGGCGTAATCCGTAATCCAGAAATGGATCTGATCCTGTGCATCGAGATCCTGAGCCAGATCGCTGACCGCCTCATTGCTGAGATAGGGAATAACGCCCTCTGTCAGGACCATTATTCTTTGGGCGCGGCCGTTGATATCGGCCAGCAGCTTGCGGCGCTCGGCATCATCCGACAAGTCGCAAGCGATACGCGTCAGCCGGCAAACGGGCATCTTATCGGCCAGAGCATTGGTCTTGTAGTCGATCATGTGGCCAAAATCGGCTTCGACCCATTGGAAATCCGCCGGCAGGTCAAGGCGGTAAGGACGGGTATCCAGTCCGGCGCCGAGATTGAGCACCAGGTCGACCCCGTCCTTGATCGCGTTCATGATCAGGTCGTCGATGATCCAGGTCCGCACCGACAGCGTCCATGCCATGGCGCGTTCGGCGCCCATATGCTTCGCCACACGCCGGCCACGCTCGCCGGAGAGCTTTTCGGCAAGCGGATCACGGAAGAGGGCGTCGCGCTTCTTCGATTCGATGGCGCGGTAGTGGGCCACCCAAAAGGCTGTATCCGAAACGTGATCGACGCTGTCCATGACCTGCTCCAAAGCGTTGCTCCCACTGTCTTAGGAGCGTTACCCTGGCTCGGCAAGGTTTACGCATGGCTTATGCCGCCGGACAATCGCGGGCATGCCAAGATTATGCGCGGCCTGATAGACTGAGGCGTCCGGTGGGGCTTGCACAGGAGATAGCTATGCGCATTTCTCCCATGGATGAACGTGGTGTTCAACGTCGCCCGATGAGCGACGAAAACAAGATGGGCCTTGTGCTTGTCGTCGTAACACTGCTGGCGTTCGGCGCCTACGGCCTCATATTTTTTATCGGATTCCTTGGCGACGTACTGAACTAAAAAAGGACGGCCCCGCGCCGTCCTTTTTCATGCTTACCAGTCGTCGCGCCGCCTCGGGCCACGCACCTGCTCATAGCGGTCGTCACGCTCATAGCGCCGCTGTTCGTATCGGCTGCTTTCCTGATCGACCGGACGGTAATCATTATACTGATAGCGCGTGCGATCTTTGGCTCCGGTATAATCGCGCCGGCGCTCTTCCTCGTAGCGATCCTGTTGGAAACGGCGGCTATAATCGTCGTCCAGATCACGATAGCTTCGATGGCGCGGCCCGTCGAATTCTTCGTAGTCGCGTCGGGCGTTACTGTACCCCCCGCGCTCGTCGCGCTCCCAGTCGCGATTACGCTGCTGGTCGCCTTGCGATACCCAACCGGAGCGTCGCGTGGCGCGATCATCTTCATAGCGTTGACCTGACTGCGCCCACCCGCCGCCTAGATAATTGTAACGCTGGTCATAGCGCTCATCGGAATCGCGCTGGCGGTCGGGGCGGCGTTCCTGGTTGGAATAGCGGCGATAATCGTCGCCATATTCTCGGCTGTAGCGTTCAAAGTCGTCGTGCGACTGGCTGTGGCCATAGCCCTGACTGGCCCAGCGGCCGCGCTGGTCGTCATCGCGCGAAGGTGCGCGCTCACGGCGGCGATAGTCGTCCTGATCTTCGAACAGATTGCGCTGGCCACGATCGCGTGCTTCGTAATCGTTATAGTCACGGCGGCTGGAGGCGCGGCGGGGATCGTCGTTGTAATCGTAGCGGCCACGATAGTCGTCATCTTGGCGACTCCGTTGGCGACTGGCGCGCTGCGGTTCGCGTGTATCGTCGTCGGTGGCGAAGCGGCCATGATCATCGCGCTTACGATGTTGCGCAGCTTGCGACGCCTGTGCCGCCCGATCGTCTGGAATATTTGCCTTTTCCGCCGCCTGTTCGGATTGACCTCCGCCACCGGCAATCGTCCTGGCTTCTACGGTCGCATTGGCGGATGATTTGTCTTGAGACGCCTTGGTCTCAGTTTGGGGCTTCTTGTCTTGATTGTCGGGCATGACACATCCTTTCCGGAATGGCAGTGCGGAAATGGCGTGCAAGACCAGGTCAACTGAACCATCACCCCTGCCGCCATGTATTCAGGCCGGGGAATCCTAGGAGCGCGCAGGTAAGAATGGCATCCCGATGGACCGGAACCGATGCAAATGTTCCGTAAGGCGAGGGGCCTTAAACCATGTACCAGAGGTGATCGTGTTTCATGCGGATCGACTTTGCATCGGGACTCCGGTCACGGCTGTCGATATAGAAACTCTTCAGGCGCTCCCAACTGCGCATATCCTTATGCTTTGGCGCTTTAAATGCCTGGCCAACAAACCGCATCGCCGTTCCGCATTGGGGACAGGCAATCCTATAGCCGTTTTCGAATTCCATGACAGCGGTGGATAAAGGCTTCCCAGTCGGCACCAACTCCGCCGCGCGCGCCCATAATCCCACACGCTTAAAGCACTTCCGGCAGTCAAAGCAGGCATATTTCGTGAGACGGTGGTGGCTTAGCTCCATGACTTTCGCGATCTGATGGATGAAAGGGCGGAGGCTCGAAGAGGTGGCGGACAGAGTGAGATTGGCTGCGCTTCGCTCCGCCGAACTTCCGCTGACGCTTCGGTTACAAACTCGCTTTATATCCGTGAGTTCGAGTCCTCACTCTGCACTTCCTATCAAAACCCCACCCTGTGGGGCTTTGATAGGAAGTGGCGGACAGAGTGAGATTCGAACTCACGGTAGGCTTCCACCTACGGCGGTTTTCAAGACCGCTGCCTTAAACCACTCGGCCATCTGTCCATCTTGGCAAGCAAGAGCGGCGCTTGTAACGCGCACCGCGAGGGCTGCCAAGTGGTTTTTTATTCCCTCTCCCCGTGTACGGGGAGAGGTTAGGGTGAGGGGCAAATGTCAGTACAGCGCACGCGAACACGTCCATTTTGCCCTCGTCCGGTCCTGCGGACCACCCGTCGCTGGCGAAATATCTTAACCATCAATTTCCAACTTGATCCTATCCTCGGTCCACCAGTTTATTTCGAGTTCCCATGCCGCCACGTTCCGCAAAGCCGCTAAACATCGCCACCCTAAGCCTTGTTTCGCTTATGGTTTTAAGCGCCTGTGGCACGACGCGTCCGGGCGGCGACATCGCCGGGCCATCGGTCGACCGCGACGGACGCTACAAACCCGCTAACCTCAGACCCTATACGGTGCGCGGAAAGACCTACCATCCGGAAGTCCCGCCTGTCGGCTGGTCGGAAACCGGCCTTGCGTCATGGTACGCCTACGAATCCCCGTCCGCCACGACGGCCAATGGCGAACACTTCGACACTGACCAGTTGGCCGCCGCGCACAAGACCCTGCCGCTCCCCAGCATCGCAGAAGTCACCAATCTCGACACTGGCCGCAAGGTTCGCGTCCGCGTCAACGATCGCGGGCCGTTCGTCGATGGCCGCATCATCGACCTGTCGCGCGAAGCCGCTAAGGCGTTAGGCACCTATAACAACGGCACGGCGCGCGTGCGCGTCACCTTCCTGGGGCCTGCCGATCCGGCGGGCGCCGCCAAGGCCTATGGCGGACCCGTCCGCACACGAGACGACGACCTGAGCTACATCGTCCAGATCGGCGCCTTTTCGCAGCGCGACAACGCCAAAGCCGCGCAGGACCGGCTTGATGACGCACAGATCCGTGAACGCAACGGGCTTTACATCGTCTATCTCGGACCATTTTCCGGTGCCGCCAAAGCCGAAACGTGGCGTCAGCGCGCCATCAACGCCGGTTTCGGCGACAGCGTCCTTAAGCGCGACAACTGAAAAATTGTCTTGAGATTGCCGCTAATCCCGGTCTATCTGCGGCCTTGTGAGCACGATATACGAAAACTCCCTGAACACCGGCATGGCGGCTGTGCGCGGCCGCTTCATCGCCTTCGAAGGTGGTGAGGGCGCCGGCAAATCCACCCAGGTCAAGGCGCTGGTCCAGCGCCTGCGGGACCTGGGCCTCGAAGTCGTCCAGACGCGCGAACCCGGCGGTTCCGAAGGCGCCGAGGCACTCCGCGACCTGCTGGTCCAGGGCGACGCCGGCCGCTGGTCCCCATTGAGCGAGCTTCTCATGATGTATGCATCGCGCTCCGATCACCTGGAAAAAGTTATCAGGCCGGCCCTGGCGCGCGGCGCCTGGGTGGTGTGCGACCGCTTCGCCGACTCGTCGCGCGCCTATCAAGGCGCCGGCGGCGGGGTGGCGCCCTATGTCATCGAACAGATCGATTCCGCGGTCGTCGCTGAGACCCAGCCGGATCTCGTCATCGTCATGGACATGCCGGTCGAGGCCGGCCTCAAGCGCGCGGCCGCGCGCGCCGACAAGGAAAACCGTTTCGAATCCAAAGGCCTGGCCTTCCACGAACGCCTGCGCGAAGGCTTTCTGACGCGCGCCGTCGCCATCCCTGAACGCTACCGGATCATCAATGCCGACCAGACCATCGAGATCATCCGTGACCAGGTCTGGGACACGGTCTGCGACGCCTTCGACGAACTCAGAGGCCACTGACATGGCCGAGGCTGTCCTGACACACCCCAGGGACACGTTTGCGCTCGAACAGATCGACGCCCAGGACGCCGCTTTCATTTCCGCCTACGACCGTAACCGGCTGCACCACGCCTGGCTGCTGTGCGGACCGCAGGGCCTGGGCAAGGCGAGCTTCGCCTTTCGCTGTGCCCGCTTCCTGCTCGGCCACGTCCGCGATCCGGAATTCGGCGCGCTTGGCATGTCGCCCGAAGACGCCGACGTCCGCCTGATCACCGCCCAGGCGCACCCGGATCTCCTGGTGCTGGAACGCGAAATGGGCGAGACCAAACTGAAGAAGAATATCAGTGTCGACGCCGTCCGCGAAATCGGCGAGTTTTTTTCCAAGGCGCCGTCGCGGTCACCGTACCGGGTCTGCATCATTGACTCGGTCGACGACCTGAATATCAATTCTGCCAACGCCTTGCTGAAAATTCTTGAAGAACCGCCTTACAAGGGCGTCATCTTCCTGATCTCGCATTCGCCGGGGAAACTGCTGGCGACGATCCGCTCGCGCTGCCGGAGGCTCAATTTCGCCACCTGGACCGATGCCACCGTACGCGCATTCGTCCAGAACCGAATGGACGTCGACGAAGAGCACCTCGGCCGGCTGGTCCGCCTGGCGCACGGCGCGCCGGGCAGGGCACTGGGCCTTGTGGAAGAAGGGGCTCTGGAGTTGGACGCGTTCGCGGGGCAACTTCTGTCGCCGCAGAAACCCGATCGCTCAGCGTTGATGGCCATGGCCGCGCAGTTCAAATCGTCTTCGGCCAAGGCCGACGGCGCGCGCCGTTTCGCCACCTTCATCGCCTGCCTGAGCGACCGCATCCAGGACCGCGCCTTGAGCGCCGAGACGCCGCAAATCGGACAATCTTTCGCACAACTGTGGTCGCGCCTCAGCAACAGCGTCGCCGAGATTGAATCCGTCAATCTTGATCGCGGAGACTATTTTTGGTCAATTTACAGTGACTTGTCACGCATAAGCTAAGACTATAAGTGAGCCTTTATGGTTGATTGCCTATATATTGATTCCCACGTAAATCTGCATGCGCCGCAGTTCGATGAAGACCGCGAAGAGACGATTGTTCGCGCCCGGGAAGCGGGCGTCGGACTGATGATCAACATCTGCGACCGGGTGTCGAACTTCGACGCCGTCTATAGAATAGCCGAACAAAACGCCGACATCTGGGCCACGGCCGGCACACACCCGCACGAGGCCAAGGAGAACCCGGACCTCAAAGTAACGGATCTGGTGGCGCTCGCTGAGAAGCCCAAGGTCGTTGGCATCGGCGAATGCGGGCTCGATTTTCATTATGACTACAGCCCGCGTGAGGTCCAGGCGGCCGTATTCCGCGTCCATGTCGCCGCCGCACGCGAAAGCGGGCTGCCGCTGGTTGTGCATACTCGCGAAGCCGACGACTGGATGGGCCAGATCCTCGAAGAGGAACATGCGCGCGGTACGTTTAAGCTGCTGCTCCACTGCTACACGTCGGGCGCGGAGTTGGCCCGGCGCGCGGCGGCCCTGGGTGCCTGGTTTTCCGTGTCCGGCATCGCGACCTTCAAAGCCGCTCAGGACGTGCGCGACATCATCAAGGACATGCCGGCCGACAAGATCATCGTTGAGACCGATTGCCCGTACCTGGCGCCAATCCCGATGCGCGGCCGGCGCAATGAGCCGGCTTTTGTCCCACATGTCTATGACAAATTAGCCGAAATTCGCGGTTGGGGCCGCGATTATACGCGTCAGATGACACACGATGCGTTTTTCAAACTTTTCGACCGCATCCCCAGGCCGGAGGCCTATGCCGAATGAGCCGTAAACTGCGCTTCACCATCCTGGGCTCCGGCTGCTCGACCGGCGTGCCGCGCGTCGATGGTTACTGGGGCGCGTGCGATCCCAACAACCCGAAAAACCATCGCAGCCGCTGTTCGGCCTGGGTGGCGGCCTTCGACGACGTTACGCCCGAAAAACTGACCAGCGTCATGATCGATACGTCGCCGGACCTGCGTCATCAGGTGATCGCCGCCGGCGTTCCAAAGGTCGATGCGGTGCTGTGGACACACGATCATGCCGACCAGACGCACGGGATCGATGATCTGCGCGCCTTTATCTTTCACCGCGCACGGCCAATCGCCGGCTATATGGATCAGGCGACGCATGACACCTTAATGTCCAGATTTCGTTATGCTTTTCGCGGAAACCAAGGCTACCCACCGGTGTATACGGACAATCTCATTCCACCGCATGGAACAAAATGGGAAATCACAGGTGAGGGGGGTGGCATCCCGATCCGGACCTTTGACCAGCAGCACGGCCCAATCCGCAGCGTCGGCTACCGCCTGGGCGATATCGCCTATAGCAGCGACGTTTCAGATATTCCTGAGGAAAGCTTCGAAGCCTTGTCAGGCCTGAAAATCTGGATCGTCGATGCCTTGCGGTATAAGCCGCATCCGACGCATTCGCACCTTGAAAAGACCCTGGAATGGATCGCCCGGGTCAAGCCGGAACTCGCCGTCCTGACCAATCTGCATCAGGAACTCGATTACGACGCGCTGAAGGCTGTTTTACCGGAAAATGTGGAGCCGGCCTTCGACCAGATGACGCTTGAAGTGGCGCTTTAAGTCTTAACGGCCGGACGCCACCAAAGGTTAACAGGGCGGACGCCATTTAGTCAGTATCGACCGGAATGCCGTGATAGCTCATGGCAACGGGCTGATCCTGGTGCGCAAACGTGCTTTTGTCGACGGCGTACAGCGCCAGAATGCCGACAATCAAAGCCAGAATGAAGGCCAGCAGGCTCAGGCCGTTGATCCGCGCCTTGTGATCTTCGGGCGACATGACGCCATCACCGAGAATGGTCGCGTGCAACGTCAGATGTCCGAAGTTATCGGTCGACGGTTTAAAAATAGCGGCGTTTGTTGGAGCCATGACGCAATTCCTTGAACTCATGATAGCCGGCATATGCGGCTGTTACGGTTGACGGTATCGCGACGCTCATAAGTCTTAAGTTCGATAGCGCTGTTGCGCTGATAAGGAAGCCATAAGACGACCCAGATTACGGTTTTCCGTGGGAAATGCGCCACAGCGGCCATTTTATTTCCCATAATATTTATTATGCGATGAAAATATGTAGCTGCAAAATGCAAATGTCAGTGCCACGTAGATTAGACGTGTCAGTCTCCCCTGGTCGGATTTATTGCCTCCGCAGTTCCATGTCATGCACTGACATTTTTAACTGGCACAAACTGCGACACGACCTCTGCTCGGCAAAACAGAGCTATTAAAAGCAGCAATGGCCGCGCGCGCCGACACCGGCGGCAGGAAACGGACCTGGCTCAGCTATCGGGCGCCACCCCTGCCGTAACCGACGCCATAGGTTACGGCATGCATGGCCTAAACCACACGACTACCACTGCAATAGTATCCGCCAACCGCCGCCGCTGCGACAGCGTTTCAACACGCCATTCTCGAGAAGTTTATCGTTTTTCGATATTATCGATTGACAATAAATCACCAGGCCATATTATCGATTATCGATAATAACGAGAATCAAAGGAGTGAATAATGTCGTCTCTTCAAAATGGCTTTTCCGCAAACACCGTGTTCCAGCCGATTTCGACCATAGCCTCCCGCCTGCGGGACCCGCTCTTGATCGTAACGCATTTCGTTTCGCTACTATGCATAGTGGGCCTGGCTGTCCTGACAGTGGTCTCCGCGGGCACTTCGCTGCTTGTATGGGTGATAAAAGACCGTATGGCAGCCGCCATGGCCGGAATAAAGTATGTAGATGCCGACAGCATGCCCTTTCTCATATCCATGAATTTGTTGGCCGTTGCCGCCATGGCAATCCTCGGCTTTGTGTTCCTGGGGCAACTGCGGCGGGTTGTAAGCAGTGTCGCCGAGGGCAATCCGTTTGTGCCTGAAAATGCACGCCGCCTTGAGATAATGGGGTGGCTGAGTGTGGCGGCGAATCTTTTGGCGTTGAAGATTGGCGGGCTATGGATGTGGGCGGCGGCCATGATGCACGGCCAAGACCCTAGCTATGCACAAGCCCTGCACGGTTCCGGGCTCAATCCCAGCGGCTGGTTGCTGACCCTGGTTCTGTTCATCCTGGCCCGCGTTTTTCGGCAGGGCGTTACGATGAGCTCCGATCTGGAAGGGACGGTCTGATGCCGGTCGTTGTCAAGCTCGACGAGTTGCTGGCAAAACGAAATATGACGCTGACTGAACTGGCCAGCCGCGTGGATATAACCCTTGCCAACCTGTCGATCCTCAAAACCGGTAAGGCAAGGGCCATACGGTTCGGAACCCTCGAAGCCCTTTGTCAGGTCTTGCAGTGCCAGCCGGGTGATCTCCTGACCGTCACTGACGAAGGTCCCTCGGATCAATAGGCCTTTTGCGCCCTCCACCTGAATCGAACACCCCAGGAAAACATAGCATTGGCAAATCAGTCCCGTCGTCGTAATTCTTAGACGGGGCTGATTTGACAACCGTCTTTGACAATTGTCCGGTGCTGACCGGACAAGGGGGAAACTTGACTACACCGTCTCCGGCGCCAACCCAAACCGCTCAAAACCAGGTGAAGCTGGGGCAGATGCTGGCCTTTATCGGCCCCTGTGTGCCGTTTGCCGCACTCGGCCTGCCGCTTGTCGCCATCCTGCCTGAATATTACGGCACTCAGCTACAGTTGGGTGGCATTGTCGGCCTGATCTTCTTCATCGTTCGCTGCGGCGACATCCTGATCGATCCGCCGCTGGGTCATTGGATGGACCGCACGCGTACAAAACTTGGCCGGTTCAAGCTATGGATGCTCTTGTGCCTGCCCGTCCTTTTCGTCAGCACAGGCTTTATCTTCCTCGCGGAAAAAGGCGTCGGCAACATCTATCTCGGCCAGTGGCTGCTGGTGCTCTACATCGGCTTTTCGATGGCGGCGCTCAGTCAGTCGAGCTGGGGCTCGGTCCTGTCGACCGACTATGACGAACGATCGCGCATCTTCGCCTTCTGGCAGATTGGCAATATCCTGGGCATCATCTGCGCCGCCGTCATCCCGGTCGCCGCGCAAGGCATGGGTTATAGCTATGTCGATGGTGTCCGGGCGGTTGGCCTGTTCATCATGGTCGCCTTGCCCATAACCATTGGCATCGCCATGCTGATCGTGCCGGAAAAGGTATCGAACACAGCGACCCACGACCTGAAGCTCAGCCACTATTTCGATATGTGGAAGCGCAAGAATGTCCGCTGCATCCTGTGGGCGGACCTGTTCATGGGGCTGGCGCCAGGCATCATGGGCGCCCTGCTCTTCTACTTCTTCGAGCAGGTGAAGGGCCTGACGCGGATGGAAGCCTCGATCGCCATGCTGCTCTATTTCGTCGCCGGCATCGTCGGCGCACCGATCTGGGTCCTGGTGTCGAAAAGGTTCAACAAGCACGTCACGCTCATCTGGTCGAGCGTCCTGTTCGCCGTGCTCTACGCCGCCATGGCTTTCGCACCCAAGGGTAATTTCATCGGCTGCGCCATCCTGACCTTCCTTAACGGCATCCCTTACGCCGCTTCGCTGCTGTTGACCCGCGCCCTGATGGCCGATATCGGCGATGAGGTGATGGCCGAAACCGGCCACGACCATAAGGGCACGCTGATGGCCATCCTGTCGGCCACCACCAAGGTCGGCTATGCGCTCTCGGCCCTGACCATCACCCTCCTGGGCTGGCTGGGCCTGAACGTCAAGGAACCGTCGGCCAGCCCGGCCGAAGCGCTCATGTGGGTACAGATATTCTTCGTCGGCCTGCCCGTCCTGTTCCTGGTGCTTGGCGCGGTGGTCATGAAGGACTATGACCTGACGCCGGAAAAGCACCGCGCCATCATGGACGGTCTACGCGCAAAGGATATTGTGTGACCGACACTTCCGCCATCGACGCCTTGCTTGAAGTCATGCGCCGCCTGCGCGATCCGGACACTGGCTGCCCCTGGGACAAGGAACAGACCTTCGCGACAATCGCGCCCTATACGGTCGAGGAGTCCTATGAAGTCGCCGACGCCATCGCGCGTAACGACATGCGCGACCTCAAGGAAGAGCTGGGCGACCTGCTTTTCCAGGTCGTCTTTCACAGCCGCATCGCCGAGGAGGCCGGGCTGTTCAGCTTTGACGACGTCGCCAAGGGCATGGCCGAAAAGCTGATCCGCCGCCACCCCCACGTCTTCGGCGATGCCTCGCATCGCACGGCCGATGAGCAGACGGTGGCCTGGGAACAGGTCAAGGCGGAGGAGCGCAAGGCCAAGGACAAGGGCGGCATACTGGACGATGTGCCGATCGGCCTGCCTGCTCTCACCCGCGCCGCCAAGCTGACTAAGCGCGCCGCCCGCGTCGGCTTCGACTGGCCGAGCCTTGGCGAAGTGCTCGACAAGCTCGACGAAGAGACGCAGGAGCTGAAGGCGGAAATCGCCGCCGGCGACCATGACAAGGCGCGCGCCGAGCTGGGCGACTTGCTCTTCGTCATGGCCAACCTGGCGCGCAAGCTGGAGGTCGAGCCGGAGGACGCCCTGCGACTGACCAACACAAAGTTCGTTCGCCGCTTTGAGGCCATCGAGGCCGCGCTTAAGGCCCAGGGACGCAGCCCTGAGCAGTCGTCACTGGCGGAAATGGACGCACTCTGGAACGCAGCCAAGGGCACAGAAAAAGCTTAAGAGTCAAAATCTTATTTCCATTGCAAAACAAAAGTCACAGATTTTAATTGTTATCCGCAATGGATATTTCCGACATCCTTGCGAATCGAAAGCCGGCGGCGTTAAGGTTCGTAAATGCCTCAGCGTTCACAGTCAGAGTCCGTCATGCCGCGTTCCAAGAAACCCGCCCCCCAGCCGGAGGCCTCCCGCCCCAGATCCCGGCTGATCCGCGGCGACGCGCCGAAGGCCGCCAAGCCCGTCACCAAGGCCGCCAAATCCATGGGCCGCCGCTCTCTGTGCCCTATCAATCTGGTGCTCGAGGCCATCGGCGACAGCTGGTCAATGCTTATCATCCGCGACCTCATGCTGCGCGGTCATACCGGCTATCAGGCCTTCCTGCGCTCCGAGGAGAAGATCGCCACCAACATCCTCGCCGACCGGCTGATGCGCCTGGAGCAGAACGGCCTGATCACCAAATCGCCCGATCCGGCCGACGCGCGCAAATACATCTACCGCCTGACGCATAAGGGCGCCGACCTGGCGCCGCTGCTGGTCGAAATGACGCTCTACAGCCTCAAGCACGAAACGCGGATCGACATGCCAAAGGAGGTCATCGCCGAAATGCAGAAGAACAAGCAGGCCTTTGCATCCAAGTTGACCCGCCATTTCACGCCGCGCACGCGTAAACCCGCCAAGGTCGAGCCCGATCCGGCCGAGGAAACGCTCAGCCTGTTCTGACGCCGTCTTATTGGCTATAACCGCGAAGAAGGAAGCGCATTTCGCGGGGTACAGAGATGCACATACAGTCGGTAGCGCCGGTATTTCACGTATCAAACCTCGACAGTTCCATAAGGTTTTATAAAAACGTCCTTGGTTTTGAAGAGGATTTTCGCTTCGGCAACTATGCGGGACTGAAGGCAGGCGATTTCAGCCTGCATTTAAGCCAGGCTGACGGCAAAGACCGCCCCATCGGCGGCGGAACGGTCTATGTGTTCTGCGACAACGTCGACGCGTACTATCGCGATCAAGTTGCCGGCAAGGGCGCCAAGATCCTGCAGCCGCCTGCGGACCAAGCGTACGGTATGCGGGATTTCATCCTGCATGATCCGGATGGCAATCAGATAAGTTTCGGTCAGGACAGCGAAGCCGAATAGTCAGGCGCCCGACGCTTGAAGCTTTTCAAAGCGGCCATAGGCGTGATCCGACAGCTTGACCCGCAGATGGACCTTGCCGTCCTCGTCCTCGAAGCGGTCCAGAACCCGGCCCTGACTGTACAGAAACGCCAGCAGATCGCCCTGCTGCGGTTCCAGAACGACGTCCATCTCCTCACCGGCGGCGTCGACCAACTGCGCCACCTTGACCAGCAGGGCATCGATCCCCTCGCCCGTCACGGCCGAGACTGGCAATGGCTTGTTACCGGCGCGATCAGTTATGGCGCGCGCCAGCAGAACCTCTTTCGCGTCTTCCTCCAACAGATCGATCTTGTTCCAGACCTCAACCATCTTGGACCGGTCGAGTTCCGGCAGGATATGGCCCAGGACCTGCTCGACATCGGCCTTCTGCGCTTCGGTTTCCGGATTGGAAACGTCGCGGACGTGCAGGATCAGGTCAGCCTCGATGACCTCTTCCAGCGTGGCGCGGAAGGCGGCAACCAGTTCGTGCGGCAGGTCGGAGATAAAGCCGACCGTGTCGGAAATGATGGCCGAACGGCCATTAGGCAGCTTGAGCGTCCTCAGCGTCGTGTCGAGCGTGGCGAACAGAAGGTCCTTGGCCAGGACTTCAGCGCGCGTCAGGTGGTTGAACAGGGTCGACTTGCCGGCGTTAGTGTAGCCGACCAGAGCCACGATCGGATACGGCACCTTCTTGCGCGCCTGACGGTGCAGGCCGCGCGTCCGCCGTACCTCTTCAAGTTCTGCTTTAAGCAGCTTGATCTTGTCGGCGATCATCCGCCGGTCCAGTTCGATCTGGGTTTCGCCCGGGCCGCCGGTGGTGCCGGTGGCGCGCTGGCGTTCCAGGTGGGTCCAGGTCCGCACCAACCGCGAGCGTTCGTATTCGAGCCGCGCCAGTTCGACCTGCAGCTTGCCTTCACGCGTACGGGCGCGGCGGCCGAAGATTTCCAGAATCAGGCCGGTCCGGTCGATGACCTTTACGCTCAGGGCCTTTTCGAGATTGCGCTGCTGGATCGGCGTCAATGCGCCGTTGACGACACAAAGCGTCGCCTCAGCCTCTTCACATAAGCCCTTGATCTCATCGACCTTACCCTGGCCAAACAGGGTCGCCGGATTAACTTTCCGCACCCGCGCCGTCATTTCGCCGACGATATCGAGATCAAGCGCCATGGCGAGGCCCGTCGCTTCCTCCAGACGCGATTCTTCGAACCGGCGCGGCGCGGCGCGCTCAGCCGACAAATGCGTGACGATGTCCGGATCAACGACGATGGCACGCTCCGTTTCCGGAGCGTGTTCATGAAAGCGGTCAGTCAATGACAAAGTTCCCCTTGAACAGGGAGCTTAGTCATCAGACTCGTCTTCCTGTTCGTACAGTTGCACCGGCGCGGCCGGCATGATGGTTGAGATCGCGTGCTTATATACCAGCTGGCTTTGGCCATCGCGGCGCAGCAACACGCAAAAATTGTCGAACCAGCTCACGATACCTTGCAGCTTCACGCCGTTGATCAGGAAGATGGTGAGCGGGGTTTTGGTTTTGCGAACACTGTTGAGAAACGTGTCTTGCAGGTTTTGTTTTTTGTCGTGGGACATTGGTG
>CBFGPQ010000083.1:0-15124 GCA_965650705.1 uncultured Asticcacaulis sp. | reverse complement strand
TCCTCCTCGCGCCACTCGCTGTTGAGCAAGCCCTTGGATTCCAGGCGGCGCAGCAGCGGGTAGAGGGTGCTTTCCTCCATCTCCAGCCCGTCGTCCGCCAGGGCCTGGCGCAGGGTGTAGCCGTAACGTTCGACGCGCAACCGCGCCAGCACGGCCAGACCGAGCGACCCGCGCCGCAGCTCCTGCCTCAGGCTTTCGTAGAGATCATCTTCGTCGCTCATATGCCTCGTCTCGTACACTGTATGATGCATACTGTGTGACGTACAGTGTATGAGAAGAAGTGTCGAGAGTCAAGGGGCTTGGGTCTGGCTTGGCTTAGCTTAGGGCTAGGGCGCCGGCGAAGGTGCCCAGTAGATCGGGTCGACCTTATGCGCTTTGGAGGCCACATAGGGCCTTGCAACGACACCTGAGGGCAGGGTGGGAGCATAATCGGGCTTGTTCACGTCAAGTCTCACCGCCTTGATGAGGGGCTTAAGCGCCGGCGGCATCGGATTGGCTTGCTTCAGGTCCGGATGTCCGCAGCCGTTTTCGCGGGTCTTGCCGAACTGGTAGGACAGCACGACGCAGTTCCCCGAGTGCATGCCGCCCGCTCCGGCCAAGGCCGTCCAGTGATATTGCGGGTTATCCAGTTGCCACAGTGCCCACGCTGCCGTGAGCGGATTGATCATATAGGTGATTGCCGGAGCTTTTGTATCGGCGTGCTGGTAGACAACGGTGCCATCGCCGAACAGGTCGTATTGAAAGGCGTCACAAACCAGCATTTCGGAATGACACGGTGTCTGGATCAATACAGCGTGGGCGTTACGATAGGTGTTGAATTCAACCACCGTCCAGCCACTCAAGGCCGCACCCAGCACGAGATTAAGACCGATCGAAGCGGTCAGCCAGGATGTGCGCTTCATATGTTCCCCCGAGAGTTTCGCCACCCTATCACAAAAAACCGGACCGCATAGTTTCGAAGCAGCGCCGGCTAGCTATGAACTTCTCTATTGTTTCTTACGCCGGTGTCGGGAAAACCTCGCGCCCTGATTCCTTTGGGAGGTAGTCCGGTCATGGATTCGGATCGCCGGCAAAAACTCGACACCCTGCGCCACATCAAAATGGCCAGGTCCGCCCACGGCTTCGTGCGCGGCAGCACGCGGCTGTTTTATAACTGGATCG
Source organism: uncultured Asticcacaulis sp. (assembly GCA_965650705.1). Taxonomy (GTDB): domain Bacteria; phylum Pseudomonadota; class Alphaproteobacteria; order Caulobacterales; family Caulobacteraceae; genus Asticcacaulis. The sequence continues at coordinate 13,963 of CBFGPQ010000083.1, read as the reverse complement.
CCGCGCGTCCGGCCGGCGCGATTCCGGAAGGCCCGGCCATCTGGATCTGCGGCGACTGTCACTCCGGCAATCTCGGGCCCCTGGCCAATGCCAGGGGCGATGTCGACATCCAGATCTGCGACCTTGACGAGGCGGTGATCGGCAACCCCGCCTTCGACCTTCTGCGCCTCAGCCTGTCGCTGGCCAGCGCCGCGCGCAGCACGGACTTTCCCGGCGCCGTCACCGCCCGCATTATCGAACGCGTCATCGACGGCTATGAGATCGCGCTCGAACACGACCGGCCCACCGAAATGACGCCGCCGGACGCGGTCAGGCAGGCACTGAAAAGCGCCATCGGCCAGAAATGGGAACACCTGGCCGAGGAGCGGCTGGACGACAACCATAACGAATTGCCGCGCGGGAAGAAGTTCTGGGACATATCGGCGGAAGAGCAAGCCGGCCTGCGCCGGTTGCTTAAGACGTCGGAAGTGGAAGCCATCGTCACCAGCCTTCGGCCGCGCGATGACGCCAGGATCGACATTGTCGACCTGGCCTTCTGGGTCAAGGGCACCAATTCGCTCGGCAAGGCGCGCTATGCGGCGCTGCTCAGTATCGGCGAAGACGATCCCTCCCTGTGCCTGCTGGACATCAAGGCGGCAGGCGCGCCCGATACGATCGCGGCGCCCAATGCCGCCATGCCTGCGCATCCCGGCCAGCGTGTCGTCGACGGCGCCCGCCACCTGTCGCCGAACCTGGGTGAGCGCATGGTCGCCGCAGACCTGAACGGCTGTCCGGTCTTCGTCCGCGAACTGCGGCCGCAGGACCTCAAGCTCGACATGGCCCACACCAAGGCGGCGGACGCGGTGCACGCCGCCTATTATCTTGGCCACGTCGTCGGCCGCGCCCATGCCCGCCAGATGCACGGCGGCGACCGCGAACACTGGCTGGCCGCGTTGGGCAAGGCGCGCCCGGCCGACCTCGATGCGCCGTCGTGGCTATGGCAATCGACGGTCGAACTGCTGGGCCTGCATGAGGTCGCCTATCTCGAACACTGCCGCCGCTTCGCGCTGGAAGACTGAAGATCAGGCCTTTTCTGTATAGGCGGCTTCGATCATGGTCCCTGACAACAGCGCGTAGGCCTTGACCCAGGCGGCGCGCGTCGCCTCGTCGAAAGCTGCGCCGAGGCCGGCTTCCAAGGTTTCAATCAACGCCTTACCGACCGTGGCATAGTGGCTGCGTTCGACGCCATAGGCGACGTGTTTGATCCCTAGGTCCCGCGCGACCGGCAGGATCTTTTCCGGTGAATTCAAGCCGCCGACGACAAAGGCCAGCGCCGTCATCAGCTTGCGGCCCTGGCTTTTCATATCGTGTTTGAAGAGTGGCCACAGTGCCGGATCGATGGCGAACAGCCGGGCGTAGAACAGCTCGGCGGCGGCGTCGCCAAGCGCTGTGACCTGGCGGAAGCTGGATTGAACGCGGTTAATATCGGTCGGTGTCATGGTCTGTGTCCCTGGGTGGCGATGGGGCCAAATTGGCGCGTGCGTGTCACAGTCGGATGTCGGCGGGACAGGAGAATTGTTACAATTGTGTCAGCGCGAGCCCGCCATATTTTCTTCACAATGCGGGACCAGGCTCGCATAACGGGTGCAACCGACGCCCGCGAGGGAGGGCTTGTTTCATGCGCAGTCTGCTGTTCGCCGGCGTCGCCGCGACCGTTTTCGTTACATCCATGCCGGCGGGATATGCGGTCGCCGCCGTGCCGGACGAGACATCACCGGTCCTGTGCAGCACATCCGCGCCGGATACGGACAGTCAAACGGGCAACCAGGTTGTTGTGACAGGCGTGCGCACCGCTCAGCAATCAGCGAAGTCCAACAAGCGCACGCATGTCCAAAGCCCTCCACCGCCCAATGTCCAGCCGCGCGTGACGCCGCCGTCGAATGCTGCGCCCCCGCCACCGGCTCCGGTGCAGCCGATGAACGGCGTCGTCGCCCACGAGGTCGGCAAGTTTCCGGACAAGCCGGTTGCTGAAGCGCTGTCGCGCGTTCCGGGCGTTACGGTGAACCGCTTCGCGCCGCCGGCCGTGGAACCCGACCGCGAACGCTATGACGGCAAGGAAGTTTCAGGCGTCATGCGTGTGGCGGAGACGCCGGTCTCGACCTTCGCCGTCGATGTCGATACCGCCGCCTATGCCAATGTCCGCCGGATGCTCAAGGATGGTCGGAAGCCGCCGGAAGCCGCCGTTCGCACGGAAGAACTGGTCAACTACTTCCGCTACGACTATCCGCTGCCGCAGGACAAGACGAAGCCGTTCTCGATCACCACCGATGTGTCGGCCACGCCATGGAACGCCCAGTCCCGGCTGTTGCGCATCGGCCTGCGCGCCTATGACGTGCCGAACGCGAGCCGCCCGCCGGCCAATCTGGTCTTCCTGGTCGACGTGTCGGGCTCGATGAGTTCGCCGGACAAGCTGCCTCTGGTCAAGCAGGCGCTGGGCATGGTGGCCGACAACCTGCGGCCGGATGACCGCGTCTCGATCGTCGTCTACGCCGGACAGGCCGGCCTGGTACTCAAGCCGACCTCGGACGGCCGTTTTGTCAAGCAGGCGATGGAATGCCTGACGGCCGGCGGCTCGACGGCGGGCGGGCAGGGGATTGCGCTCGCCTATGCCACCGCCAAGGCCAGCTTCATAAAGAATGGCATCAACCGCGTCATCCTGGCGACCGACGGCGACTTTAATGTCGGCGCGACGCGTGACGAGCCCTTGGTTGAGCTGGTAAAAAAGGAGATGGAAGGCGGCATCACACTGACGGCGCTGGGCTTCGGCACCGGCAATTACAACGACTCGATGATGGAAAAGATCGCTGACAGCGGCAACGGCAACTACGCCTATATCGACTCGGCGCTGGAGGCGCGCAAGGTGCTGGACGAGGAGCTTCAGTCGACGCTCTACACGGTCGCCAAGGACGTCAAGATCCAGGTTGAGTTCAATCCGGCTCAGGTGTCTCAATACCGGCTGATCGGCTATGAGAACCGCGCCCTGGCGGAAGAGGACTTCAACAACGACAAGGTCGATGCCGGCGATATCGGCGCTGGCCACCAGGTGACGGCGCTCTATGAGATCATTCCCGCCGGAGCCGAAGGCTGGATGCCCGAACGCCGCTTCGCAGGCAACCAGATGACCGTGAAGGACCCGCACGGTGACGAGATGGTCTATCTCAAGCTGCGCTATAAGCTGCCGGAAGAGGACCAGTCGCGGCTGATCGAACAGTCGCTGCCGGCGTCCTTGCTGGCGAGTGCGACGGCGCCCAAGGGTGACATGGCGTTCGTGGCCTCGGTGGCCGCCTATGGGCAGCTGCTGCGCGGTGATACCAACATGGGGGATTTCACGCTTAAGGACGCGCGGGCCCTGGCAGGCGAGCAGAGCGGCTATGTCCGTTCGGAGTTCGTTGAGCTGACGAAACTGGCTGAAAGCGCGGACGTGGCGCGGTAGATATTAATTCATACCTCCCCGCTCGCGGGGAGGTATGAAGTTAGGCGCGTATAGCCGGATTACGGCGCAACTGCTCCACGGCGAAATCGACAAAGGCGCGGACCTTGGCGGCGGCGCGGCGGCCTTCGGTGTGGATGACGTGGACGGGCAGGGGCGGTTCCTGAAAATCGGGCAGGATAATCTTTAGCCGGCCCTCGGCGACGTCCGGCGCCACCTGGTAGGACAGCCTGCGTGTAATGCCGAAGCCATCAACCGCCGCCAGCACCGTGGCGCGCGTCGTATTGCACGTCATGGCGGGCCTGAGCGTCACCGGCGCCTGTCCGCCGAACTTCCATTCCACCGGCATGGAACTGCCGGTCGAAACCAGCAGGCGGTGATGAATGAGGTCCTCAGGCGTCAGCGGTTCGCCACGGGATTCGAGATAGGACGGCGCGGCGCAGATGACGCGCGTGACCTCGCCGACGCGGATGGCCGACTGGCTCGAGTCCGGCAATTCGCCGATGCGGATGGCGACATCGAGCCCTTCGTCGACCAGGTTGGTGACGCGATCGACAAAGACAGTGCGTGCTGTGACACGCGGGTGCAGGTCGAGAAACGCCGTCACCACCGGCAGGACGTACATCTCGCCGAACAGTACCGGCGCGGTAACGCTGAGTTCGCCTTGCGGCAGGCTGTAAGACCCGGCGGCGGCCGCTTCGGCCTCGGCCAGTTCGGCCAGGATGCGCTTGCAGTCCTCGTAATACCGCCGCCCGGCTTCGGTGAGCACGACCGACCGCGTCGTGCGCGTGAAGAGCCGCGTGCCCACGACGGTTTCGAGCCCGGCCACGGCGCGCGTCGCCGCCGGGGCGCTGAGGTGCAGGCGCGTTGCGGCCCGCGAAAAGCTGCCCGTCTCGGTGACGGTGGTGAATACCTGCATGGCGTGGAAGCGGTCCATAAGGCGTCATAACATTATTGCAATCTGCGCAATAGTCCTTTGCGTCCGTCACCTGTTCCGTCACGACCTTGTCCGCGTCATAACGAAAGGAGGATTCCCCCTTCCGTCATTTGCTGCGCAAATGCCACCTTCCCCGTGAACGGGGAAGGAAAACGTAAGAGGCACTTATCCAACTCCTTCCCCGTTTACGGGGAAGGTGGCAGCGAGCCTCGGCGAAGCTGACGGAAGGGGGAAACCTTGCGCTGCGACATTGCGCGCGAATATAAAGCGGAGACCCACGATGAAGCTCTACGATTTTGCCCTTTCGGGCCATTGCCACCGGGTAAGATTATTCCTGTCGCTGATAGGCGAGCCGGCCGAAATGGTCGCGGTCGATCTCAAGGGCGGCGCGCACAAGGCGCCGGACTTCATCGCCATGAACCGCTTTGGCCAGGTGCCGGTGCTGGAGGACGGAGACGTCACGGTCGCCGACTCCAACGCCATCCTGGTCTACCTGGCGACCAAATTCCAAAGACACGACTGGCTGCCGCAGGGCGCGGCCGAGGCGGCGCGCGTCCAGCGCTGGCTGTCGGTCGCGGCCGGCCAGATCGCCTATGGTCCGGCGGCGGCGCGGCTGATCACGGTCTTCGGCGCCGGTCTCGATCCGGAAAGCACCATCGCCCGCGCCCACGCCGTGCTCGGCGTCATCGACAATGAACTGGAGGGCGAGGACTGGATCGCGGCGGATCGGCCGACCATCGCCGATGTCGCGCTCTATAGTTATATCAGCGCTGCGCCGGAAGGGAATGTCGACCTCAGCCCTTACGCCAAAATTGGCGCCTGGCTCAGCCGCATCGAGGCCTTGCCGGGCTTTGTACCGTTTCCGAAGACGGCAGCGGGTCTGGCCGCGTGACCACTCCGTTCCATGACGGCGAGGTGCGCATGCAGGACAGCGCGGGCGTCATGGAAAAGACGCGCGCCTTCAATGCCGTCGTCATCCGCGACTACATGCCCGATCAGCACCGCGACTTCTATCCGCTGCTGCCCTTCGTCGTCATCGGCGCGGTCGATGACGAGGGGCGGCCATGGGCGACCCTGCGCGCCGGACCGCCGGGCTTTATGTGGTCGCCCGACCCCCGCGCCTTGAGTGTCCGCCTGGCGCCCGACGCCGACGATCCGGCGGATGAGGGCCTGCGCGAGGGACGGGCGATCGGGCTTCTGGGGATCGAGCTGCATACGCGCCGGCGCAACCGGCTGAACGGGACGGTGCATAAGACACCGTCGGGTTTCGTCGTCGCCGTCGAGCACGCCTTCGGCAATTGCCCGAAATATATCCAGATACGCTACGCCCGGCCGCGCCCTGACGCCATCAAGGGCGCGCCGGAGATCACCGACGGCCTGACGGAACGCGCGCGGGCCATCATCTCCGCCGCTGACACCTTTTTTGTCGCCTCCTACGCCGACACGCCCGGCGGACGGCAGGTCGACGTCTCGCACCGGGGAGGGCGGCCGGGCTTTGTCCGCATCGGTGATGACGGCTGGCTGACCGTGCCGGATTTTTCCGGCAACCGCATGTTCAACACGCTCGGCAATTTCGCGGTCAACCCAAAGGCGGGCCTGGTCTTTTTCGACGACGCCACCGGCGACCTCGTGCAGATGACCGGCCGTGTGGAACTGGACCTGTCGGCTGACGCGCATGTTTTCGACGGCGCTGAACGCTTTTGGCGCTTCCTGCCGGAGCGTGTGATTGTGCGCCCCGGCGCGCTGCCCATCCATCTCGAAGCCGATCCGGACGGCTTATCCCCTAATAACCTCAGAACCGGAACCTGGAGCTGATCTCAAATGTCACGACCGCCTTTGCCGCCCTTCGATTTCGACACCGCCACCCAAAAGGTCCGCCTGGCCGAAGATGCCTGGAACAGCCGCGATCCCGCCCGGGTTGCCCTGGCCTATACGCCGGACAGCCAGTGGCGTAATCGCGCCGAATTCCTGAGCGGCCGCGCCGAGATCGAGGCCTTCCTGACCCGCAAATGGAACCGCGAGCTCGACTACCGGCTGATCAAGCAGCTCTGGGCGTTCATGGGCGACCGTATCGCCGTGCGCTTTGCCTATGAGTATCACGACGACAGCGGCCAGTGGTTCCGCGCCTACGGCAATGAAAACTGGCAATTCGATGGCGACGGCCTGATGATGCGCCGTATCGCCAGCATCAACGAACATCCGATCCCGGACGATGCACGCAAATTTCTGTGGCCGGCGGGCCGGCGTCCGGACGACCATCCTGCACTGGAGGAACTGGGACTTTAACTGCCTGTTTTGTACGTTTCGGGGGTAGAAAGCGCTTGACCCTATTCCCTTGCTATGATCCAGCATAACGCTGATAGTTGCAAGGGGAACAATGGTCAGACCGCTGCCTGTTTTCGTAGCCGTTGTGGCCTGTGTCCCCGGCGTCGGTCCGGCGATTGGCCATGCCCAGACGGCGGATACGAAGGCCGCCGAAGCGCCTCAGGACGAGAAGGGCAGAGGCAAGGACACGGCACCACCCATTGTCGTCACGGCCCGAAAACCATCGGTGACCAACAAGATCGACCGCCGCGTCTACGATGTCTCGGCCAGTCCCGACGCCGCCTTTTCCAGTGTCAATGACGTCCTGACGCGCATTCCTTCGGTCACGGTCGATGCGCGCGGCCGCGTCGCCCTGCGCGGTGACGGCCAGGTCAAGGTCCTGATCGACGGTGTGGAGGCCCGTCCGGGCGCGCTCGCCAGCCTCCAGGCGTCGGATATCGACCGCGTCGAAGTCATGACCAATCCGTCGGGCCAGTTCGCTTCGGACGGCTCTGGCGGGATCATCAACGTCATCCTCAAGAAGCAGCGCCGGGAAGGGATCAATGGCATGGCCGGCGTCCGGGCCGACGCCGACGGCCGTTACTATGTCAACGCCGCCTTCAGCCGCAAGGCAGGACGTTGGACCACGGCGCTGTCGGCGGGTTTCAGCCGCACCCGCGAGGTCACCCTGTTCGACGGCCTCCAGCGATGGGCGACTGCGTCCGGCGCCGAAGCCACCAACGGTTTTGACCGCTCGGTCGCCAGCCGCCGGCAGGCCTATGAGAACGCCAGCCTGGCCTACGCCTTGTCGGAACGGGATACGGTCGAACTCAACTATAGCCACTACCGCTGGCGGCAGACGTCTACCGACGCCGGCACGGTGCGGGTCGCGAATGCGGCGGGACAGGTAATCGAGGACCACGCCGAAGACGTGCTGGGTACCGAGCGCGGTGTGACCGGCGAAGTCGCGCTCCATTACACGCACAAGGGCAGGATCGAGGGCGAGCGCTTCGATCTCAATATCTCGCGTGACAACGGCCGGTCCACCGATGGCTCGGTACACGGCCTGATCTACGCCGTGCCGGCCCAGGCCGAACGCGCCTATGCCTATCGCAACGACGCTTCCGATCATGGCGGTTCGGTCAAGGGCGACTATGAAAGGCCCTTCGGCAAGTCGCGCCTGACGGCGGGCTTCCTGTTCGAAACGACCGAGAGCAGCCTCCTCAGCCGGTCCGAAAACCTGGCCGCGATCGTGCCCGGCGCACCGGACTTCGTCACGCCCTTCGACTATGCCCGCCGGATCGCGGCAGGCTATGTCACCTGGCAGACGCCTATCGGTGGTTTCGTGGTCATGCCGGGCCTGCGCGTCGAGGATGAGCACCGCGAAGCCGGCGTCTTCACCCGCGGCGATACGCGGCTCCTGCCGTCCCTGAGCGTCAACCGCGACCTGTCCGAAAGAACCAAGCTGGTCGCCAGCTACAGCCGCCGCACCCAGGCGCCCAGCCTCTACCAGCTCAATCCACGCCCGATCTATTGGTCGCGTTACCTGCGCTATGAGGGTAATCCCGAACTGGCATGGCAGGAAACGGATTCCTTCGAGGTCGGCTATGAGTTCACCGACAACGACTTCAGTTCGAACGGCAGCCTCTATTATCGCGTGAACCATCATCCGCTGACCGAAACGCGCAGCGTCACTGCGGACCAGGTGGTAGTCCTGTCGGTCATCAATGCCGACCGGTCTCGCGCCGCGGGGCTGGAATGGACCGCCAAGGGCAGGGCGTGGAAGACGATCGACTATTCGGTCAACCTGAACGTCTTCGACAGCCAAGTGACCGGGCTGCTCGGCGGCGCGATGCTCAGGCGCCAGTACGTCACCTGGTCTGGCAACGCGGTCGTCGAATACAAGCCCGATCCCCGGGACTGGCTGCAATTCAGCCTGACCGGTGAAGGGCGCGGCGTGACGCTTCAGGGGTACAAGACCGGCTTTTACAGGCTGGACGTGACCTGGCGCCACAAGTTGACGCCGAAATGGACGGCGTCGCTGCGCGCATCCGATCTGCTGAATTCGTCGAAGCGGACCGACACCTTCGCAACGCCTGAGGGCGAGTCCCTGATTGTCAGCCGCAATGATAAGCCGGGGCTCATGATCGGCGTCGCGCGCAAGTTCGGCAATGGAGGGCCGTAAGGTCGGTTTAGTCGAACAGGCTCATCTCGCCCGAAAAAACCTGGAAGAGCTGCGGCAGTTGTCCCAGCCCCAGGCGCGACAACAGGCCGTTCATGGCCTCGGCATCGTGGCCTGGAAACCACGACGCGATGGCGAGGACGGCGAATACAGGCGCCAGGAAACAGATAATGGTCGCCGACACCATGATGTCGAGCGCGCGGAAGAATTGAGATTTGAGACGGCGAGCCGACCGCCTGACGAGCCGCACCCTGAAACTGAAATTCATCCCAATACCTGAATTATCTTGTTTTTTATTGTCTTATGCGAGCTGAGCGCACCATGATAATAAATTTGTAAAAATGTAATATAGTTCTCCTTTCAGGAGAAAACGCGCAAAAACATACGCAAAAGCAACAGCATTGCGCCATTAAATAAAATTGCGACGAAATTCCGCGGAACCGACGAAAAACAAGCGGCAAAATACCACCTTAATGTCACGACTATCACGTTTGCGTGGTTTCTGCGCCGTTTTTTTGTGCGGCGGCGGGTAGTTTGTCCGTTGTCTCAAATGCCTCTACAGGAGTTTCGCCATGGCAGACGTCAAAATCGAGAATAATCCTCCCGTCGTGGAGCGCGAAGTCATTCGTGAGCCCGTTGTCGACAACAGCGGCAACAATACCGGGCTTATCGTCCTGGCCCTTATCCTGGTCGCGCTGCTGATCGGCGCCTTCTTCATAACGCAGACGCGGTCGCGCCCGGCGGATCCAGTGACCACCGCCGCCGAACAGGTCGGCGATGCCGCCGGCGACGCGGCCGGCACTGTCAAGAAGACGCTGACCGTCGAGTAATGGTAAAAGCGCGCCGCTGGAAATCTCCGGCGGCCTTATTTTCACGCGCTGTTGGCGGCGACCCTTTTTGGGCGATCATGCAGGGCGGCCACGTAGCCCGCGACCGTGGCGGCGTCGGTATCGGCAACGTGTTTAGCCAGCGCCACCAGATCGTGGACCAGGGCTTCGTCCTCGCCGTCCGATTCAAGCCTGGCGCCGATCACTTCATGCAGATAGGCGTGCAGGGCCGCTTCGTCACCGGGCGTCAGTTGGCACCGGGCGCTGCCCTTTATGAAGGTGAACAGGACGGTCTCTACGAAGCCATTGTCGCGGTCGCCCGATACGTTCCGGATGACCGAGCGGACGAATTCAAACCGCAATGCGTCGTTGTCTTTAAGCGTTTTACTGTCCATGACCCAGCTGCTTTTGCCGCCAATGGTTCTGATCAATGCTAATCGACACCGCATAAAAAAGATATGTGATCACTTGCGGATGCGGTTACCTCACGAGCGGCGGTAGTTCTGGTCGATCTCGTCGCCGTTAAGCCGCTCCTCGACGCCGTCGATATAGATGTTTACCTCGACGCCATTGGCGCCTTCGCTCTGTTCGACGCGGTTGACGACCGCCGGCCCGCCATAGCGTTCCATCAGTTCAGGGTCGTGGATACGGTGTTCAGGCACAGGAATGGCGGCGAAGTCGAAGGTATCGGACGGATAGACTTCTTCGCCGGTATTGTTGTCGATGAGGTGGTAGGCAAAGTCGGCCATATGCAAGGTCTCCTCCGGATGATCTTTATCGGCGAAACATGGCCGCTGCCGCCATAAGAAGTCGATGCGAAATGGCTTGCCTATTCCACACGGATGCGGCCATCGTCGCGGCGAACGCGTTCCAGCGGCCTCAACCGGGCAAGGAAACCCGCCCGGTCGGTGGCGGTCAGCCAGCCCATGGCTTCGTGGAAATCGGAAAAATGACAGATGACCTCGTTCGGCAGGTTCGGCGCGGCATGTGGGGTCCTGAGGTCGTCCATGGCGTCGAATCCGACGATGGCGACATAGGCTTCGTAGTCGCGCCCGGCCGTTATCGTCTGCCAGCGCGCGGCTATGGCGTCGTAATCGGCCCTGCGGAGGTGGCCGTCGAAACGGCGCAGGTCGAGCAGGCGGTTATAGGTCCACGGCATGGTGACCGTGGCGTAAGACTCGAACAGGCGCTCCATGAACAGGTCTGCCGGCATGTCGCCGATGGGGCGGACGACGATGACGCGCTTATCCGGATTGGCCATGAAGGTGAGGCGGAATGTCGGGCATAACATGCGGGAACTCTTGGCTTTGGGAGGACGGCATCTGGGCGATTACTTAGCCTATCCGGACGTCTGTACGATCACGCCGTACCAGCCGAGCCCGTCATAGGTCTCGTAGCCGGGCGTGCGGTGAAAGGCGACCATCTGGTTCGCGGCATCGACATAGTGGCCGGACGCATTACCTTCGGTGCGGAGGCGGAAGTGCTCGCTCAATATGCCCTTGCCGTCCGAAGCGGCGATGATCAGCCCGTTGGCGTCGGTCAGCAGGACGCGCGTCGTGTCCTTTTCGTCGTCACCGATGCGCACGCCTTCGACGACCGATTTGGCCTGGGGCTGCCAGTCAAAGTGGATACCCAGCACGCCGATCAGTTCACCGCGTTCGTGGCCGCCCGCGCGCACGCCGGTGGCGTAGGTGGCGACCTGGGCGTTACGCAGCAACGGCTCTGTAGTGATGTCGGCGACCGCGAATTCGGCGCCGCCGCGCAGGCGCATGGCCCGTTGGAACCAGAGCGCGTCGTGGACATTGCGCCCCGTGACGAAATGCCGGTCGGGGCGGCCGTTGGCGATGATGTTGCCGTCGAGATCGCACAGCCACAGGTCGAGATAGACGGTATAGCTGTCGAGGATGACCCCCAGACGTTGGGAGGCGTGGGCCTGCCGTTCGGGCGAGGGCGCCGCGGCGTGGTCGACGACGGCGGAATCCGTCGCCCACCAGCGTACGTCGCAGGTGCGCTCATAGAGGTTGCGGTCGATGATTTCGACGGCGTTCAAGGCAAGGTCGGTCAGGCGCGAGCCCTGCGACTGCCGGGCCATCTTCTGCGTCAGGTCTTCGAGCGTGACGATTTCGTTGCCGAGGTCCTTGGCCAGGCCCTCGACCTCGGCAGAGATGTTGCGGACCTCGTCGGCGACAACGGAAAACCCGGCGCCCTTGTCTCCGGCGTGCTTGGCCTCGATCAGGGCGTTGAGCGCCAGGATACGTAGTTTCGAGGTGACCTGGCGGATATCACGCACCTTCTGGCTGGTGACGGTCTTGGCCTTGGTGGTTTGGGAAGGGATATCAGAAAGCGATACGGCACTGGTAAGCGAGGGGGAGGAGGACATCGGTGTACCTTTTGTGCACTGCGAAAGGGCTGCCAGATGACGATTGCGATGCTTAATGAAACGTAAACCGTTTCTTTTGCGTACGATATTTGGTGTGGGAATTGGTATTGAATGTGTGCGGTGCGGCATGATTGACACATTTAATGATGGTGCGCGCAAAGGCTTATTTCGTAAGATACTTTCTATGTTGCATATGAAACCATCTCGAATCCTCGCATGGGACCAATCACGGGCGTGTCGGGAGATGAAAGCCCCGGCGGTCCCCCCGCCGGGGCTCCGTCTTCCTGCACGTCTGGAGGGGGAAAAGCACTGCTGGGCCACTGGAGAAGGTGCCAGCACTCGCTGAACCGGACGTACAGGAAGCGACCGTTGAACCGAACGGCGAGCGCGCGCTGAGGGCCGCGCCGCCTTATATTGCGTCGTGCCGGACGCGGTCAGCCGCCTGACCTGGGCAAGAGCGGTGGTCAGAGGCTGGGATGTCTTTTTGAACGGCGGGGGAGGCAAGGCGAGGACATGAGAAACCTTTCGGATCGTCGGGCAAGAGGACAGCGTACGCGGGATCGAGACGATATCCACGGGACCTACGGGGCGATTTTCAAAATGACGCAGTGCGAAAAAGCAGCCTGCGCTATTTTTTAAGAAAGAAAAGAGGAATTTTTGCGCCGCACCATTGCTTGGTCGCTGTGAAACCGGGGCGCGAGGGCGGGAAACAAAAATAAAATCAAACGAAACAATCTATTGGCGGCAGACGGTTAGGCGGGATAGGTGATGCCCGCCGCCAGGCCCGATCCGAAACGGGTTAACATCGATCGGAGATTGTATCATTTTTGTGACGCGTGAAACGACATTGCGGCGGCGTCAGCCGATCGCCATGGCTATGATGTCGTCGCAGCACGGACCACTGTGGACGCGGCTGAGGCCCGTGGCGGCGTCCCAATCGCAGGTGAACTGGACATCGCCCGCGGCATTATAGATGCAGCCGATGGCGATGCGGCGGTCTTCATAGTTGACGCGGATCACGAAGACCTCAGCGCGCACGCCGCTGCGCGTCAGGTAACTGCCGGGGTGAAGCGGAAAGGGGCAGGGGGTGTCGAAGGCCATCACGCCCGTCCTCGCGCGCGGGCCGTATCCAGCAGGAAGGCATCGAGTGCGCCCTGCGCCTCGGCGGCCGTGGCAAAGCCGTGGCGGTCATGCGCGTCGGCGCCGATGCGGAAGCGGCACTGGGCGGCGCTGTCGTACAGGCTGGCGAAGTATGCCTCGACGCCAATCACCTTGGTGACGCGGCCGGACACGGTCCCGCCCTCGACATTGACCCAGCTCGATTCGTGTCCGCGCCGGATGGGCGAGGCGGCCTTGAGGAAGGCTGTATTGATGGCGTTCATCGGTCATCTCCGTAGTAAGATGACGATAAATGCGGACACTTCCGCCGTCAAGCGGAAATGGCGTATATATCCGCATTGTGGCGGATTTGTCCGCAACTTTACCTGATCGCCACTATGGCGATTTCCGCGCCGTCCAGCGTGACCTCTTCGTCCACGGCCCTGCCCATCACCGCGCGGGCCAGCGGCGAGACATAGGACACGCTGCCCAAGGCCGGGTCGGCTTCATCCTCACCGACGATGCGGAAGGTCTGGACGCGGCCGTCCTCGCGTTCGATCGTTACCGTGCAGCCGAAGACGACGCGGTCGGGCGATGGAACCGGATCGATGCGCTGGGCCGAGGCCAGGCGTGCCGTATAGTAGCGCAGGTCGCGCGTTGCCCGCGCCATGGCGGTCCGATCTTCGTTGACCGTGCCTGCCGCCTGCGCGGCTGTCCAGGCGGCCTTGGCTTCGGCGAACGCGGCCTCAAGCTGCGCCAGGCCCTG